>NZ_LT629759.1:1800000-2100000 GCF_900105025.1 Parafannyhessea umbonata | reverse complement strand
ACCTGGGACACTTGGTCGACACGTCGTCCGTACAGGTGAGCGACTTGCCCGCCGCCATCCAGCAAAGCCTGAAGAAAGGCGTCGCCGTCGATTCCGAGCAGGCGGCGCTCGATACCGTCGAAAGCTACCGCGACCAGATCGACACGGACAAGACGGACGCGGCAATCACGGCAGACAAGGCAAAGGCAAAGTCGGATTCGGACCAGGGCGCGAGCGACTCGTCGCAGTCGGCCGGCGCGACAGCGTCCGGAGGTGAGTAGTCACGATGCCAATGGCAATCAACACGCGCAGGAACACGGAGCTTGGCCTGCTGATAGCGGCCGCCGTCCCCGTCATCCTTCTGTACGCAATGTATCTGCTGAACGCGAAGGTCGCACTGAGTTTCTCGTCACTTGCGGTCCCCATTGGGCTGTTTGCGGCATTCGGCGTCGCTCACTTCGCCACGCGTCGCTTTGCTCCCGAGGCCGACCCGGCCATCCTTCCACTTGTCTTCCTGCTCTCTGGCATCGGCATCGCGTTCGTCACGAGGCTCGCTCCCACACTCGCCATAGGCCAGGTCACCTGGCTGTTCCTTTCCGTCGCAGCCATGATCGCCGTGCTGGTGCTCGTGCCCAGCATCGAGGCCTTGGCTCAGTACAAGTTCACCATGGGCATCGTCGGCGTCGCACTGTTGCTCTTGCCCATGCTCATAGGAACGTCGCGCGGAGGCTCCAAGCTCTGGATCGTCCTGGGACCACTCTCATTCCAGCCCGGCGAGCTCGCGAAGATCCTCATCGTTCTGTTCCTCGCGGCCTACCTTGCAGAGAACCGCGAGATGCTCTCGGCGTCCGCCATTAAGGCAGGCCCGCTCGACCTGCCGCGTCCGCGCATGCTCGCGCCGATGCTGCTCATGTGGGGCATGTCCCTTCTGGTCGTGGTGTTCGAGCGTGACCTGGGCAGCGCGCTTCTCTTCTTCACGTTCTTCGTGATCATGCTGTACGTCTGCACCGGCCGCGTGGGGTATGTGCTCGTGTCCATCCTGCTTCTGGCAATAGGCGGCGTGTTCTGCTACCACTTCTTCGGCCACGTCCAGACGCGTGTCCAGATCTGGCTCAACCCGTTCAAGGACCCGTCCGGCAAGGGTCTGCAGATCGTGCAGTCGCTGTACTCGCTCGCGGACGGCGGGCTCGTGGGCTCCGGCATCGGCAAGGGCCTTCCCAAGCTCATTCCCGTCGTCGAGTCCGACTTCATCTTCTCGGCCATCGGAGAAGAGATGGGCCTCCTCGGCGCATCCGCCGTGCTCATCTGCTACATGCTGCTCGCCGTACGCGGACTGGCCACGGCCGCGCGCGCAAAGTCCGACATCTCCGCGTTCACCGCGGTAGGCCTCACGGCCGCAATCGCGGTACAGGCGTTTCTCATCGTGGGCGGCGTCACCAAGCTGCTGCCGCTCACGGGCGTCACGCTCCCGTTCATGAGCCAGGGCGGCAGCTCGCTTCTGGCCAGCTTCATCATCGTCGGGCTTTTGCTTAAGGCCGGCGACGAGGGGACGGGCCGCGAAGCCCAGATCGAGCAGGGCTCCGGCAGCGTTGGTTCGCAGACTCAGGTCGAGAAGGCCATGGCCTCCGTGGTGCACGGTGCCCATGCACGCGCGAGCCGTGGGCTTGACACCCCAGAGTCCGGAGTCCTTGGCCGCGTTGCCCTTGGCAACAGGCTCGTGTCGCTCGTGACCGTGTTCACGATGATGTTTGCCCTGTTGGTAGCCAACCTCACCTACATCCAGGTCTTCAAGGCCGACTACTACCAGACGCTTCCGAACAACAACCACACCATAGCCAAGAGCGCAAAGGTTCAGCGCGGCGCCATCATCGCGGCGGACGGCGCAACGCTCGCGGAGTCCGTCAAGCAGCCCGACGGCACGTATGCGCGCACGTATCCGCAGGGCAATGTCGCCACGCACACCGTTGGCTACCTCTCCTCCCAGTACGGCGCCAGCGGGATCGAGGCGACCATGAACCAGACGCTCACGGGCCACTCGGACTACTCCACCTGGTCAAGTGCCATCAACGCAATGGCCGGCATCGAGACCCCGGGCTCCTCCGTCGTGCTCACCATCAACTCCCAGATGCAAAAGGCGGCCGAACAGGCACTTCAGGGTCACCGCGGCGCCATCGTCGTGCTGAACCCCTCTACCGGGGCCGTACTCGCAAAGGCGTCCAACCCGTCGTTCGACTACAACGACATCGGTTCGGCAATATCCGGAAACAACGCCAGCCTGGTGGACCGCACGACCCAAACGCTGTACACCCCGGGCTCCACGTTCAAGGTCGTGAGCCTTTCGGCGGCGCTCGACTCCGGCATGGCGACGCTCGACAGCACCTACCGCGCACCCGCATCCCTCGAGATCGGCGGCGCAAAGGTCACGAACATTGACAACGAGGCATGGAGCTCGCTCTCCCTCAAGCAGGCGCTCACTTACTCCGTCAACACGGTGTTTGGCCAGCTGGGCCAGCAGGTGGGTGCCAGCAAGCTCGTGAGCTACTCCGACGCGTTCGGCTATGGCCAGAAGCTTGGCCAGGACTTCTCCACCGTGGCGTCGCTCATGCCGGACCCCTCGCAGATGACCGAGTGGGAGACCGCATGGTCCGCCGTCGGTCAGCCCGTCGGTCAGCACTCCAGCCCCGCGGGTCCGCAGACCACGGTCATGCAAAACGCCGTCGTGGCCGCAGCCATCGCGAACAAGGGCGTTGTCATGAACCCCTACGTCGTCGATCACATACTGACCCCCGAGGGCGCGACCAGCTCCACCACAAAGCCCAAGTCGCTGGGACAGGCGGTTTCCGCCCAGACGGCACAGCAGATCGGCGAGGCGATGCTGGACGTCGTGAACGACGGCACCGGCATGGGCGCGCAGGTCTCGGGCGTGAAGGTCGCGGGCAAGACCGGCACCGCAGAGGTGAGCTCGAACGCGGCAAACTCCCTGTTTATTGGTTTTGCTCCCTATGACCAGCCCACGGTGGCGATCTCGGTCTGCATCGAGGGCTCCGAGGGCGAGAGGATGGTTGGCGTCGCGGCCGGAGTTGCAGGTAAGGTGCTTGCCACGTGTCTGCGCGTCCAGGCTATGGGAGCCGGCGTATAGTATCGAGTTCCCACATGGCAACGCGGTGGCCGTGGGTAGATAAAGTATGTTGAACGCCGCACGAGCGCGCGGCTTTTGAGGATGAGACGGAGTGACGATGGCAGAAAGAGTTCTTGGCGGGCGCTACACCGTGCAGGACAGAATCGGCACCGGCGGCATGGCGATTGTCTACCGCGGTCTGGACGAGGTGTTGGGGCGAACCGTCGCCATCAAGACGATGCTGCCCCAGTATGCGGCCGACCCCTCCTTTGCCGCACGATTCAAGCAGGAGGCCCAGGCAGCCGCCGCGCTGCAGAGTCCGTACATCGTCTCTGTGTACGACTGGGGCAAGGATGGCGACACCTACTACATCGTCATGGAGTACCTGCGCGGCACCGACCTCAAGAGTGGCATACGCAAGCACGGTGCGCTTGACAGCAAGAAGGTAGCCCAGATCGGCAGCCAGATCGCACAGGCCCTCTCCGTCGCGCACCGCCACGACATCATTCACCGCGACATCAAGCCGCAGAACATCATGGTGCAGCCTGACGGCAACATCAAGGTGATGGACTTCGGCATCGCGCGCGCGAAGAACAGCCATCTGACCACGGACAACTCGGTCCTGGGCACCGCTCACTACGTCTCGCCCGAGCAGACGCAGGGCAAGGAGCTTGGTCCCACGACCGACATCTACTCGCTCGGCATCGTCATGTACGAGGCCGCGACCGGACGCGTCCCCTTCGACGGCGACGACGCCATCTCCGTCGCACTCAAGCAGGTGAACGAGCAGCCCGTGCCGCCGACGGCCGTGAACCCCGCCGTCGACTCCGCGCTGGAGAGCATCATTCTCAAGTGCATGCAGAAGGACCCGAAGGACCGTTTCCAGACCGCGGATGAGCTGTACCACGTCCTGCGTGACTACCTGGCGGGCCGCCTTGCGGCCGTGAACAACGCAACCGAGGTCCTGCCCGCAAACCCCGTGGTGCCCGCCATCGCGCCAATCGGCGCAACCAGTACCCAGAGCCTGCCACGCATCGACACCGCAGAGCACATCAAGCCACAGACCGCTACGCAGAAGGCCCAGCAGGAAGCCGACGCTGCCATGAAGAAGCACAAGCGGCGCGTCGCGCTCTTCTCGATAATCGGCGTTATCGCCCTCATCGCGGCAATCGTGGGCGTCTACTCGCTCGTCAATCCCAGCAACCAGAAGCGCGAGGTGCCCAACTACCTCAGCATGACTGAGGCGGACGCCCTCAAGGCGATTGACGAGTCCGAGTTCTTTAAGAAGGGCTCTGTCAAGGAGCAGTATTCCAGCACGGTCGAGAAGGGCGTGGTCATGGACCAGGACCCTGATTCCGGCCGCATGGTTGCCAAGGGCACGAAGATCAACTTGGTCATCTCCAAGGGCAAGGAGCCCGCAGCATCGGTAAAGGTTCCGGACCTCACGGGAATGAGCCCGTCTCAGGCTGACAAGGCGCTTGCGAAGGTGGGCCTTGTGGGACAGGCCGGCGACTCCGTGTACGACGAGAACGTCGCGGTTGGCATGATCGCGAAGCAGTCCCCTGCGGGCGGCTCCGAGGCCAAGGCAGGCGACACCATAACCTACCAGCTGTCCAAGGGCAAGGAGTCCGTGGACGTGCCCAGCGTCGTGGGACAGGACGCTAACTCCGCAACGTCCGCGCTCAAGGACGCGGGCTTCGAGGTCAGCATAAGCTACGGCGACAGTGACACCGTCCAGAAGGGCTACGTGTACGACCAGTCCCCCACCGGCAGCGCCGACAAGGGCACCACGGTCACGATTTACGTCTCCAACGGCGCGAAGACGGTCTCTGTGCCCAATGTCGTGGGCTCCACTGCAGATGACGCAAAGGGTGCGCTGGATGCCGAGGGCTTCAAGTACAACCTCACCTACCAGTACAGCTCCAGCGTCGCACAGGGCACCGTCATCTCGCAGTCGGCCACCAGCGCCAAGAGCGGAGCCACGATCACCCTCGTGATCTCCAACGGTCCCGACCCCGCGACGAGCGGCAACAACACAGGCGGCACGACCACGACTAACACCGGCACCACGAAGGACCCTACCGCCGGCGGACAATAGAGGCAGGCACCTCGAGCATAGGATGATGCCCGCGGGCGAGAAGAGCGGTTCTTCTCGCCCGCGGGCCTTTTTATAGGCGAACATTGCTTACGGCAGCATGCCATGGAAGCACATCGCAAAGTGCACGCCACGATCTTGCCCTCTCATGAAAAAAGGCCAGCGACCTAAGCCGCTGACCTGTCTTTTCATGGTGACCCCGGTCGGATTCGAACCAACGACACCAGGTTTAGGAAACCTGTGCTCTATCCCCTGAGCTACGGGGCCGTGTTCGACCATTCTATCATCTTCTGGACGATATGAGGCCGAGAGTTTTACTTGTGCTGCTCGTGCCTGCTCGAGCGCTTCGCACGACGTGCAGCCTTGGCCTCGTCACGCTCGGCCTGCTCTCGGGCGATCTCGTTTGCCTCGCCGCGGAGCACCTTCGTGACCTTCTTGTTGGTCATGGCACCCGTGGTGGCCTCGGCCTTCTTTCTCATGGGTCGCACGACGCGCCAATCGTACACGAACGCAGAGATGATGAGGGCGTACGCCGCGACCAGCATGATGAATACCGCGACGCCCATGGGGGTCGTCCCTTCGTTCACCTGCTGGGGGAAGAGGTTCGGCAGCAGCCACGAGATGATGGTGCACACAAAACCCGTGCCGAGCAGTCCCCACCAGACGTGCTGGGACCTCTTGTAGCCCGGAATCTGCTTCAGGACGATCTGCGAGGCAGACGCACGGCGGTCTGCCTCATCGCGACGCTCGCGACGAGCGCGCTTCTTCTCGTCCTTCGTCATCTCGACCGGCGCCTTGCCAGAGCCGGAGGACTTGCGACTGCTTCCGGACGCGCCTACAACGCGCACGCCCGACGCAGCCTCGCGCGCAGGCTTCGCACGCGTGACGGAGCGCTTCGAGAAGCCCGAGCGCTCGTCTTCGTCGGTCGCGTCCTTCTCGTCCTTCTTTGCGAGGGGCGCGTTTGCCTCCTGCGCCTCCCTCTTGGCAGCATTAATGGTTTCACGCAGAGACATTTGACTCCTTCATGGGTGTGAACTTCTCGCCGGTGATGATCTCGAAGGCCTCCTGATAGCGCTCCGAGGTACCCTTGACGACCTCTTCGGGCAGGTGGGGCGGCTCGCCGGTCATGTCCCAGTTCGCCTTCAGCCAGTCACGCACGTACTGCTTGTCGTAGCTGGGCTGGACCTTGCCGGGCTCGTAGCCGTCCGCGGGCCAGAAGCGGCTCGAGTCGGGCGTGAGTGCCTCGTCGATCAGGGTCAACTTGCCGTCGATGAAGCCGAACTCGAACTTTGTGTCCGCGATGATGATGCCACGCGTCTGGGCATATTCCGCAGCCGCGGTGTACAGCTTCAGGGATGCGTCGCGCAGCTGGGTCGCAACGTCCTCGCCCACGAGCTCGGCACAGCGCTCGAAGCTGATGTTCTCGTCGTGGTCTCCAAGGGCGGCCTTGGTGGACGGGGTAAAGATCGGCTCGGGGATCTTGGAAGCCTCGGTCAGACCCGCGGGCAGCTTGATGCCGCAGACGGTGCCGTCCTGGTCATACGTCTTCTTGCCGGATCCGGTGAGGTAACCGCGGACGATGCACTCGATGGGAACGGTCTTCGCCTTCTTCACGAGCATGGAGCGACCCGTGAGGTACTCGCCGTACTTCCGGTACTCCTCGGGATACCCGCTCACGTCCATCGTGATCAGGTGGTTTGGCATCAGGTCCTTGAACCTGTTGAACCAGAAGGCCGAAATGCGGGAGAGAATCTCTCCCTTATACGGAATCTCGTCGGGCAGGATGTAGTCGAACGCGCTGATACGGTCGCTCGCGACCATGAGCAGGCTGTCGCCACAGTCGTAAATGTCGCGAACCTTGCCGTGAGAATCCGGACGAAGCTCCATGGCTCCCATTAGGTGTCTCCCCTCACTGAGGTCCAGTTAACGCACGTGCATAGCGCATCCATTGTAATGGATTCGCTGTTTTGGCCCTAGCGCGCCGCGATACGTCACGCAATTTAAACCGGTCTGCGCGACATCCGCCGCAGACCGGTTTATGCACAGAGCTATTCCTCGCGAGAAGAGCCGCCCGCCTTGTGCTCAAGCGGTATGTGCAACGTGAACGTCGTGCCCTTCCCAAGCTCGGACTCCACGGAGATGCTGCCGTTGTGCTTGTCGACGATCTCCTTCGTGAGCGCTAGGCCCACGCCAAGGCCGCCGGAGACCCGCTCGCGGCTTGCGTCTGAGCGCCAAAAGCGCGAGAACACCCTCGGGATGTCCTCCTTGGCGATGCCTATGCCCGTATCCCTTACGGATACCTGCATGTAGCTGCGGCCCTCGTAGCCAATGCTAACCACGACCCAGCCTCCCGCGGGCGTGTAGCGCATGGCGTTGGACATGAGGTTCGTGATGGCCTCGCGAATGAGGTCGGGGTTCACGTCCGCATAGAGCTCGTGGTTCGGCGTCTTGTCGTCAAAGCGCAGCCGTAGGTCGCATTCCGCAAACAGCTGCTGCTGCATCGTCACCAGGCTCTTGAGCACAAAGACCATGTCGGTCTTCTCAATCTTGAACTTCTCGTTGTTCTCCACGCGAGAAAGGTGCAGCATCGCATCAACCAGGCGAGAAAGACGCCTCACCTCGCTGGCGACCGTCTCAAGGTGCTCGTCGTCTGCCGGTAGCACCCCGTCCTGCATGGCCTCGACCGTCGCCTGCATCGCCATGAGCGGCGTGCGCAGCTCGTGCGCCACATCGCTAGTCAGGCGGTGCTCGAACTTGATATCGCGCTCCAGCTCCGTCGCCATGCCATCGAACGTCTCGCCCAGCTGGCCTATCTCGTCCGTGCCCTTGAGCCCCGTCCGCGCCGTCAGGTCGCCGTTCCTAATCTGCGTCGCGGTGACGGTTATCTTCTTGATGGGCCGCGTCAGGGCGCGAGAGGTGCAGTAGCCAATGATGCTCGCCAGGAATATCGCGACGGCCGCGGCCGTCAGGATTGCGGTGTACGAGTTCTGCCTGAAGGCTGCGTCGGACTTCGTGATAAGCGCCTCCGACCCAAACGCCCAAAGCCGAACGGTGCCTACCTTCCTGCCCGTGCTGTCGGTCACCTCGGCCGATACGATGTCGTTTGCCGATGACGGCACGGGGTTCTGTTTGGCGTCGTGGGACATCTTGCCGGAAGCGGCGCGGTTTGCGGCGGTCTCGTCGTACACCAGGGCATCGTTGGCATCAAGTATCTGCATGCTGATGTCCGGGTACGCGGAAATCGAGGTCTTCGCGTACTCGATGACGCTCGAGGTCCAGCGGTCCCCGCCCTTGTCGTACTGCGTGCCAAGGGTGTCGGCGGTCTGCTGGGCAAGGCGCTGCATGTTCTGCCGGGTGTAGCCCTGGAACTGCTGCTCCCACACCACCGCAAGCACGATGGAGAGTATGGCTGCCGTCATCACGGCGGTCAGTGCGAAGAAAAAAGCCATGCGACTCGTGAAGGACGTGGTCGGGTTGGCAACGCGCGTCGCGCGCTTCAAGGTTGAGTACTCGGCCTTCGTGCTGTCGCTCTTCTCGCCCGCGTCCTCACGCTCGTCGTATGACCTGGTTGCGTCTATGTCTGCCACGTTTGTCGCTTACCTGCCTGCGGCGCTATTCCGCACTCTTCTTCTCGGGCTTCTGAGGCGCCTCGAAGCGGTAGCCAACGCCGTGCACCGTGTAGAGCCAACGCGGGTTGCGGGGGTCGTCGCCCAGCTTGGCGCGGAGGTTCTTCACGTGGGAGTCTATCGTACGCTCGTAGCCCTCGAAATCGTAGCCCAGGACCTTCTCGACCAGCTCCATGCGCGTGTAGACGCGGCCCGGGTAGCGCGCGAGGGTCGTGAGCAGCTTAAACTCGGATGCGGTGAGGTCAACCTCCTTGCCCTCGACCATGACCTTGTGGCCAGAGATGTCGATGACGAGGTCGCCAAAGTCCAGCACCTCAAGCTGGGGCTCGCTCTCCGCGTGGGCGCGGCGCAGCAGCGCGCGGACGCGTGCCACGAGCTCGCGGGGCGAGAAGGGCTTGATCAGGTAGTCGTCGGCACCAAGCTCAAGGCCGATGATGCGGTCCTCGACCTCGCCCTTCGCGGTCAGCATGATGATGGGGACGTTAGAGGTCTCCCTGATGGCACGGCATACGCGCTCGCCAGAGAGCTTCGGGAGCATGAGGTCCAGAATGATGAGGTCGAAGGAGTGCTTCTCGAACTCCTCCAGGGCGCTCTGGCCGTCGCCTACGCCGCGCACGATGTAGTTCTCGCGCTCAAGGTATGCCGCGACGGCGTCGCGGATGGTCTTCTCGTCCTCGACCAATAGGATGCGTTTCTCGTCCGAAGCCATAGATGGCCTCCTCCATTTACTGCCTAGGGGCTGTTATGTGCATTGTGCGCCTTTTTTGTGATTCAGACTAATGATACTCCAGAACGGAGCACCTCAAAGCGGGAACTAGAGAGAAAATACTCGGATCGATACGGATTCGGGGTAGCCGGTGTCCTGGTTCTTGATGGTCGAGAAGGTCACGAACTGCGACGTGGAGCCCACGCAGGCCGGATACTCCCCGTAATCCACGCAGCGGTTTTGCGCCGCCAGCACGGAGTACTTCCTCTTGTCTGTATCGATCACGAAGTACGACGCGCGACTCTTCACGATGTAGGTGCCATCCTTGCCGCAGATTGGCGCAAACGGCTCGCGGGAAAGCGCCACGAACGGCCCTTCCGGCTTGCCGATGTAGGATCCCATGGTCCCCAGCAGGCCGCCGGAGCTGTAGCTTGCCTCGATGGAGAACGCAAAGCGGTCGTCAATGCTCACCGCATTGAGCGGCTTCACGCCCGCCGGCAGCACGAGCTGGTCCACCTGCTCGGATAGGTCATCGCTCAGCTTGTACGAGGTTATGCCATAAAACGTGCCCTTGTCCGCACGCACGCGCGGTGTGAGCGTCACGGTGCCGTCGGACACCGCCGGCTCCGTCGCAAAGCGACCCGGCGACTCTATGGCACGCCGCGCCTTGGAATCGCCCAGGGACCACACGTAGCAGGAAGAGCTCTTTGCGGCCTTTGTGCCCGTTGTCGAGGGCATGACCTGCCAAATCACGCGCTTTCCCGCAACGGCAAACAACGGTGGATCGTAGTCCTTGCTCGCGTGCCAGAGCGTGGACACGTCGCCCGCGAGGGCACCGCCAGAGAACGCCGCGGCATACAGGTACCACTTGTGCGTGAGCAGGTCCAACTCGCTCCATGCATAGACGCTGTCCGAGCATCGCACGTCGTATATCACCATGTTCGTGTTGTGCGACGTGTGGGTCTTGCTCACGACCTCGCAAAGCGTTCCGCTCGTGATGTCAAGCGCGGAGCCCTTCACCATAGGCGTTGCCGAGCTGCCTGCAGAGGTGACGGGAATCCACGTCTCGCCGCCGGGATGCAGCACGTTGCCCACGGGAATCGTCCACGTCGCAACGGGCTCCTTCTTGAAGTCCACGGACTTGTACTTGCTCTCGTTTGTCTTTGGGTCGATCACGTAGTCCGCGGACTTGTCGTTCACCACGGTCGGGGCGGTGTCGTCGTCCTTCGTGTTGCGCCCGCAGCCCGCCATGACGCCAATGGCGGCTGCCGCCACGCCCGTGGCCGCACCCGCCTTGAAGAGTCCGCGCCTGGTGAGCGCGCGCCTCACGCCTCCGGCCGACATGGCTCGACTAGCCTCGCGCGTGCGCAAGCTCGCGCTGAGCCTCGCACAGGGCAATGGTCATCTGGTCCGCGCACGAGGTGCGGCGCATGCCACAGGTGTTACCCGCAAGAAGCTCCACCACGTCCGCCACGGGCCTACCCTCCACCAGCTTGCCGACGGCCTTCAGGTTGCCGTCGCAGCCGCCCTCGAAGCTCACGCCCTCGATGGTCCGTCCGTCATCGCTCAGGTCCAGGTGGATGGCACGCGAGCACACGCCGCGCGGCACAAAGTCGTAGTGAAACATTCCCGTCCTCTCTGTCGGACACAAGTATACCCAGCACAAGCGGCACACGGCCGCCATACACAGGAAGACCCGCGGCTGGTGTCGCGGGTCTTCTCGCCTAGGCGTTCTTGCATTTGTCTTTCGTACGGCAGCCCGCTGCGCGCCGTGCGGCGCGAGAACGAGCTGGTGCCGGACGCTCAGGGGCTACTCGAAGCTCAGCTGCTCAAGCCTGTCAAACACCACGTCGATGCGGCCGAGGAAGCTCCACGGGTCGAAGATCTGGTCCAGCTCCTCCTTCGTCAGGTGGCTACAGCGCGGGTCTGCCTCCAACTTCGCACGGAACGTGGTGCCGTTGGGGTCGCACTGCTGAATCTCGTGCCACGTGGCCATGGCGTTTTCCTGCACGATCTTGTAGGCGTCCTCGCGCGTGATGCCGGTGTCCACCAGGTGCAGAAGGACCTTGGACGAGAAGATCAGCCCTCTGGTCTTGTTGAGGTTGGCCATCATCTGCGCGGGATACAGCTGCAGGCCGTCCACGATGCGGATGAGGCACTGGAACATGTGGTCGAGCGCGATGAAGCTGTCCGCCTGCGCCACGCGCTCCGCGGAGGAGTGGCTGATGTCGCGCTCGTGCCACAGCGCCACGTTGTCGAAGGCAACCTGCGCGTTTGCCTTCACCACGCGAGAAAGGCCGCATACCTTCTCGACGGTGATGGGGTTGCGCTTGTGCGGCATGGCGCTGGAGCCCTTCTGACCCTTGCGGAACGGCTCCTCGGCCTCGAGGGTGTCCGTGCGCTGCAGGTTCCTGATCTCGGTCGCGATGCGCTCGCACGTGGCGGCCGTCGTCGCAAGCACACCGGCGAGGTACGCGTGGTGGTCGCGGCTGATGACCTGCGTGGACAGCGGGTCGTGCACCAGGCCCAGGTGCTTGCAGACGTATTCCTCCACGCGCGGGTCAATGGAGCTGTACGTTCCCACCGCGCCAGAGATTGCGCCAAACGACACGTTCTTGCGGGCGTCTTTCAGCCTGTCGAGGTCGCGCTTCAGCTCCCACGCCCAGCTGCCAAACTTCATGCCAAACGTCATGGGCTCGGCATGGATGCCGTGCGTGCGGCCCACGCAGAGCGTGTCCTTCTCCTCAAACGCGCGGCGCTTGCAGATCTCCCCCAGCTTGCGGCAGTCCTCGATAAGGATGTCCGTTGCCTCGCACAGCTGGTAGCACAGGGCCGTGTCGCCCAGGTCAGAGCTGGTCATGCCGTAGTGGACCCAACGGCTGGGCTTCGGCTCGCCCTCGGGCACGTCCGCGTCGATATAGGAGCCCATGTTCGTCAGGAACGCGATCACGTCGTGGTTGGTAACGGCCTCGATCTCGTCCACCTCGGCCTTGTTGAACTTCGCGTGGTCGCGAATCCACTTGGCCTCCTCCTTGGTGATGCCGCTCTCGCCCAGCTCCGCGTGAGCCTCGCACGCCAGGACCTCGATCTCCTGCCAGACCTCGTACTTGTGCTCGAGCTCGAAGATGTTTCCCATCTCGGGACGAGTGTAGCGATCAATCATGCGGGTTCCCTCCGTATGGCAACAGGTTGGTGACGCTCCTACACGCAAGATTCTACCGCGCAAAAAAGAGCCTGGGCCGGCTGCGACCCAAGCTCAGAAGACCGTCATGCAAGAAACGTGCAAGTTTACCCATGCGAGAAGAGCTACATGCCCTCCACCATGGCCTCGTCGGACTGCAGGCGCGCCTTTGCCTCGCCCAGCTGCACGCGCACGGCGTCGTGCCCGGTGCCGCCATAGGTGTTGCGTGCGCGGGCAATGCCCGCGGGGTCCAGGTCCTGCGCGACGTCCTCCCCAAACAGGTCGCTCGCCGCCTGAAACTCCGCCAGGGTCAGGTCCTCCAGGCCCTTGCCGTGCTTCTCGCAGTACAGCACCAGCTCGCCCACTACCTCGTGGGCGCGGCGGAACGGCATGCCCTTCTTGGCAAGGTAGTCTGCCACGTCCGTCGCGGCCGTAAAGCCCGCCTTCGCCTCGTCGAGCATCCGGTCCGCATGTACGGTCCAGGTGTCGATCATGCCCTCCATGCAGGTCATGCAGTCGCGCAGGGTCTTCGCCGAGTCAATGGCCCCCTGCTTGCACTCCTGCAGGTCCTTGTTGTACGCAAGCGGCAGCCCCTTCATCGTCACCAGGAGCGCCACCAGGTTGCCAACAACGCGCCCAGACTTGCCGCGCGTAAGCTCGGCAAAGTCGGGGTTCTTCTTCTGCGGCATGATGGAGGACCCCGTGGAGTACTCGTCGCTCAGCGTGACGAAGCCAAACTCCGTGGTGGACCACGTGATGATCTCCTCGCACAGGCGCGAGAGGTGCATCATGCTCACGCTGCAGGCAAACAGCAGGTCGAGCAGGTAGTCGCGATCGGATACCGCATCCATCGAGTTTGGGATGGGGTGGTCGAAGCCCAGGAGCTCTGTGGTATAGAAGCGGTCCAGCGGGTATGTCGTGCCCGCAAGCGCAGCCGAGCCCAAGGGGTTCGCGTCCGCATCCTCAAAGGCAAACGCGATCCTCTTCAGGTCGCGCGTGAACATCCAAAAGTACGCCAGAAGATGATGCGAGAAGAGCACGGGCTGCGCATGCTGCATGTGCGTATAGCCCGGCATCACCACGTCGAAGTTCTTCTCGGCCGCCGAAAGCAGGGTCTTCCTCAGCTTGCAGTTCTCTTTCGCAAGCTCGCGCAGCATGTCCTTCGCAAGGAGTCTGATGTCCGTCGCCACCTGGTCGTTGCGGGAGCGCCCGGTGTGCAGGCGCGCGCCCGGCGCACCAATGTCGCGAATGAGGGCGCCCTCCACGGCCATGTGGATGTCCTCGTCGTTCACGTCCCACTCAAACGTGCCGGCGTCAATCTGGCCCTTAATCTTCAGCAGGCCGGCCTCGATCTTCTCCGCGTCCTCCTGAGGGATGACACCTTGTCGGGCAAGCATCTTCGCGTGCGCGATGGATCCGGCGATGTCTTGCGCGTACATGCTCTTGTCGTCCTCGAGCGACGCGCCAAACTCCTGCGTGAACTCGCTCACTCCCTGCTCAAAGCGGCCTGACCAAAGTGCCATCCCTATCCAATCTCTCGTTTTCCTGCGCCGGCGACCCTACGCCACGTGGACGTTCTCGCTCTGCTTCTGCAGCTCGTACTCCGCGGCGGGCCCCTGCGTCTTGGACCACGTGGTCGCAGCGAGCGTGTGCAGCTCGATGAAGCCCTTGGAGGCGCTACGGTCAAAGGTGTCGCCCTCGCCATACGTCGCCAGGCTGTAGTCGTACAGCGAGTACGCGCTCTTGCGGCCGGTCACGGTCATGCTTCCCTTGTAGAACTTCGCCTTGACCTGACCGGTCACGAACTTCTGGGTGTCCGCGCAGAACGCGTCCAGGGCCTGCTTCAGCTGAGAGTACCAGAGTCCGTTGTAGACGGTGGTCGCCCACTGCTGGTCGATCATGTGCTTGTACTGCAGGGTCGCGCCATCCAGGCACATGGTCTCCAAGGCCTTGTGCATGTTGATGATCGCAAGCGAGCCGGGACACTCGTATACCTCGTGGCTCTTGATGCCCACCACACGGTCCTCGATCATGTCCAGACGTCCGTAGCCGTGCTTGCCCGCAATCTTGTTCATCTTGATGATCAAGCTCAGCAGGTCCATCTTCTTGCCGTTCAGCGAGACCGGCTTGCCCTGCTCGAAGCCAAGGACAACCTCCTCGGGCTCGTCGGGGGCGCTCATCGGGTCGGCCGTCAGGGTGTAGATGTCCGCCGGCGCCTCCTTCCACGGGTCCTCAAGGGCGCCGCACTCGATCGCGCGACCCCAGAGGTTCTCGTCCAGGGAGTACGGCTTCGCCGCGGTGGTGGGAACGGGCACGCCGTGCTGCTTCGCCCACTCCATCTCGTCCTCGCGGGTGTGGAGGTCCCACTCGCGCACGGGCGCCAGGATCTTGAGCTCGGGGTCGAGGGCGTGGATGCTGGACTCAAAGCGCACCTGGTCGTTGCCCTTGCCGGTGCAGCCGTGACAGATGTAGGATGCGCCGGTCTCGTGCGCAATGTCCACCAGGTGCTTCACGATCAGGGGACGAGACAGGGCGGATAGCAGCGGATACGTGTCCTCGTACATGCCGTTTGCCGCGATGGCCTTCGTCAGGAAGTCCTCGGCGTACTCAGAGCGCATGTCAAGCGCCTTGGAGTACACGGCACCCATGCCCAGGGCCTTCTTCTCGATCCAGGTGAGGTCCTGTGCGTCCTGGCCAACGTTGCCGCAGATCGCGACGACGTCGAGGTTCTTCTCGAGCTGCAGCCACTTCACCATGACGGAGGTATCCAGACCACCCGAATACGCCAGGACGACCTTTTCCTTGTTCTTCTCTGCTGCCATCTTCAACACCCCTGCTTCCTCTGTGCGATTAACCGTGTGATGTGCCAATTTTTCGATAGCTATGCCCACGGGGCCATGCCCCGGTTGTTTGCACCGTTGCGTAGGTACAAAAAACGCCCGGCTCTGCCAGGCGTCTACACTGTCCAGTTTTAGGCTTGTTGAGCTATGCCCCTAGGACCGAAGTGAGCGCGCGCTGGCGTCGCAGCGTGGAACGTCGGTCCTGGCGTCGGAGGGAGTTGATCATGTTGAACGCGAATGCCATATAAAACCCCTCCTTCATGCGTTGTGCTGCATCCATTGCAGCGCGGCGTGTGTTGGTGAAAGACTTTAGCGTCAAAATCGCGCCGCTCAACCCAGAATCGTGGTTCGAGACACGTTCGTAACAATGTCCACACAACTCCATAACGTTTGCCACGAACGAGCTTGTCACGCAAGATACGTGCAAAAACGCGCCCATAGGGTACCCGCTTCCCATAAGAGCCACGCATCACACGCTCCACCAGAAGGGCGCTCTCATCGTTATTCAAATCATTGCATGTAAAAGATTGCACCAGGGCTTCAAAACAGAGAGGCGTCCGCCTAGGCGAGAAACGCCTGTTAGCCAAACCGCCGCCCTCTGCCAACGCCAGGTACAAAAAGAGCCCTACACCGCATTTTCGCAGGTGTAGGGCTTGTTCTTAGTGGTGGGTCGTGTGGGTCTCGAACCCACGACCTTGGGATTAAAAGTCCCCTGCTCTACCAACTGAGCTAACGACCCTCATGTGTTCGTACGGGAAATCATATCACGTTAGGCAGCTATTCGCTCTCCCAGGCCCAGGCACCGTTGCAAAACACGGAAACCTCCTCGCCAGACGACTTCACTCCCGTGATGTTGAGGTCGTCGGAGCCAATCATGAAGTCCACGTGCGTGGCGGACTGGTTCACACCGTTCGCGAGCAGAGCGTCCTTGTCCATGTCCAGGCCGCCCTCCAGGCACTCCGGGAATCCGGTTCCCAGCGCAAGGTGACAGCTGGCGTTCTCGTCGTACAGGGTGTCAAAAAACAGCAGGCCAGACTGTCTGATGGGCGTGCGCTTCGATATGAGCGCGCACTCGCCAAGGTACGCGGCGTTCTCATCGGTCTCGATAATGTGGCGCAGCACTTCTCGCCCGCGCGCGGCGTCGTACTCCACGACCTTGCCGCCCTCGAACCTCAGCCAGAAGTCGTCCACGATCTGTCCGGCGTGCACCAAAGGCATTGCAGAGTACACGATGCCGTCCACGCGCGTGCGGGCGGGCGTGGTGAAGACCTCCTCGGTCGGGATGTTGGGGAAGAACACGGTGCCGTCCACGGTGCGCCCGGCGCCACCCTCCCAGATGCCTTTCGCGTTCAGGCCAATCGTGAGGTCGGTCCCGTTCTTCGAGGTGTAGTGCAGGTGGTCAAAGGCCATATCGTTCAGGAAGCCCTTGTTCTTCTCGAACGTCGCGTTATGGGTCTCCCAGTCAAGCTGCGGATCAAGGCCGTCCGCGCGGGCGACCTTCAGGATCGCAAGCCACAGGCGATAGACCGCCTCGTACGGCGCGCAATCGGGAAAGACCTTCTGCGCCCACGCCTCGACGGGCGCGCCGGCAATGCACCAGACGTTCTTGCCAAAGTCCATGCCGTTCCTGAACGACAGGCACTCCGTGTTGCGCGCGTGCGCCGCGGCCGCCGGCTTCGCGGGATCGATGCCGTCAAGCGCGGACGGGTCGCTGCCCTCGATAAACAGGAAGCACGCTCCCGCCTCGGCAAGGGAGTTCAGCTGCTCCACCTTCCAGGTGGGCGTATGCTTGAAGCGCTCCAGAGGGACGTTCTCGTACTCCAGGCGCGTCATCACGTCGTCGCTCCAAATCACGGTCACGTGACCGGCACCCTCGCGATACGCCAGGCGCACCACGCGCCTGGCAAAGTCAGCGCACTCCACGGGGGCCTGTACCACGACCTCCTGCCCTTCTCGCACGCAAAGCCCCTTGCGCACAAGCAGCTCCGCATACTTGTCAATCTGGGCGCTCAGGCCCTCTATGGCCAGCGTGCACTCCTCGCAGGTCATTCCTTTGCTCACGTTCGCACCTCTTCTCTTGTGGTTTTGCGGCGCAGGCGGAAGACGCCCGCAAGGTCTGGCCCAGCCGGGCGGCAGACCGTAAACAAATACGGGCCCCGAAGGGCCCGTCTGACATCCATGGAGCGGGCAACGGGATTCGAACCCGCGGATGATGGCTTGGGAAGCCATTGCCTTACCACTTGGCGATGCCCGCGTCTGTTTGAGCATTCTAACACAGCTTGCCCGCGACGGGGCGCGCAGCCGCAATTCCTTCGATACAAGCCGCAAAGTACCGCACGGTGCGGCGAGCGAGAAGAACGTGCCCACGTGGCTAGCAGGCATCTCCTTACCATCTACGCAATCCTCGCCCATCACGATATCGACTACCTGCGCAAAGTTATCTGCAAGACGCATGCAAGCCATCCGCAAGAGCCCTTTGCTACGCTTTCCATCCACGCAGAGCATCATAGGAAGGTGAATCATATGGTCACACGCGCGTTACGTCCGCCCGCTGAAGGGTCGGATACCGAAGGGCCAACGCAGCATGACTCGAGCAACAAGCGGGGTCGCTGCCTGCTTCGCGGCGGCGACCCCATAAGGGGCGGCATTCCGCTTGCCGCAGGACATGCAGGACTTTTGGGAGGTGCTCAACGTGCGCTGTAGACAACCCATCGCACCACAATGGAAAGGACACCCGTAATGTAGGCAACCGGGACACACGTCTAATAAAAAACCGCGGGACAATGCCCGCGGCTTCATATACATGGTGGAGACGATGGGGATCGAACCCACGACCTCAGGCTTGCAAAGCCCGCGCTCTCCCAGCTGAGCTACGTCCCCGATAATAATCGCCCCAGCGGCGACTCGGCTAGCGCTGGGGCGATTATTCTCAAGAAAAAGTGGTGGGCCCGACAAGGTTCGAACTTGTGACCTCCCGGTTATCAGCCGGACGCTCTGACCAACTGAGCTACGGGCCCAACGCGAGAAGTAATATTACTCAGCATCGGTACCTAGGTCAACCGCAATCCCAGATTTCTTTTCCTTCTCTTTTCCTCCACATTTCGTTCGTTCTGCACGGCGATTCAAGTGAGGCGCGGAACGGTCGGGCACGGCAGTGTATATCTGGTGTTTGCCAAATAGTGCTTGCACCCCTTCTTATTGTGGGTAAGATATCCACGCTAAAGAGAGGTGGATTCACTTGGTAAGAATGGACATCCAGACGGTGGTGGTCGGCGGAGGTCCCGTCGCGTCCCTCATCGTACTCAGGACCAGGAAGCCCAACGCGGATGGCAGCTTCACGCAGCTCCCCATTCGCATCGGCGC
Source organism: Parafannyhessea umbonata (assembly GCF_900105025.1). GTDB lineage: Bacteria > Actinomycetota > Coriobacteriia > Coriobacteriales > Atopobiaceae > Parafannyhessea > Parafannyhessea umbonata. Next base: position 2,081,092 of record NZ_LT629759.1, on the reverse strand, counting down.
GGTCGAGGCAACCGCAATCTCCATGGGAGTCGACGGCGCCCACGGCGGACGACCCATGACACACGATCTTTTGGCCTCGACCATCGAGGCTCTGGGAGCGAAGGTCTCTCACGTTGTCATATCAGACGTGGAAGGAACCACGTTCTTCGCCCAGGTGGCTCTCAGGACCAATTCCGGCCGCTCCATCCAAGTGGACGCTCGCCCGTCGGATGCCATCGCGCTCGCCGTTCGCGTCGACGCGCCGCTGTTTGCAGAGGAGTCCGTGCTCGAGGCCGCGACGCTTCCGGACTTCGCGGCGGTCGAGAAGGACGAGGAGAAGCAAGAGCTCGAGAAGTTCCACGCCTTCGTGGAGGGCCTCTCCCCGGACGATTTCAACGCCGCACACTAAACCCGGCCAAATAACAAGTCACACTGCCGCACAAAGCGCAGCGAAGAGCGTCAAGACGCCATAGAAGCCCTTCGGCACGCGCATGTATGACACCATGACATGACAAAACGCCCGGGCGAGAAGATCAGCTCTTCTCGCCCGGGCGCCTTTCTTGCGCCAGCCTTTCGTGGAGGTTGCGGACCTGCTACTCGTCACCCTCGATCAGCGTGTCGTCCAGCTCCTCCTCGCCACCGATGTCGACGGGGTCCTCGTCGTCGGCCTCCTTGGCACCAGCGGCCGCAAGGTCGAGGGAGCCCTGCATCGGGTTCGCCTTTGCGGCCTTCTTCTTGTGCGCAACCATCCTGGCAACGGCGCTGATCTTGTCGCTCTCGCCCAGGTTCATGATCTTCACGCCCTGGGTCGCGCGGCCGAGCCTCGAGATGTCGCTCGACTTCACGCGAATCACGACGCCCTCCTCGGACACGATCATCAGCTCGTGCTGAGGACCGACAACGCGGCACGCAACCAGGTTGCCCTTCTTCGCGGTCATCGCGATGGTGGCCACACCCTGGCCTCCGCGCTTGTGCTCCGGGTACTCAGACACGGGCGTGCGCTTGCCGTAACCGCGATCCGTGATCACCAGCAGGTCGCCGTTGCCGTTCGTAATCTCCATGCCCAGCATCTTCGCATCGTCCTTCAGGGTGATGCCTCGGACGCCAGAGGTGTCACGGCCAGTCGGGCGAATCTCGGCCTCGTCAAACAGGATGGCCTTACCCAGGTCAGAGCACAGGATGACCTTCTCGCCCGGCTTGACCCTCCTCACGTTGACCAGCTCGTCACCCTTCTTCAGGTTGATCGCGATGATGCCATCGCGGCGACTCTTGTCGTAGTCGCTCATGGCGGTCTTCTTGATCATGCCACCGCGCGTGGCAAACAGCAGGTACTCGTCCGCGGGGAACTCCCTCGTGGTAATGACGGCCGTCGGGTGCTCGCCCTCCTCAAGCGGCAGCACGTTCACCAGCGCGGAGCCCCTGGCATGACGGCTGCCCAGCGGCAGCTCGTGCACCTTCAGGCGGTACACCTTGCCCTTGTTCGTGAAGAACAGCACGTAGTCGTGGGTGGACGCCACAAACAGGTCCTCGACGAAGTCGTTGTCCTTAAGCGAGAGACCCTGGACGCCCTTGCCGCCGCGCTTCTGGGAACGGTACGTCGCCACGGGCAGGCGCTTGACGTAGCCGGAGTGCGTGAAGGTAACGACCATGTCCTCCTCGGCGATGAGGTCCTCTACGTCGAGGTCCACGGGCGCGTCAGAGATCTTCGTGCGGCGCTTGTCGCCAAACTTCTGGGCAATCTCCTGCATCTCGGTCTTGATGACCTCGAGGATCTTCCTCTGGTCCGCAAGGAGCCCCTCGTAGTACTCGATGGCCTTGCGCAGGCCGTCGAGCTCGTCCTGAATCTTATCGCGCTCCAGGCCGGTCAGGCGGCGCAGGCGCATCTCGAGGATTGCCGTCGTCTGGACCTTGGTGAACCCAAACCTGTTGATGAGCCTCTCGGACGCCTCCGTGTCCGTGCGGCTGGAACGGATGATGGTGATGACCTCGTCGATGTGGTCGAGCGCAAGCAGCAGGCCCTCGAGGATGTGCGCACGGGCGCGCGCCTTCGCAAGGTCGAACTTCGTGCGACGGGTGACCACGTCGACCTGGTGGTCGATGTAGTACTGGAGCATCTCGCGAAGCGTGAGCGTCCTGGGCACGCCGTCGACCAGCGCGAGGTCGATGATGCCAAAGGAACTCTGCAGCGCGGAGTACTTGTACAGGTTGTTGAGAACGACCTCGGGGACCGTACCCTGCTTCAGCATGAGGACAAGGCGCAGGCCCTTGCGGTTGGACTCGTCGCGCATGTCGGTGATGCCGTCGATGCGCTTCTCGTTTACCAGGGCTGCAATCTTCTCCTGCAGGGTGCCCTTGTTCACGCCGTACGGGAACTCGGTGAAGACGAGCTTGTTGCGGCCGCCCTTCGTGGATTCCACGTGCGCCTTCGCGCGGATGGTGATGATGCCGCGGCCGGTCTCGTACGCCTGCTTGATGCCCTCGGAGCCCATGATGAGGCCGCCGGTCGGGAAGTCGGGGCCCGGCATGACGGTCATGAGCTCATCGACCGTGGCATCCGGGTTGTCGATCAGCATGCAGACGGCGTTGATCGTCTCGCGCAGGTTATGCGGAGGGATGTTCGTCGCCATGCCAACTGCGATGCCCTGCGAGCCGTTGACCAGCAGGTTCGGGAAGCGTGCCGGCAGGACCACGGGCTCCTGCAGCGACTCGTCGTAGTTTGGCTGCCAGTCGACCGTGTCCTTGTTCAGGTCGCGCAAGAGCTCCATAGCCGGACGGGCAAGGCGCGCCTCGGTGTAACGCATTGCCGCGGCGCCGTCGCCGTCGATGTTGCCAAAGTTTCCGTGGCCGTCCACCAGCGGCACGCGCATGCTGAACCACTGTGCCAGGCGGACCATGGCGTCGTACACGGCGGAGTCACCGTGCGGGTGATACTTGCCGATGACTTCGCCAACGGTCCACGCCGACTTCTTGTGAGGCTTGTTCGGGAAGATGCCCGCCTCGTTCATGGCGTACAGGATGCGCCTGTGGACGGGCTTCAGGCCGTCGCGCACATCCGGGAGCGCGCGGGCCGTAATGACCGACATGGAGTACTCGATGAACGACTGCTCCATCTCGTGGCCGAACTCGTGGAACTGCAGGCGTCCGCCATGCACGTCCACGCCGTCGCCGGCGCCGCGGTTGTCATCGCCCATCTGCAGCTGGTCGTCGGAGTCGTCGTCCTCGACGTCGTCATCCTCGTCAGGGTCGCCGTCGTCCATTCCGGCCTCGTCCTCCGCGTCCGGGTCGTACACCGGCGCGTCGGAGTCGTCCGACTCCGCCCTGTCCAGCAGGCGCTGCAGGTCCTCGGGCAGGGTGACGTCGTTGTCGCCGCCCTGTCCCAGGCCGTCGTTGCTGTTGCTGTTATCTGCCACTTATCGTGCCTTTCGTCTGTCGTGAAAACCAAGCTCGCGCCGCTACGCGTCCAGGAAGCGGGCGTCCTTCGCGTGCTTCTCGATGTAGTCCCTGCGGTACTCGACGGAGGTTCCCATCAGCCGCGAGACCGCCTGTTCCGCGCGGGCGGCGTCCTCGATGCCGATCCTCTGCAGGATGCGCGTCTTCGGGTCCATCGTCGTGTCGGCCAGCTGCTGCGGGTCCATCTCGCCAAGGCCCTTGTAGCGCTGGACGGTGTACTTGCGCTGCTTGCCCTCCGCGTCGCGCGGCACGTACTGCTCGATCGCCTGGGCGAGAAGAGCCTCCTCCGCCGTCTTGCCGTCTGGGTACACGTAGTGGATCTTCTTGCCCACCTTCACGCCAAAGATCGGCGGGCAGGCGCTGTAGATGTAGCCGGCATCGATCAGCGGGCGCATGTACTTGTAGAAGAACGTCATCAGCAGGATGCGGATGTGCGCGCCGTCGACGTCTGCATCGGTCATGATGATGATCTTGTGGTAGCGGGCCTTGTTGATGTCAAAGTCGCCCGCGTCCGTCGTGACGCCGGTGCCGATCGCCGTGATCAGGCTCTGGATCGTGTCGGAGTTGAACGCCCTGTGATCGCCCACGCGCTCGACGTTCAGAATCTTGCCGCGAAGCGGAAGGATTGCCTGGATGTCTCGGCGGCGACCATCCTTTGCGGAGCCGCCTGCCGAGTCACCCTCGACGATGAAGAGCTCTGTCATGGCCGCGTCGCGCACGGAGCAGTCCGCAAGCTTGCCGGGAAGTGACGCGGATTCGAGGATGCTCTTGCGTCGCGTGGCCTGGCGCGCCTTTTGGGCCGCAAGGCGTCCCTTAGCGGCGCTGGAGGCCTTCTTGAAGATCTCCTTAGCCTGCTTGGGGTGCTCCTCCAGATAGTCCGCGAGGCCGCGCGCCACGATCTTGTTCGTGAGCGTCCTCATGTACGAGCTGCCCAGCTTCGCCTTCGTCTGGCCCTCGAACTGCGGGTCGGGAAGCTTGACGGATATGACGGCCGTCAGACCCTCGCGGATGTCGTCTCCGGTAAGGTTTGCCTCCTTCTCCTTCAGCAGCTTGTGGCTGCGGGCGTAGTCGTTCACCGTCTTCGTGAGGGCCGTCCTGAAGCCCTCCAGGTGCATGCCGCCCTCCTCGGTGTAGATGTCGTTCGCGAACGACATCACGTGCTCGGAGTAGCCGGTGTTCCACTGCATGGATACCTCTACCTCGCCCTTCTTGGCGAGCGGGGTGTCCTCGTCCGTCTTGCCCTCGATGTAGATGGGCTTTGACAGGCCGGGAAGCACGGTCTTCTCGTACGTCTTCTTCTCGGGACTCCATCCGTTCAGGAACTTGACGAAGTCGTTGATGCCGCCGGCGTAGCAGAACTCCTCCACGCGCGGAACGAGCTCGCGCTCGTCGGTCAGCACGATCTTCAGGTTCTTGTTCAGGAACGCCGTCTCTTGCAGGTGGTTCTTCAGGGTGTCGAAGTTGTAGACGGTAGTCTCGAAGATCTTCTCGTCGGGCCAGAAGGTGATGGTCGTGCCCGTCGTCTTGGACTTGCCGACCTCCTTCATCTTCTCGATGGTCTTGCCGCGCGAGAATTGCATCTCATAGATCTTGCCATCGCGCTTTACCTGCGCAATCAACTTCTTCGAGAGCGCGTTCACAACGGACACGCCGACGCCGTGCAAGCCGCCGGACACCTTGTATGCGTTGTTGTCGAACTTGCCGCCGGCGTGCAGGATGGTGAGCACGACCTCGAGGGTCGGCTTCTTCTCGGTGGGATGCATGTCGACGGGGATGCCGCGGCCGTTGTCCACGACAGTAATGGAGTTGTCCGGATGGACCGTGACAAGAATCTTGTTGCAATACCCGGCCATGGCCTCGTCCACAGAGTTGTCGACGATCTCCCACACCAGGTGGTGAAGGCCGGTCTCACTCGTGGTGCCAATGTACATGCCAGGACGCATGCGGACGGCTTCGAGACCCTTGAGGACCTTAATCTCGCTTCCACCGTAGTTGCTTTCTTCTGTCGCCACTCAGTTTCCCCTCTATATTGAAATAAAAAGAGACTCCTCGATTCTAGTCCAAGGGGTCTCTTTTAGTTTGAGCCAAACACAAAATGGAATGTCGCGCCATCTTAAAATCACGTCAGCGGCGCTGTAAGCCTATTTCTGATGCGTTGTACGATTCTTCGTGTTCTCTAGCAGTTCTCTTCTGAACGAGAGCTCAATGGCTCTCTCCGCCTTCGCCCGAATCCCGTCCGGAAGATTGCGCGTCATGCCCTCGATGCGGCACCGCTCCTCCTGTGAAAGGCTGGGCAGCTTCACGGAGGCGCGCTTCTTCCCAATGCCCTCGTATTTCTCGCCCGCGTCCTTGCGCATGTGCCGCGCGTCGGAAAGCCTGAACTTGACGCCAGACACCTGCAACCCAACGCCGTGGAGCCGCGCGAGGTAAATCTCCTTGTTCGCGTTGAAGTCAGACATCCTCACGTGCGAGTCCACATACACGCACAGGACGGGGTCCCTCCCCTTCTTCGTGGGGGTCTTGTCGAGAAAAACGCCCGTCGTGTGCTTTCGCTCTATGTCCCCGTTCGCGCCATACCACGCTGCACGGGCTCGCTGGTTCTCGGTCATGTGCGAGCGCATGTCCGTGCTCACCGCACCGCTCAGTATGGACGAGAGGGGCGTGTCGTTCCTGAAGCGCTCCTCGTCAAAGACGTAGTCGCGGCCGTAGTTCTTGGACTTGCCTTGCGGCCTGGGGTTACTCATCTATCCTCACGACTTTCGCGTCCAAAAGCAGCTCCTCTGGGAAGTAACCCAGGTTCGTCGTCGTCACGACCGTCTGTATTCCCGACTGCACGAACCTCGTCATCGCGTCACGGCGGTCCTCGTCCAGCTCGCTCATGACGTCGTCCAGAAGCAGCAGCGGCTGCTCCCCCACAACCTCCTGCGACAGCCTCACCTCGGCCATCTTCCACGCCAGCACGATCGAGCGCTGCTGCCCCTGCGAGCCGTACGCGCGCGCGTCGCGACCGTCGATGGTAAACGCGATGTCGTCGCGCTGGGGGCCCACGAGCGTCTGCTGGCGCCGTAGGTCGTCCTGTCTGCCCTCTTCCAGCTTCCTTGCAAAGAGGTCGCAGAGCTCGTCGCGGGTGCGCCCGCCCAGGTCCTCGCCGAGGGACGAGACATACCGGCAGTCAAGCTCCTCCCCGGTGGCTATCTCGCGATATATATCCCGAAGGTAGTGCCTGAGCCTGTCAAAAAGTCTCAGGCGCGCGGCAAGCAGCGTCGCACCGCCGAGGGACACCGACGCGTCCCACGCATCCAGAAGCGCAAGGTCGGGGTAGTCCTCCTTCAGAAGCCGGTTTCTCTGCTCGACGGAGCGCAGGTAGGCGGAAAGTACCTTCGCATAACCGCGATTCGCCTGCCTCCCGAAGCTATCGAGCTCATCACGGCGGTACGAGGCGCCGCGTTTCACGAACGAGAGGTCGTCGGGATTAAAGAGAACCGACATGAGCGTCTCGGGAAGGTCCTGAGAAGAGCATTTCTTGCCGTTCTTGAAGAATCGGCGCCGCTTGTCCTCCACCTCGCACGAGACGTCTATCACGCGGCCGTCGCCCTCGAGCCTTGCGGATATCTTCGCGGCGCCGCAGTCCTCGCGAACCTGCTGCGACGGCTTCGCCTTCCTGAACGTGACGCCGGCAGTAAGCATTTGCAGCGCCTCGACGGTATTCGTCTTGCCGACGGCATTCCTCCCCGCAAGGATGGTCATGCCGTCGGCAAAGTCGATGCTCTTCTCGCCAAAGTTGCGCCAGTCGCGCATGCCAAGGGTCTTGACGTGCAGTCCCACGACTACATCCTGACGGGCATCAGCAGGTAGAGGTAGTTGATCTTGGAGTACGACTTGAAGATGCCCGGCTGCATGGTGCTCTGGAGCTCGAGCGTGATCTCCTTCTGGTCGTTCGCGGCGTTCACGCAGTCAAACACGTAGTGATAGTTCAGCGCTATGGTCATGGCGTTGCCCTCGACTTCAACCGGAAGCAGCTCCGTGGACTCGCCCTGGTCGGGCGAGCTTGCGGAAAGCTTCATGATCTTGCCGTCCGGATCAATGTCGAAGCGAACGGACGGGTTCGTCAGCGCGATGACCGACACGCGCTTGAGCGCCGCGGAGAACTGCGCCACATCAATTCTGACAGATGTGTTGCAGCTGGGTGGCAAAAGCTGCTTGTAGTTGGGGAAGGTCCCGTCAATCTTGCGCGAGACATACGTCGTGTCGCCAAACGCAAACACGACTTGGCTGTTCGTCGTGCCGATCGTAATCCTCTCCGTCATGGACGGGAGCGACAGCACGTCGTGGAAGGTGTTGCCAGGAACGATGGTTTCGAACGCCTCCTGGATGGAGCTCGTCTCCACGTTCGAGTCGCATACGGCCAGACGGTACGAGTCAGTCGCCACGAGTCTGATCGTGTTGTCCTCCACGGTCAGGAGCACTCCAGAGAGAATGGGACGCGACGTGTCCTTCGAGGTTACCTTATAGACCTTTCCCACCATCTCGGAAAGAAGGTCACTCGGCAGCTCGACGGTCCGGTCGAGGTCGTACTCCGGAAACTCGGGAAAATCTGCAGGGTCGAGGGTGTTCAGACGGAACGAAGACTTGTCGCATTGAATCGTCAGAACCCTCTCGCCACCCTCGAACATCACGGCTGCATCGGGGAGCGTCTTCACGATGTTCGTCAATATCTTGCCGGAAGCCACCGTCGCGCCCGGCTCCTCCACATCAGCGGCGATCCTGTGCCTAATCGAGATGTCCAGGTTTGTTGTCTGGAACTCGAGCACACCCTCCTCCGCCTTTATATATATGCCTGAAAGAACGGGGAGGGTCGAATTCGAAGCCATTCCCTTTGCTACCACAGAGAGGGCTTGCATGAGTGCAGACTGGCTTACTGTGAATTTCATTCGGTACCCTCCATTGTTATTGGTACTTATATATAGAAAAGAAGTAGTGGTAATAATAAGGCTTGTAGAAAAGTTGAAAAGTCAGAATCTCCGCAGGTAAATGCAATGTAAACGCAACTCAGTCGGCTTCATTTCTCCTTATGTCAGTTAACACTCACAGTATGTCGAAAACCTCCGTCTACAACGATGCCGCACTTTTCGACTCTTCTCTACAGGATTTCTTCCAGCTTTTCGAACCCTATCTGTTGTCGGTTATCCCGTCTTGCAGCGTCTGGATCCTATCTTGGAAGATTCTGTCCTCCTTGCGGGTCTTATCGACCCAGAAGATGCTGTGTTTGACGGTCGCATGGCTGCGCCCGCCAAACTTCTTGCCGATGTCTGCCAGCGTGTTGTCGGTAAGCTCTCTCGTAAGCCAGACCGCTACGTGTCTTGGCTCCATCAGCTCCTTGTTGCGCTTCGAGCCCACCAAATCCATGTGCGAAACGTCGTAGTACGTCTCGACCGCCTTCTGTATCTGTTCGACCGTGATGGTCTTCTGTCCGGTTGGCCATTTGGCGTTGGCAATCTTTATGATGTCTTCTCGGTCGAGCCGCTCGCCCAGCTTCTCCTTGCGCGATGCGGTTATCAGACAGGTGTGCACGAACCCCTCGATGATGCGGATGTTCGTGCCAGATTTCTCCGCCATGAGCTTCCGGTCCGCCTCGGATATCGTCCCCGTCATGCCGGGGATGTGCTCCCTCACGGCGTCCTGCTTCATGGTGTCGTAAAAACTGTTGATGAGCTTCAGCTTTAGCTCGTAGTCTGGCACCTGTATGCTCACGGTCACGCCAGAGTCCATGCGACTGGTCTCGCGCTCGTCAAACTTGCTGTCGCCCATGCCAAGCTGCGAGGGAGAACGGTCCGCCGCAAGCACGATCTGCTTCCCATGCGACATGAGAGTGTTGTACGTCTCGAAGAAGAAGCTGATAGTGCCCGCCGCGCGACGCATGTTCTGGATGTCGTCGATAATCAGCACGTCGACGTTCTGGTAGTTGCGCGACAACGCCGCCTTCGCCGGGGTGTCGCCCACGTTCATCGCGTTCACGTAGTCGTCCACAAACTCCGTGCCCGTGCGGTACACGCACAGCCGTGACGGGTCGTTCTGCGCAATGTAGTTCTGGATCGCCCGAAGCAGGTGGGTCTTTCCCAGCCCGCTCTTCCCGTATATAAACAGCGGGTTGTAGCTCTTGTTCCCTCCGTTCGCTACCTGCTTGGCCGCGTCGAACGCAAACTCGTTCTCCTCGCCAGACACAAAGCGGTCAAACGTGAGCTTCGAGTCGGATGGGTCGATGACCTCGTTCTTAAAGTCGCTCACCGGTTGCTTTGCGGCCTCCGGTCGAGAAGTGCCGGTCACCATAGCCGCCGTCGCGTCCTTGGGCGCGACGTTTGCCGCTGCCGGTGCGGGCTCCATCGCCGCGGCCGTCGTGTTGATGCGCCCGACCTCCTCGCGCGACATCTCCGCACCCGTCTGAACCGGACGCCGCACGGAGTCGTGCGTCAGAATAACCTCGAAGCCCACGGGCTGGAAGGCCGCCTGCTCCAGGCATTCCTCGATCATGGGTGCCTGCTGGGATATCTTGCGCTGCGCAAACCCCATGTTCGTGGACACCGTCAGCTTCTCGCCGTCAAACGAGACCGCCTGGCAACTCCTGAGCATCGCCAGCGTCGCGGGCGCAACGTTTCGTTCGGCAAGAAGCGTCAACGCGTCTTGCCACAGCGCTATCGCATCCGATTCCTGAGATGTAGTCATACCTACCATTTACCTCTGCAATGTTGAAAAGTACACCCATTATATGATGAAAACCGCCCGTGCATACCCTCAGCGCCGGTCGAGTCCTTCTCGCCCGCCGTTTCTCAGGCCGAACCCGCGCTCGGTGCGTGATTCGCTTCCGTTGTTATCGCACGTAAATGGGCTATAGCTGCTGCGCGTACGTCCTGCCAAGATCGGTCAGGGCATACTTCTGGGCACCCTTGTTCTTCCTGATAAAGCCCGCCCTCTCGAGCTTCTGCAGCTCGCGCGTCCACGTGGGCTGCGAGCTGCCAAAGGCGTGCGTCAGGTCCGTCGGGCCAACTGTCGGGTTCGCCTTGAGGTACGAAAGCACGCTCACATCCCTTTCGCTGAGCGAGAAGGCCGCGAGCTGCGGGGCTGGCATAGTCTGCTGGGGCTGCATGTATGGCTGATATTGTCCCTGCTGCTGGTATGGCAGGCCCTGTTGCATGGGCATCTGCTGGTACTGCGGCCATCCCGGCGCGAATCCCCCCTGCGGATAGGCCGCCTGGCCGTAGGGCATCGCGCCGTACTGCTGCATGCCGATACCCTGTGGCACTGTGCCGGTCATTCCGGGCATCGCCGCCGGCATCCCGCCGCCCTGCGCGGCAGGGGCGGCCTGCATGCCCATGGCACCCTGCCTCTGAATGCCTCCCATGCCAAAGGCCTGGTTATCCACGGGCTGGTCGGCCAGGGGCTGTTCGTCCTGAATCACGTTGGATATCGTGACTATGGTGCCGCCGGAAATGTTGTCCTCGATGGTGAGCGATCCGCCGCGGTCCGTCATGTACTGCTGCACGTAAGGCAGGCCGCTTCCCACGCCACGAATGTACTGCTTCATGGGCTCGGTTGCGGACGTCGTCCCGTATTCGAGCGCAAGGTCCTTGGACTTGATGCCCGGCCCCTGGTCGGAGAACTTGATTGTCTCGCCTCCGTCCAGGATGCTGATGGTTGGCTCAAGGAAGTATGCGTGGATGAAGTTTTCGACAATCTCCCTTATCACCATAAAGGGGATGCTGCCGCCCTGCTCCTTGGAAAGCCTCGTCACCGTCGCGGTTATCTCCTCAAGGTAGGAGCGCACGTCCTTCGGCTCAATGAGCACTACGCGCGGCGCTGCGGCCGCGTCGTCGTATACCGCGATGCGTGCGGGGTATTTCACCTTCAATTCATCGCCATCTGTGGAGGTTTTGGGGGTCCCCTGCGCCTCGTTCTCGCCGTCTGCGTTCTCTACAAACGGGTAGAAGTCACGCGGCATGTTCGTCCCTTTCTCCTTAGTTTTAAACAATTCATCTACGCATGTTGAAAACTATTCAATCTGAATAACATCCGAATGAAAGATTTCAACACAAGATGAAACGATGTTCAAAACTTGGGCGGATGTTGTTCGTATCGGGTGAAAAATCATAGCATCATTCAGTAACAAAACCGCAGATAACACTGAAGTATCGATGAAATCATGCTCGATGAATTTCATTCAACATAGCCTGAATGGAGGTCGCGCATCCACCGCCCTTCGCCTTGGGGAGCAAATTGTGGTCTCTAGCAGAGGGAAATTGACATTTCGCCTGACAGTTCACTACAATCTTGTAGCTTGACGCTATTGGTCCTATATGTTGATCCTCGGGAGGATTTAAAAATGAAGCGTACTTATCAGCCTAACAAGAGGAAGCGCGCAAAGACCCACGGCTTCCGCGCTCGCATGGCAACCAAGGGTGGCCGCGCCGTTCTCTCTCGCCGCCGCGCCAAGGGCCGCAAGAGGCTTACCGTCTAGGCACGCCATGGAGACCATCAAATCTAAAAGAGATTTTGAAGAGGTCTTTTCTGGCGGGAAGAGAGTCAGCCACAGACTCGTCCGAGCTACAGTTCTAAAGTGCAACGAAGGCGACTTGGGAAAGGTCGCCTTCGTCGCACCTAAGCGACTGGGCAACGCGGTCTATAGAAACAGGTGCAAGAGGGTGCTCCGCGAGGCTGCGCGCGCATGCAGTTTGCCAGCCCAAAGCACAAGAATCATCCTGTTTGCGACGAAGGCGACGCACGAAAGCTCTCCGGACGAGGTGTCTGAGGCGCTGCGTAGCCTTCTCAAGCGTTGTGGCATTAACGGCTAAAAACGGCGCGGGCGAGAAGGGCTTGCCATATGGTTAAGAGAGTTCTTCTCGCCTTGATAAGGGGCTACCAAAAGTACCTTTCCCCGCTGTTCCCGCCGTCTTGCATCTATGAGCCGTCTTGCTCCCAATACGCCCTCGAGGCCATTGGCAAGTACGGTGCCCTAAGAGGTTCGTGGCTCGCCTTTAAAAGAATCCTGCGGTGCAACCCATTTCACAAAGGCGGCTATGACCCTGTCCCCTAGCTTTGACAACCGGAGGAATCCATGTGGGACTGGTTTATTAATTTCCTGATGCAGATACTGCAGTGGCTCGCCGACTTCAGCGGCGACTGGGGTGTTGCCGTCATCATTCTCACCATCATCATCCGACTCCTGGTCATGCCGCTCATGACGAAGTCGACGGCCTCGAGCGCAAGAATGCAGGCGCTGCAGCCGAAGATGGTGGAGATTCAGAACAAGTATGCGGACGACCCCGAGCGCCAGGCAGAGGAGCTTCGTAAGTTTACTGCAGAGAACAAGTTCAACCCCCTTGGGGGCTGTCTCCCCATCTTCCTGCAGATGCCTGTCTTCTTCGCGCTCTTCACTGTCGCTAAGCAGGTTCCCGCCTCCGCGCACTTCCTCAACATCATGCCGTCGCTTGGGATGTCTGCCGCGCAGGCAATGGAGAAGGGCATTGGCGTCGCTGCGGTGTACATCATCTTCGACGTGCTGTTTGGCATTCTCACCTTCATTCCCATGGTCATGAACCTGCAGAACACCCCGGATGAGCAGCGTCAGCAGACCCTGGTTATGGGTGTCGTCATGGCCGCGATGATGCTCTGGTTTGGTTGGACCGTTCCTGGTGCCGTCCTTCTCTATTACGATGCCTCTGCCGTTTGGCAGGTAGCCCAGCAGAAGATCGTCACCCAGAGGGTCATGGACAAGGTCAAGGCCGAGACCGAGGCCAAGCTTGCAAACCAGGGTGTCCAGGTCGACGTTGTTCGCAAAGAGCGCAAGCCGCGTCCGCACAAGAAGAACTAGTATTAGTAGACTTAGCTGCGCGGCCCTATGGGACGGGTCGCGCTATCGTTTGTGGAGGTAACACGTGGAGGACGTTCAGAGCGTCTCTTCTGAAGAGAGCGAGCAGATGCAGGCTCCTGTGATTGAGGATGAGTTCTCGAGCATTCGCGAGCACTTCGAGAGCGACGTCGACCTCACTGATGAGGAGGTCGACAAGATTGCTGACGTCGCCGTGACGTACATCAGAGAGCTGCTCGGCTTCTTTGGCGAGGAGCACATCTCTATCGACGAGTATGATGGCGACGAGGGCGAACTCATTCTGGACATCAGTGGTGGTGACCTTGCGGTTCTCATCGGTAGGCACGGCAAGACGTTGGATGCCCTCCAAATGGTCGTTTCTTCCTATCTGAGCAACAGACTCAAGTTTCACTATCCGATCGTCGTTGATATCGAGGGATATAAGAGCCGCCGTCGTGAGAAGCTCGCGGAGCTTGCTCGTTCGGCCGCGGCGCGGGCGAAGAAGCAGCATGGACGCGTTGCGATGGCTCCCATGAATGCCTATGACCGTCGCATAGTACATCTGGCGCTTATTGATGACGACGAGGTGACTACGCATTCCGAGGGGAACGAACCCGAGCGTAGAGTAATTGTTACCTACGTGAAAGCATAACGTCACTTCATAAAGATTGGAAACATGTGAGGAGACCGCTCTAGGGTGGTCTCCTTTTTCATCGGACAGCAATACTTCTTGTCCGATGTGATATAGGACACTCGACCAGTGAGTGGATAACATTCAAACGATACGTCGGAGCACCTTCCTTCTTGGGTGAAGGTTACTCTGGCTTACGTTTCTGGGTGGATGGCGAATATTGGTATGGCACAGAAACGAACGGTTTCAGCTGTGCCATACGGGCTCGTATGTATTTCAATGTGATTTGGCGAGGCAGAGTGAAGCCGGATGGCAACAAAGACGAAGAGAGCCTTGTAAGGCCTAATAAACAGGTTGATTTGTATTGAGCTTTGTAAATGGTCTCGGACCTGGATAAGCCCATATGCCAGAGGTAATAGCACGACAAGTTCAGTATGAGAAGCTTCAAATAGCTGAGATGCGGAGGTGAGAACCCGCATGTTGATGGGATTGAAAGACTAATGGCGAATGAGAGCGCTGTAACCCCTTGAAGCGTTCCGCTTCATCTACGCAATTGATAGCAGCAAGGCTAAGGCGTTAGGAAGTGTATCGGAGTAAGAGTTCTCAGACATCCTCTCGAGTAATACGAACATTAGCAAGCATGTGGCCCTGCAATTGTGCAACATTGAGATGACACCCCTCATGTTGTGGTGTGACTGGAGAGAGGGTTCGTGTTGGACGTTTGACTTGTGCTGATCGCACGGGACTCTCAATTCGCAAGCGGTAACTAATCAGAAGAGTTTTCAATAGTGCTTACGACAATACGGCATCTTCCGTTCTATTTCGTACTCCGTATATAGAAGCATCTCTTGCAATGACGATTTGTTCCAGGTGTTCTGAAGGGGCTCAAGTGAGACAGATGCGTTAGTCTTCTTGTCCACGGAGAACGAGACGTTGCTCTTATGAGTACCCGGACAATAGATGAGTTGGGTGCAATGAAGACGCCTGTGGTGATAGGGATGAAACGTAAGGATACTGGATGCAGCGTTGAATCTGAGTTTTAGCCGCCAGAAGACTCAAGATTTGAGCACCGTTTGATGAAACTTGCCCGGATGATTCTCGTCCTGAAGCGCTCTGACATTTTCAAACGCTGTTGTGTAAGACAAAACGTAATGTAGCGTGCTTGCTGCACATCCTAAGGAGAGTTTCTTTCGCATCGATCAGCTCTTTGAGGCCCGTATTGGCATGAGCGAGTACGTATGATTAACGATCATTTGATCTGAATTGCAATACATACAGCTTATTAGGTAACGGTAGTTGGATGTACTTCCCAATGTCTGAGACCCGTTCTGACGCTTGTCGCAAATATGTGGACATAAAGACACCTAGGTTTTCAACAAGACTCCCTTAATGTGATTACAAGACTTTGATTTTTGGCCGGACTCACCTGTAGTACAGCCAATGTCTACCTTCTTCGAGAATGCAGTGTCTGCGATGTCGATATGCCAAGGGTATGGCTGTAGAATTTAATTCCTAACGTCTGATCGTATTTGATGTCATGACAATAAATCTTGCTACGGGAAATTCTGTCATATCGAAGGAACAACATGATTCAAGATAGTGAAGAGAAGTACTTTAACGACATAAAGCAGAAAGCACAACTATATGGAGTAACAATTAGTGATTCAGAAGCACGTGATCTGCTAAGGCACCTTGATCTGGTTATTGAAGCTAATAAGTCTGTTAACCTAACGAGAATCACGTCTGTACGTGATGGCATCAATCTTCACATTGTTGATTCTCTACTATATATTGCTACTGATTTAGGTATGAGGGAATCGCGTGGCAGACTGTTGGATATCGGAACCGGTGCTGGGTATCCAGGTATTCCAATAGATATTTGTTCTTCAGTTAATGTCACGATGATAGATTCAGTTGGTAAGAAAGTACGCGTACTTCAGAGTTTTGTGGATGAACTTGGTCTAGATTCTAAGTCTGAATGTATTAAGAGTCGCGCTGAAGAACTTGCTCTAAAGCAATTTAGTTCGTTTGAGTATGTGACGGCTCGTGCTGTCGCTCAGCTGTCAACACTTATTGAGTATGCAACTCCTTTCCTTATGAAAAACGGTAAGGCAATTTTCTCTAAAGGTCGAATGTCGGATGATGAAATCGAACACGCTCAAATCACAGCAAAGATCTGCGGTATGAGGCTTGTTTCACGTGAAACATTTGAGTTGCCAGAAGAATCAGGGCATAGAGAACTTCTTACGTATGTTCGAGAGAGAGATTCGAAGGTAAATCTACCTAGGAGAAACGGATTAGCAAAGTCTGAGCCTTTGTACCTGAAACACCATTAACGTTTCACGTGAAACAATACACGCCTCAAAATCCTTTCTAGTCCTAAAGGATAGCTAAGAAGGTCTGGACTAGATACAATGTTTCACGTGAAACAGTTGTCTGGATGGAGGAACCTTGGGATTTGAAGATGTAAAAAGAGCATTTCCTGATAGAGATGCAAAGGTACTAGCAATAATCAACCAAAAGGGCGGTGTAGGAAAGTCTACGACTGCCGTGAATCTATCCGCTGCGCTCGGTGAAAACAAGAAGAAGTGTCTTGTTGTCGACTTAGATCCTCAGGGAAACACAACAAGCGGCTATGGAATCGAAAAAGAAGAGCTAGAGTACGATGTCTATGACGCACTGCTACAAGATTACCCAATAGAAAACCTAATTGCGGACACTGTAGAACCAAACGTATTTGTAGTACCTGCAACTATTCAGCTTGCAGGCGCGGAAATCGAATTGGTCTCCGCCATGGCACGCGAGAGCATCTTGAAAAGCATTCTTGATCCAATTAAGAACCAGTTTGACTACGTTTTCATCGACTGTCCCCCATCACTCGGCTTATTGACTATCAATGCACTCGTAGCGGCAGACTCTCTCCTGATACCAATTCAGTGTGAGTTCTACGCACTCGAAGGTGTGACTAAGCTGCTTGAATCAATGAAAATGGTGAAAGCCAGACTAAATCCTGACCTGGACGTTTTTGGCGTAGTTATGACCATGTATGACGCACGAACAACTTTGTCAAAACAAGTAGTGGAAGAGGTTACAAAATACTTCGGTCGAAAAGTGTTTAAAACGATAATCCCGCGGAATGTAAAATTATCAGAAGCCCCCTCGCATGGTCTACCAATTACCATGTACGCACATGTAAGCAAGGGATCTCTCGCGTATATGAAGCTGGCTAAGGAGGTGACGCGACGTGGCTAGAAAGGGCGGTCTTGGCAAAGGGTTAGAATCATTGATGGGTAGCGCCGATGCTGAAATTAGTGCTATTTCACCTGAGGCAAGCTTACCGATTTCAAAAATCAAGGTAAATAAAGACCAACCCAGAAAACAATTTGATAAAGAAGCACTAGAGGAACTGGCTGACTCTATTAAACAAAACGGTGTGCTACAACCCATTCTCGTGAGAAAGACCGGCTCGAACTATGAAATTGTCGCTGGTGAAAGAAGATATCAGGCAGCAAAACTAGCTGGACTCAAAGAGATTCCAGTCAATATTAAAGAAATCTCTGACAAAGAGGTCTTTAAGCTCGCTCTCATTGAAAATCTTCAGCGCTCTGACCTTAATCCTATAGAAGAGGCTCAAGGATACAGAAAACTACTTGAGCAAGATGGATTAACACAAGAGCAGCTTGGTCAAGCACTGTCTAAATCACGGTCTGCTATTGCAAACACTTTGAGATTGCTAGATTTGCCAGACGAAGTGCAGCAAATGATGCTTGAAGGCAAGCTGACAGCGGGTCATGCACGCGCAATTCTTGCTGTTGCTGGAGTAGAGGGAAAAATTCGACTGGCGGAGAAAGTAGTCCAAGAGAATCTTACGGTAAGACAGACAGAAAACATGGCCCCATTGTTTTCTGACACGAATACTGAAAAGACATCCACAACGAGGGAACCAACGCCAACTTCATACAAACGTGCTGCGAGACAGCTCAGGACTGTTCTGAATACGAACGTTAAGGTTAAGAAGCTCAGAAATAGAAACAAGATTGAGATCGAGTTCACCACTGAAGATGACCTAGCAAGAATAGTTGATATGTTGTCTTCGAGCTCAGAAGGCGAAGGTGACTAGTTGAGACGATGGAAAGCAGCTCTTCTGTCGACAGCAATAGTCATGGCAGGCGCATGCGTAAGTTGGTATGCACTCTTGAACGATGAAGCGCGTTCATCAGTTTCAGCGACTGGGAAACAGATTGGTCAATTCGCAAAGAACATCCGAGATGCGATAGCTACACAAGGCGACAGCAATCAGAATGCAGAGCCCGTATTCGAAGATAACGTAATAGAACAATGGCGCGCCATTGGTTACTGAGCAATAAGCGGGGGCTGGAATCAATAGTTTCCAGCCCCCGCTTTTGCACTCACTAAGATACCAGTAAAAGAACTAACGTCTCAAAGCACGCTCTACGTTTTGCCGAAGCTGACCACAGGCAGCGTCAATATCAGAACCTCTTGAATTACGTATTGTAGCCTCCACCCCAACACTTGCTAGGCGTCTTATGAATTCTTGAGCTCGAGCCTCTGAAGTTGGCTGAAACTTTGAGCCTCTGACATTGTTGAGCTGAATCAGATTTACGTGAGCAAGATTGCTGCGGCAGAAGTCACAGAGCGACGCAAGCTCCTCCTCTGTGTCATTGACGCCCCTAATGAGCGCGTATTCGTAAGTAGGTCTTCTGCCCGTCTTGTCTACGTATTCGCCCATGACGTCGTAGAGGTGAAGGAGTGAGTATTTCTTGACTCCTGGCATGAGCATATCGCGAGTCCTTTGAACAGCCGAGTGCAGTGAAACGGCTAGCGTGAACTGTTCGGGCTCATTTGCAAACTTCTTGATCATGGGTATCACGCCACAGGTAGACACGGTTAGATGCCGCGCTCCAATTCCTGCTCCTTCTGGGGAGTTGAGCTTGCGCAGTGCACCAAGCACCGCATCATAGTTCATGAAGGGCTCACCCTGACCCATCATCACAACACTGGTGACACGTGTATCAAAATCATCTCGAACGTGCATAACCTGTTCGTAGATCTCTCCCGCGGTGAGACTTCTCGTCAAGCCGGCTGCACCGGTTGCGCAGAAGGCGCAGCCCATGGCACATCCAGCTTGCGAAGAAGCGCATACGGCAAGCTTTCCGCGGCTGGGCATTCCGACGCACTCGACCGAAACGCCGTCGCTATAACGGAGCAGGTACTTTCTACTTCCATCTTGTGATACCTGCTTTACAACCTCTTCGACCCCTCCCATGGAACAGCGCTCAGAGAGGGCTGCGCGAAGGGATTTGGGCAGGTTTGTCATGTCGTCAAAGGATGATGCGTTCTTCTCCCAGACCCACTCTTCCACCTGCTTTGCACGGAACTTGGGCTGACCCAGTTCCTCAAAAAGTGCTAATAGATCCTTATGCGAAAGTGAGTGAATGTCTGGGCGGTTTGTTGTCTTCTGGTCTGGCTGTCTAGTGTTGTCATCTTGCATGATTTGAGACCTCGCCTGAGTCTGGTTGTGCTTGTGGAGTATCCTCTTCTGAGTTATCTCGCCTATCGAGTTGATACTACCGCACAGCGCGGCATGTTAAGGAGTCTAAGATGGAGAAGACCGACGTTACACAATACAAGATTGCCGTTCTCGCAGGTGGCTGGTCTGACGAGAGAGAGATTTCTCTGCAGTCGGGAAAAGCCTGCGAGAAGGCTTTGCGCAGCGCTGGTTTTGAGAACGTCGATTTTTTGGATGTGGCTGCCGACGACTTCGTGACGTCACTTGCGAACGGTGGGTACGACGTAGCGTTCGTTGCCATGCACGGTCGCTACGGAGAAGATGGATGTATACAGGGTATGCTTGAGATTATGCATATTCCTTATACGTTCTCCGGCGTGTTGGCATCTGCGACGGGTACGGAGAAAGAAGTTGCAAAATCTATATATCGTTCCGCGGGAATACCCGTACCCGAGGGCGTTGACGTGGCGTGTGATGCCGAAATTGACGATGAGGCAGCTAAAAAGCTGGTAGAGAAGCTGGGCCTCCCTATATTCGTGAAGCCCGCTGCGAACGGTTCTAGCTATGGCGTAACCCGCGTGACCAAGGCAGGCGAGATTGCTGCTGCCGTAAAGAAGGCCGGCGCCGAGGGCGACCGGGTGCTGGTGGAGTCGTGCATCGAGGGTACCGAGATTTCCGTACCGGTCATAGGTAACGAGGACGCGCGTGCCCTCCCGATTATCGAGATTGTGACCGGAGCGGACTTTTATGACAGCAATGTGAAGTACGAGCCTTCCGCGCTCCATCACGTCATCCCGGCGCGCCTGCCGGAAGGTCCCTACAAGAAGGCTCAGGAGCTTGCCGTTCGCGCCCATAAGGCGCTTGGATGCCTGGGTGCATCCAGGAGTGACTTTATCGTCAAGGCAGACGGCACGCCGGTGATCCTCGAGACCAATACCATTCCCGGCATGACCGAGTCGAGCCTGCTTCCCGACTCCGCGCGACACGACGGTATCGAGTTTCCGCAGCTCTGCCGTATGTTTGTGGAATTCGCCCTCGAGGCGCACGCTGAGGACAAGGAGTAGGTGCACTGAATGACAAAGGCAGAAGCGACCAAGGCCCCCTTGAAGACCGTAGAGTCACTCCTCATGCCGGGGACGCCCTCCTCTGTTAGGGAAAGGTATCTTTCGCTGGAGGAAAGGGCGCTTACGACAGATTTCGGCCCGCTTGAGGAAGACGTCGTCGTTCTTGACACCGAGACGACGGGGCTCTCGTTCAAAAACTGCGACCTCATCGAGATTGCGGCAGCGCGCCTGAGCGGACGGGAAGTCGTGGATCGCTTCCAGACCTTCGCGCACCCCCACGGACCGATACCAAAGGAAATAACTGCCCTTACGCACATATCTGATGTAGACGTCGTGGACGCCCCCTCTGCCGAGGAGGCCGTTCGCGCCCTGTCCGAGTTTGTTGTCGGATCGCCGGTCCTTGCGCACAACGCGACGTTTGACAGGACGTTTATCGAGGGCGTGTCTGGCGGGCGGGACGTTACAGACAACTGGATCGACACGCTGTCACTCTCCAGGATTGCCCTGCCGCGTCTGCGGTCCCACAGGCTTTCGGACATGGCGCAGGCCTTTGGGTGCGATTCCGTCACGCACAGGGCGATGGCCGACGTGGACGCCCTCTGCGGCATGTGGCGCATTCTGCTGCTTGGCCTAAGTGACCTGCCGGCTGGCATGCTCGTCCTTCTCGCCCAGATGCACGAGGACGTTGAGTGGTCGTTCAGGCCGATTATCAAGCACGTCATGCTTCAAAAGGATAACGTGGACGCTCCGTTCTCTTTGAAGGAGCGGCGGCATGAGCTTCTTGCGGAGGGGGCTGTGGAGCCGCGCGGCGATGCGGCCGAGAAGAGCGGTCGCCTTGAGGTGATGAGCCAGGACCAGGTGAGGTCCGCGTTTGGTCCGGACGGGGTGGTGCCGAGGTTGTACGAGCGTTACGAGCCGCGCTCGGAGCAGGTCGAAATGGCTCTGCAGGTAAGGGATGCGCTTGCTACCTCGACGCATCGTGCGATAGAGGCGGGTACGGGCGTTGGAAAATCCATGGCCTACCTGCTTCCCGAGGTTGACTTTGCGCGCCGCAACGGCGTGACCGTTGGCGTTGCCACGAAGAGCAACGCGCTCACCGATCAACTTGTGACCCATGAGCTTCCCGCGCTTTCCGACGTGTTGGGAGGGGTTTCTTTCACGAGCCTTAAGGGCTACGACCATTATCCCTGCCTGCATAGGATGGACCAGACGGCGCGAAACGAGTTGCCAGAGGAGCTTTTGGGACAGTCTGGCAGGTCTCTTGCAGCCGTGGAGGAGGACGTTCTGACGGCGCTTGCGGTGACGTATGCGTTTAGCTGCCAGTCCCCCGACGGCGACCTGGACGCCCTTGGCATCAGGTGGCGCTACGTTCCGCGGCCGCTTCTGACCACGACGCCCGCCGAGTGTCTGCGCGGAAAGTGCCCGTACTTTCCGAACGAGTGCCTGGTACACGGGGCAAGGCGCCGCGCTGCGTCGAGCGACGTCGTCGTTACGAACCACTCGCTACTGCTGCGCGACATCGACATGGACGGAAAGATTCTGCCGCCCGTAAGGAACTGGGTGGTTGACGAGGCGCACGGCTTTGAGGCCGAGGCCCGCCGGCAGTGGGCCGTGGAGGTTTCCGGCGAGCGTGCCCGCACGGGATTCGAACTGCTTGGTGGCTCGAAGACGGGCGCGATTCACAACGTTATGACGAAGGCCACGGGCTTGGAGGGGTCGACGCTTCTTATAAGGCTCCTCACCAAATGTGCTGCATCGTCTGCGAGAGCGCAAGTTTCAATGTCTGACATGCTTATTGCGCTCCACGACCTTGCGAAGGTCGCGGGACCTGGTGGCGGATACGACAGCCTTACGGTGTGGCTTGATGAGGAGGCGCGCGCCACGCCGGAGTGGGCGTCGCTTTCCGAGGCGGGGCACGCAGCGGCGGACAAGCTTGAAGAGGCCGAGAAGGACGTGCGCTCCGCGGTCGAGGAACTCAACAAGGTCGCACCTCAACTTGGCGCGGACCTGAACGAAGCCGGCCGCTTTTTGGGCGAGCTCAAGGACGGCCTGCGACTGATTGTGGAGGGCACGGACGAGACGTACGTGTACTCCGCGCAAGTGGCGCGCCGCAAGAAGGACATGTCTTCCGAAAAGCTGCTGGCAGAGAAGCTCGACATTGGTGCCGACCTGGGCGAGCGCTGGCTGCCCGAGATGCAGAGCGTGGTGTTCACCTCCGCAACCATCGCGGTGGGAAAGAGCTTCGATCACTTTGACCACGCCGTTGGGCTCGATAGGCTTGGTAAGGACATGCACAAGGACGTGCGCCTTGACTCGAGCTTCGACTATGACTCGCACATGTCTGTGGTGGTTGCGAAGGACATGCCCCAGCCGAACGACCCGCGCTACCTCGACAGCCTGTGTGACCTGCTGTTTGACGTGCACAGGTCCATGGAGGGGTCCGTGCTCACCCTGTTCACGAACAGAAGGGACATGGAGCTTACCTACGAGGCGCTCAAGCCAAGGCTTGCCGGCATTGGGCTTGAGGTCCTCTGCCAGGAAAGGGGTTCTTCTCCCCGACGCCTCCGCGAAAGTTTCCTGGCAGATAAGAGCCGCTCCCTGATGGCGCTTAAGTCGTTCTGGGAGGGGTTCGACGCCTCTGGGGACACGCTGCGCTGCGTGGTGATTCCCAAGCTGCCGTTTGCCAGCCCGCGCGACCCGCTTGTACGTGAGCGCGAGCGTCGCGAGGATCGCGCGTGGTGGAAGTACTCGCTGCCCGAGGCCGTCATCGAGGTGAAGCAGGCAGCCGGAAGACTGATACGCAGCGCTTCTGACAGCGGCGTTCTGGTGCTTGCGGACTCCAGGCTGGTGACGAAGCGCTACGGTCGGCAGTTTCTGACGTCGTTGCCCAAGACTTCCGGCACCATGCTGGAACGCGACAACGTTGGCAGATACATAGAGATGTGGAGAAAGTCACACGAGTAGGAATGTTGCGGGTGTCTGCGCTGGGATGCGCGGGCACCCGCAAACTATGTGCAAGCTAACGCAACAAGGGTGATGACCAGCGACTTTGCGCCACTTTACGCTTGCAGCGCGGACTTGGCATACTGACGCACGAGCTTGCACATGTCTGCGTCGTCAATCGCGATTGCGCCACCGCACGCCGCAAGCCTGCGGGGAAGCCACGTGCCGCCAAAGTAGGGACAGCGCACCAGCGTTGCTCCTGAGGCTAGTGGTGTGAAGCTCGTCTGGTTCCACGGGAGCGCATCGGCAAGGGCCTGGTCGAGAAGAACGAAGTTGATAGTGCGCTGCGGCGTCCCGTCAGGTGCGATTTCTGGCACGTTGGCGTGGTCTTTCGCGATTGTGACGTCTGTCATGCGGTCTATCCTGAAGTTGCGCATGGCGGAGCGCGAAAGGTCGTAGCCCTCGAGGTACCACTGCCCGTCCCGGTGGGATATCGAGCTCGGCTTTACAAGGCGCCTGCTGTGCTGTCCGGTGGTGGATGTGTACCTAAACGAGATGATGCGCCTGTTGGTTATGGCATCCGCGCAGGTGGGAAGGGCCTCGGGACTGGAAGGCTCCTGCCGGGCTACCACAAGGCTCGCAACGGTGGGTGCGTCGCCGATGGCTGCGGACAGACTTTGCGAAAGCTTTTGGAAGAGGGGGTCTTGGGGCTCAACTCCCGCGAGTAGCAGGGCTGCGATTAGCGCTACCGACTCTGTCAGCGTAAGGCGAATGGGCCTTCCGGCGATGGTGTTGAACAGGAGCACCGCCTCGCTCATGTCGTCATCCGTGGCGAGGGGCAGCCTGTTGAGGCTCTCTTCGTCCGAGGCGTCAATCAGGAGGCTGAGCAGGTGCTTTGCGTGCGCGATAGTGCAACCCAGGCGCTGTGCCACCACGTTTGCGCTGATGGTGGCACCCTCCTCATCCAGCGAGCCAATGAGGGCGGAAAGCTGCCGCGCCTCGAGCACTCCTCCCTTGCGGCCGCGCCGCCGAGGACGGGCATTACTTGCATGTGCCTTTCCTGCCGCCAGCCAGGGGTCGAGGGACTGCGGTTGGCAATCGCTTGCTGATAGCAGAATGCCGCGATATGCCTGTACCAGGGACTCCGGCTCCATGGGCACGACACCGGCGTCGATTGACCACGCGGCTGCTACCTGCTCGTTTGCTACGGGCACATCCCGTATGGTGCCGTCCTCCATCGCGTAGCCTCGCGCGGTAAGCTCTGTCACGCCTGATGTGCGAAGGTAGGCGTCTTTACCTGCCATGCCAAGGGGCGAGAAGGACGCGTGCAACGTGGCCTCGCTCATCTGGAACGGCAGCCTAACGAAGTCGCTTATGCAGAAGTCTTCCGGAACCGTGTACGTTCGCGAGGCGATTGCCCTTACCTTGCGGAAGCGGTCGAGGCGATACGTTCGTGGGGCAGATGCTATGGCGCGAGAACCCCTGTCGTACTCGCATGCTACGAAGTACGTCTGCTCTCTGAAGCCAAAGGAGCCGTAAAGGGCGAGGCAGTAGTCCTTCTCGGCAGCGTCTTTTGGCTGGTAGCGTACGTCTATGGGGTGACGTGACTGCAGCGCGTCCAGAAGATCTGCGAGGGTCGAGTCCCACGCCTTGCCGCCAGCGGTATCGCGGCGCGTCACCACTGTATTGTACCTGCGGTTTATCTTTGCGAGCGCGAGGGTGAGCTCGTCCCGGTACGGAAACGCGGGATCGTTTGCGAGCGGCATGCACGCGACGTCGATGAACGCTGCATCCCGCCTTGTGAGCTCCTGCGCCTGCGCGAACGTTGCCTGCGCGTCGATGGCCCACAGTGCCCCGCTGGAGTTGCGCCCAGACTCAACCACGGCGACGCCGCAGGTAGAAAGCATCTTTCTGTCACGCTGGAACTTCTTGAAGAAAGCCTGCTCGTCGATGCCCGGGTAGTAAAGGGAGCGGATGGTCACCGTTGGCATGGGCACTCTGCTGGCCGCGAGGCCGATCATGAGGGAAGACAGCCGCAAGGCTTGGATGTCGTCGCTGTTGCGCTCGTCAAACTCGTCTTCCGCAGTGTCCTTGATTTGCCTTGCCATGTTCCCACTTTCCCTGGCAGATACCTGCACCATGTACGCGTTTTGGCCGAGCGCAGTGCCGGACGACCTTTGGCCGCTTGATTACCCTCCAATATAGGGTAGGTTATGCGCGTTTGGGAAACGCGGGAAGAGAAGACGTATACTCAGACGATGGAGTACTAGCAGAAAATCGTTGCCTGGGGCAAAGGACAATAGCATGGCGACAACTCGCACCTATCTTGATTACCTTGACGAGAAGATCGACATCTCGCCTGCCAACAGCCAGGAGGAGCTTGACGCTGCCGAGCTGATGGGCTCCCTCATGGAGGAGCACGGGCTAGACGTGCAGATGCAGGAGTTTGACGCACCGTCGCAGGGGAAGCTCGCGCACCACGTGCTGTACATCGTCATGTTTGTTGGCATTTTGCTGGCAGGGTTCTTGGGGACCGCCGCCGGTGCAGTTGGCCTCATTCTTGTAGCGGCTTCATTCGTGCTGCTTGCCATGGAGTTTGCCGGTCGTGACGTGCTGGGCAACATTGGCCCCCGCGGGCGCAGCCAGAACGTTATTGGCGTCCATCGCGCTACCGGTCCACTTGTGATGAAGGGCAACCGCCCCATCGTGATCGTGGCGCACTATGACAGCCCGAACGAGGATCTGCTGAGCCGTCCCCAGGTCGCAAGGTACCAGCCCATGCTGAAGCGCGCGACGTTCTACTGTGCGGTGATCGTTCCGATTTGCGCGCTCGTGCAGCTGATGGGTTTTCTTCCGGAAAGCTTTAGGCACATATTCTGGATCGCGGGCATCTTGGCCTCGCTCCCGCTGCTGGCGGTGGGGGTCTCGGCAATCTATCAGAAGTTTGCCCCCTGCACGACGGGCGCGAACGATAACAAGGCTTCTCTTGCGGCAATGCTGGGCGTGATGGACATGGTGCGACCCACCGACGATGCTGCGAAGCGCTATGTTGCGCTGCACCCACGCCAGCCGATGGAGGAGTTCCCGCAGGAGGAGCCTGCTGCGCAGGGCGAAGAGTATGCAGAGCCGTTTGCCGGCGAGGAGCAGTATGTTGGCGCGGACGGATACTACCCTGCCGAACCTGTTGGCGAGGAGAAGATTCCCGCCGAGCAAGTCCAGGAGCAGCCGGCGCAGGATGCTGCCGCGGACGTCGAGATTGTCGCGGACACCGAGGCGCCCGCCGGCGTGGAGGACGCAGACGCGTATTACCCCGAGGCGTACGCCGCAGATTCGACAGCCGATGCGAACGTCGACGCGCCTGTGGAGACCGAGGCGCCCGCGAACCCCGTAGCCGCTTTCTTCAAGAAGGCTTCTGCAAGCATCGCCGGTGGCGTGCGCAACCTTCGCGACGAGGTAGAGGCGCGTCGTACGGGAGGTGCTGCGCGCAATGCGGAACAGCCTTCGGAGGGCGAAGGCTTTGACGAGGCGGCTGCCAACTATCCGGAGGACTTTGTCACGGAGGAGCCGCAGGGCGAGAAGAGCGAGTCTGCCGCGCCGCGCGGCGACGTTTCCGGCGCGCATGATGTCCACGTGCGCCGGGCGACCCCGCTGCCCACTCAGGTTCCGGAAGTCGACCCGTTTGAGGACAACGTCCGTCGCGGTCCGGATTTCATGGGCAGCCTGAACATCCTTCCGGCTGACTGCGAGATCGTGTACGACAATCCGCCGCGCCCGCGCCCGGACCTCTCTAACCTTCCCGAGATTCCGGAGATCCCGGACTTCACGGCGGAGTTTGAGGAGAAGTACGCTGAGTCCTTCTCGCCCGTGGCGCCTGAGATGCAGGACGCATCTGTCCAGGCGGCGGATGCCCAGGAGGTGCTCGACGCCGAGCCGGCTGCCGTCACGCAGCCGCATGCGGCAGGGGATCTGGACGAGACGCGGTATTCCCCCGTTGCGACCGGCAACCCCTATATAGAGAATGCTCCAGCAGAAGTCGACTACATACATTATGTGACGTACGACGAGCAGTACCCCATCGTTGAGGAGTACGAGGTAATAGAAGAGCCGAAGCACGACGAGCCGGACGGCTCTGATGAAGCGTCAGGATCTGCGGCGGGTGGCGCGACGGATAGCGATCTGAGTGCGTCGGCTTCGGATGAGACAACTTCTGACTATGCCGCGGACGTCGTCTCGGCACCAGTTGCGGAGCCCGCGCAGACAACTGAGGAATACGACGCCATCGCTGCTGGTGGCGACACCGCTCGCATGGACGCGACCTCTGCCGTCGACGACAGCCAGACACACCTGATCGACCTTCCGGAGATTGAGCCTCACTACACGGCGATTGACCATGCCGTTCCCGAGGTCATATATGAGGACGAGCCCGAGCCAGAGCCCGCGCTCGAGTCAGAGCCCGAGCCCGCGCCTGCCATGGCGCGCGAGTCCGAACATGCGGTCGAGCCTGCGACCACTGCAGAGCCGGAAGGTGCACAGGCGACGGAGCCTGAGGAAAAGGCAGCCACGTCGGACTTCGACTTGGCGCCGGAACAGGAATGGGACGAGGCCGATACGGCGCTGGACGAGGATTACTTGGTCGAGGATTCTGCAGAGGATGACTCTGCGGATGCCGAGCAGGTAACTGCAGAGGACGACGAGTTTCTCATCCCCGTAGACAACGGCGATTCCGAGCCTTACTACTATGATGCGCCTGCTGTCAAAAACGATGATGTCGAGAAGGACGAAGGCGCTTTGGCCGAGGAAGCTGCGGACGCTGCGACGGCCGACACGACCGTCGATGGTGCGGTGGATGATGGGACATCGGACAAACTGATTGACGTCGGAACCGCTCAACCGGAAGAGAAGCGAAAGGCATCCGGCTTCCTTGCGAAGCTGAAGTCTCTGTTTGCCGGGCATGGCGACCGTCAGAAGAGTGCAAGGTTTGCGGCGAGAAGCGAGGAGCCGCTGTCGGTTGACTCGACGGCGGACATGCCGGTGCTTCATCTGGAAGACTATGGCAACAGTGAGCCGAGCGAAGACACTGCCAACGTTGACTCGACGGCTGACGATGACGCATACGACGACCATGACTACGAGGTTGTCTCGACTGTGGAGGCATATGATGCGTCGTCTGAGCAAGAGGCGGAACCTGAGAGCGAACCCGCACTCGAAGCTGAGCCTGCAACAGCATGTGAGCCCAAGCCAGATTATGAGCCCGAAACCGAAACGAATGCGGACGTGGCGTATGCACCCGCGACCACCTTTGGAGTGGATTCCTTTGGGGATGACGCTCCGGTAATAGAGGACTACGAGGTGATTGACGATTCCAAGGCGGATGACTCGCAGCTGCCTGACGCAGGTGTGCCGTCTTACCAAGAGCCGGTAGCGGAGGAGGAAGCCGCGAATGAGGCCGTGTACGATACTGCGGCGTTCGACGAGCTTGAGGCAACGGCTCACCTGAAGCCGCTGCACCCCGCGGCTCTGAGGGACGAGTACGCCGATAGCGTTGAGCCCATGCCGACCTACGCGGAGCCCGCGGACGACGTCGCGTCCGAGGAGCCTGCCTTGGCGGATGATACCGCCGAGCAGGATGCTCTGCCCACGGAGCCGATTGAGGAACCGGCGGCCGAGGCGGCGCCGAAGGAGTCCTTCGAACCCGCGGCCGAGGTGGATAACGAGCCGGTGGCCGAGACCGCAGACGACACGGATGAGCCGCAGGACGCTGACGGCGGCGCTGCCGTCGAGGCCGAAGACGACGCCAACATGATGGAAGACGTTGCGGGAGGGCCTGACCCGCAGGTGTCCTCCAAGGCGGATGCGACTGGTGCCATGTCTGGCTATAGCTTTGTTCCGAACGAGGAGGTTCCCGAGGAGGAGCTCGCCGCCAAGGATGCGTCTGGGTTGGATGCGCCCATCGAGGACGAGACCCCTGCAGAGAAGATTCCTGCGCCGCGGCCGATTGAAGACCCGAGTTGGGGCCGGAGCGAGTTCCGGCCGGCACACAACAGCATGGCGCGTCGTGCCGTGCTGTTTGACCTGCCGGATCCCAGCGAGACAACAACCGACCCGTTTGGTACGGGCAACCTGGGCAACTCCGGCTCACTTCGTACCGGACGCACACCCATTGCGGCCGGCGCACAAAAGGTGGACTCCGCACCGCTTGGAACGCGTGAGCCGATTGGCCTGGTCAACGGCACCCACGCCATGCAGGACGAAGCCAGCCGACTGAGCGGAAGCGCGGAGCGAACCAGAAAGGCGCAAGCCGCCGCGGCGCGCAAGCGCTTCTCGTCCCTTTTTGGCAACAGGGAGAAGCGCCGCGACCCAGAGCCGGAGCAACAGTCCATGGGAGAGTGGCTTGGCGTGGGAGACGACTTCGACGCGAAGACGGACGGTCGCAAGATCGGCGACTGGGAGCACTTTGGAGAGGATGAGAAGAACGGCGGCTCTGGTCGTCGCGGGGACTGGAAGGGTGGCGCCACGACGCGCTCTGGCTTTAGGGTAGTGGAGGGCGACGGCGCCGACGCTGCCGATGCGTATGGCGATGCGCCTCAGACGGACGATGCTTCGCGGGAGGCGGAGGGCTACGACCTGTACCCGGTGGACGAGTCTGTCTACCAGCAGACTGAGCCTGGTGTTGACGCAGGCGTTGACGCGGGTGCCCAGGGCTACGCTGCTGACGGATACGCGCCGGGCACGGCACCTGCTGACGCCTATGCGGGGACCGAGGTGGCCGGACAGGAGCCCACGCAGGAGGACCTGCGCCAGGCCATACTTGGCATGAGCAACGACGAGCTGCTGGCACACGACATCTACTTTGTGGCGCTGGGCGCCTCGAACGTGGACCATGCGGGCATGAAGCACTTCCTGGCGGAGCACCGCGGTGACATCCGCGGCGCCTTCCTGGTGAACCTGGACTCCGTGGGAGCAGGTGACCTCGTGTTCCTGACGCATGAGGGTCGCACGAACACGCGTCGCTCTGACAGGCGTATGGGCAGGATGCTGATGGGCATCGCAAAGGACCTGCACATTCCGCTGGGCAGGGCAAAGTTTGACTGGGGCGAGACCGATGCGACCCTGGCCATGCAGAACTCCGTGCGCGCGACGACGCTCATGGGCATGAGCCCGGACGGCGTGCCGGCGCTTTCCGCTACCTCGGACGACGTGCCGGAGAACGTGAACCCGTCGCAGGTGGTAGCGGTAAGCGACCTGATCGCAGAGCTGATTCGTCGCTCGTAAGGGCGGGTGACGGGATTTTTGAAAGGCGGACGCATGTCTGGCACACGCGAAGACGATACGAGGGCCGATGGCATCTCGCCGGAGCTCGACCGGCTCTCGGCGGCGCTCATGGGGGATGCCCTGGACCTGCTTGCCGCCGGCGAGGACGTGAACGTGCTGCTGGTGGCGTCCGATGCCCAGGGGAACGTCGCGTCATTCTCGTTTTCTGACGACGGGATAGAGGAGTGCATCGAGGGCGCACGAGACAAGGTGCGCGAGCTTGCGCGGGCGCATGGCGACGAAAGATCAGGCGTGGGTGCGCCCGTGCGCTACGCCATTACGTACGTGGGGGCCGTTGCGGACGAGTCCGGCACGTACCAGGACGCCCTGTTGCTGGAGTTTGGCGAGAAGGGCTATAGGTCTTACTCGGCATACTCCTATTTCAAGGGCAAAGGCACGGGCGAGGGATTTGCCTGGACCGACCCCGCGCCCGCAGGGGAGCTGGAACCCCTGCTGTGAGGGCACGTCCTTCTCGCCCGAAAAAACAGACGCGCGGCAGGCCGGCCTTGCTCTTGAGGCTGCCTGCCGCGAGCAGTTTAGATGGAAAGCGGCAGGTGGCGGTCTTGCACGTGCCTGCGTGCTATAAGGTTTTGCAGGTTACACCGCTGAATTGACAGAAGAGGTAAACATGCTCCAGGAGCACATCAGGAACATCGCAATCATCGCGCACGTCGACCACGGCAAGACGACGCTGGTTGACCAGATGCTGAAGGCGACGCACGCCTTCCGTGAAAACCAGCAGGTTCAGGAGCGCGTGCTTGACTCCAACGACCAGGAGCGCGAGCGCGGCATCACGATTCTGGCGAAGAACATCTCTATCGAGTACAAGGACGTGAAGATCAACGTGATCGACACGCCGGGCCACGCGGACTTTGGCGGCGAGGTAGAACGCGTGCTGAAGATGGCTGACGGCGCTGTGCTGCTGGTGGACGCGGCCGAGGGCCCCATGCCGCAGACGCGCTTTGTGCTTTCGCACGCCATTGCGGCGAACCTGCGCATCATGGTGTGCATCAACAAGATCGACCGCGAGGGCGCGAACCCCGAGAAGGCGCTGAACGACTGCCTAGACCTGATGATGGACCTGGGTGCCGACGACGACCAGCTTGAGTTTGCCATGGAGCACGTGGTGTACGCGTCCGCCGTGAATGGCTACGCGCGCCTTGACCCGGACGACGGCAACATGGACATGTACCCGCTGCTGGACATGATCGTGGATGCGCTGCCCGCGCCGGACGTGGACGTGGACGGACCGCTGGCCATGCAGTGCGTGACCGTGGACCACTCTGACTACGTGGGCCGCATTGGCATCGGCCGCATCTATTCTGGTACTATCCACGCAGGCGACAAGATCCTGGTGGTGAAGAACGACGGCTCGCGCGCCATGAGCCAGGTGAAGCAGCTGTTCACGTTTGACTACCTGGGCCGCAAGGAGTGCACGCAGGCAGAGGCCGGCGACATCGCTGCCGTGGTGGGCCTTGACTCCACCGACATCGGCGACGTGTACACCGACCCCGAGAACCCCGTCGAGCTTGACCCGATCGAGATCGACCCGCCCACGCTCTCCATCATCTTCGAGCCCAGCACGAGCCCGCTTGTTGGCCGCGAGGGCGACATCGTTGGCGGCCGCCAGCTGAAGGAGCGCCTGGAGCAGGAGCGCGAGAACAACGTGACCATGCGCATCGAGGAGACTCCGGACAAGACGGGCGTCGAGGTTGCGGGACGCGGCATCCTGCACCTGTCCGTCCTGATGGAGCAGATGCGCCGCGAAGGCTTCGAGTTCCAGGTTGGTCGCCCGAAGGTCCTGTTCAAGAAGGACGAGAACGGCAACAAGCTCGAGCCGATCGAGGAGGCCGTGGTCGAGTGCCCGAACGAGTGCTCCGGCAAGGTCATCGAGGTGTTTGGCAACGCCGGCGGCACCATGAGCAACATGAGTGCAGGCATCCAGCAAACTCACCTTGAGTTCCACATCCCCACCCGCGGCATCATGGGCCTGAAGACCCGCATCATGAACGTGACGCACGGCGAGGCCGTGTTCTATCACAACTTCCTGGAGTACGGCCCGTTTGCCGGCGAGATCGGCGGCCGCCAGAACGGTGCCATGATCTCTATGTCGACCGAGAAGGCCGTTGCGTACGCGCTGGGCACCCTGCAAGAGCGCGGCCAGCTGTTTGTGGCGCCTGGCGACGAGTGCTACGAGGGCATGCTCGTGGGCGAGCGCTCCAAGCCCGGCGACATGGTCGTGAACGTGGCCCGCACAAAGCAGCTTGGCAACCAGCGCTCCTCCACCGCGGACATCGCGGTACAGCTGACGCCACCCAGGACGTTCACGCTCGAGGAGGCCCTCGAGTACATCATGGAAGACGAGCTGGTCGAGGTGACCCCGAAGAGCATCCGCATGCGCAAGCGCATCCTCTCCGAGACGGAGCGCCGCAAGTGGCGCGTCAGGAACGGCCTCGTCAACAAGTAGGCCTCGCGATAGACGCGACCGACTGAGCCCTGTGCGCGCACGGCCGCGACAACGCAAGAGACACGTGCAAGAAAGCGCCGCCGAGAAGAGCATGAGGCTCTTCTCGGCGGCGTCTTTTTAGGCTCGATGTCTTGCGCTACTCTTGCGGTTTACCGCTGATGTCTTGCGAGGAGATGCCCCCGGGGACTTCCGGGGAGTCGTTGTCCTCGATCTCTATCCTGTCGATGACGCGGGTGCGGGGAGCGTCCGTCGCGCTGGACTTGTGGTGCGTGTTGTCCGGAGAGGGCTGCTCCACGTAGGTTATCTGATAGCCGCCACGACCCTCGAACTTGCGAAGGATGCGCCGGGAGTTCTCTTTTCCGTCCTCCTGGGCAAGGTGGTAGATGACCCGGACCTTTTTTGTGACGACGGGCGCGAGGTCCACGTTTGCGGGGGAGAGGATGTTGAAGTGCAGCGATAGGCGTCGCATGAGAATGACGACGGCGACGCTGATGGCCGTGGCCCACTCGCCCGTGACGTTTGCGTGGATGATGAGCATGTAGAACGTGATGGCGCCCGCGACGGCGCAGATGGCATAGAAGTTGCTGCGCTGGAAGATGCGCGGGGTGTTGCCGAGGAAGATGTCGCGGAGCATGCCGCCGCCGACGCCGGTGACAGTTCCCATGAGCACGACGGCCCACGGGTTCATGCGGTACACGATTGCCTTATCGGAGCCGGCGGCCACGAACAGACCGACCGATATAATGTCGACCCACTCGATGAGGTGCGGGAACCGCGTGAGCAGGCTGGGGAAGAGGAAGCCGCCGCACCCCACGAGAACCGTCATGGGGATGGCGTACGGCGAGTTGACCATGTAGACGTCGTTGTGCTGGATGATGAGGTCGCGGATGAGGCCACCGCCCAGGCCGCCGAGCATGGCGAGCACGATGAAGCCCACGAGGTCGAGCTTGCGCTCCGTTGCGACGAGTATGCCGGATACGGAGCCCACCGCCACGGCGGACGCGTCGAGCCATGCGGGGATGGCGACGGCGGTGACGTCTGGTCCAGATGCGGATATGAGCTCGGGAATCACGTTCTTCTCCCTGTGTCGTTGGATGCGCGATAGTAGTGAACTACGAATATAGCCGTTCTGGCGCGAGGGTGACGCCGCGCGCCGATGAGCTCTCTTGGCCACCGCGACCGCCCTGCTGCCCCGCTTGGCCTCGTGGGCAAAAATTGTAGAAATAATGGGCTTCACACAAGGGGTCAAAGTAATGTATACTTGCTTCCGCGGTTTTGAGGAGAGTTGTCCGAGTGGCCGAAGGAGCACGATTGGAAATCGTGTATACGCCTAAAGCGTATCCTGGGTTCAAATCCCAGACTCTCCGCCAGAATGGTCCAGTGGCGCCTTCGGGCGCCACTTTTAGATAGCCAATACCCCACGGAGGGGTGGCAGAGTGGTTGAATGCGGCGGTCTCGAAAACCGTTTACCCGCTTCGCGGGTACGAGGGTTCGAATCCCTCCTCCTCCGCCATTAGAAGCTTGACGGGTGGAACCTCGTGTTCCGCCCGTTTTTTCTTTATTGACGGAATGCCGTCGGCCAAGCGCGGTCAATCTTGCACCTGCCTTGACACGCGCCGGCGCCGTGCAAAGATGTAACGAGCTTTATGTGACAATCATTTGCAAGCAAACTGCCCCGCTGTCGGCCAACCGGCAGGAAGGAGTCCGACATGAGTGCCGAGAAGGAAGCCTACTATTCCAGGTCATGGGCGCTGCTCACACGCGACAAAGGCTGGTGGAAGGTTCTGCTGGTTGCAGGCATCGCGAGCTTCGTGCCCATCGTCGGGCCCTTGGGCGTGTTTGGCTATGCGCTGGAGTGGGCCAGGCTCACGGCGTGGGGCGTGGACGCGTCGCCCAAGCAGAAGGGCGTCCGCGTGGGCGAGTGCATCAAGAGCGGTTGGCGCGGGTTCGTGGCCTGCCTGGGCTGGCTCATCGTGTGGGAGGTCATATCGCTGTGCCTTGCGCGCCTGACGCATAACAACGACGTGGTGAGCCTGCTTGTGGCCATATGCTCGCTCTTCGTAAACATCATCCTGTGCGCAGCCGCGCTCCGTGCGGCCGTGTACCAGAACTTCAAGGCGGGCTACCAAGCCAACCGCCTGTGGGACATGCTGAAGGCGGACTTTGGCGGCATCGCGAAGATCACGGGAATCACGACGCTGGCGTCGCTTGTCATAGGCTTCGTGCTGAGCGTGGTCGGTTTCATGGCGATGATGCCGTCAGTCGTGCGCGTGATTGGCTTTGCGGTGTCGGCGAGCCCCTCCACCGACTACCGCGCGTTCGTAAACGTCCTTGTGGACGCGATCGCGGGCATCTTCCCCCTGATCATGTTCATGGCATACCTCGCGAGCGTGGGCCAAGCCTTCGTCACGCTCATCGAGTCCACGGCCGTGGGTCTGTGGATGAGGAACTTCGACGTTCCCGCATGGGGTGCGAGCGCCGATCCGCTCCCAACCTCCGTTGCGACCCTTCCGGAGCCGGAGCGCCCCGCAAACCCCATGGAAAGTGATGCCTCCTTACAGCAAAGTGCCGCCACACCGGCAACCTCGCAGCAGCCTGCAGCCCCTGAGGGCGAGAAGAACGAGGCCGCTGGGAAGGAGCCTACGAACCAAACGCAGGAAGGCGCAGGTAGCGACGGTGTGCAAAACTCGCCTGCATCGGGAGATGCGGACGATTCGCCCCGATTCTTGTAGGGTTCGTGGCGAGGTTTGGGCAAAGGGGCCTTGCTCTTCTCGCCATCACGCTCTTAACGTGCGCATATGTATCCCCGGGCAGACATCTGCAGCCCGGGGATATTTTTCTGCAAGCACCGCCTGCTACGCTTCTTGTGTGGGGAACGTATGGGGAGTCGTGTTTAAGGCGCGATGACGAAGAGTTGGGGCGCATCTGTGTTACGATACCAAATCGACCTTTCCTGTTCCGGATGCACCTTCACTAACCGGAGCCGTTAGCCCAGAGGAGGTGACCACATGAAGGCTTATGAACTGCTGTATTTTGTCGATCCCGCGGCCACTGAGGAGGCTCGCGCCGGCGTCTCCAAGCGTATTGACGTCGCTGTCACCGAGAACGGCGGCAAGATCGACAACGTCGAGGACTGGGGCAAGCGCAAGCTCGCCTTTGAGATCGACAAGCTCACCGAGGGTGACTACACCCTCGTCGACTTCCACGCAGACCCCGCTCAGATCGCCGAGCTCGATCGCGTTCTCCGCATCAACGATGCGGTGAAGCGCCACATGATCGTGCGTCGCACCGACAGGGACTAGTTTTGGAAGTGTGGACGTGCGCGTCCACGGACGAGAGGCGTGAGCAAGCATGAGTATCAACAGGGTGAACATTTCCGGTAACCTCACTCGCGACCCGGAGCTGCGCTCGACCGCTGGCGGGACCCAGGTTCTGACCTTTGGCGTTGCCGTCAACGACCGTCGTCGCAACCCGCAGAGCGGCGAGTGGGAGGACGTTCCCAACTACATCGACTGCGTCGTGTTTGGCAATCGTGCCGAACCGCTCTCCCGTTTTCTCTCCAAGGGCATGAAGGTTGCCATCGAGGGCAAGCTTCGCTGGAGCTCCTGGGAGCGCGACGGACAGAAGCGTAGCAAGATCGAGGTAATCGTTGATGAGGTCGAGTTCCTCTCGCAGAGGAACGGCGGCCAGCAGGGCGGTGGCTACCAGCAGAACAACGGTGGTAACTACCAGAACTACTCTGCCCCTGCGCCTGCTCGTGCTCCCGAGCCCTCCCGTCCCCCCGTCCAGACTCCGCCCAGCGCGGACATCTACGACGAGGACATCCCGTTCTAGGATTAAAGAAGGCGGCCAGCGTACGCACGGCCGTCGTAAGAAAGGCAAAAAGACATGGCTAAGCAAAGGCAAGTTGAACAGCGCCAGCCGCGTCGCAAGTATTGCCAGTTCTGCAAGGAGGATGTCGAGTTCATCGACTACAAGGACACGCAGCTCCTCCGCAAGTACATGACCGACCGTGGCAAGATCAAGCCCCGTCGCGTCACTGGCGCCTGCACGCAGCATCAGCACGACATCGCGGTCGCTATCAAGCGCGCCCGCGAGATGGCACTCCTGCCGTACACCGTCACCGTGGTTTCCAGCCGTGGTGGCCGCAACCGCGGCTAGGTAGCCTCTAGAGAAGGACGCAGCTTCTTTTGAACGACACTTCCGAAAACGGACGTCCGGTGGCTCCCGAGGGGTTTGACGGCTCCAAGGGTAAGCGCGGCGCCCAAGAGGTGGCGGAAGGACCGAGTTCCACCCAAGGTGGTCTCGTCTGGATTCTGGTTGGCGCGGCATGCATGCTCGTGGGAATCGACTTCGCGTGCGTGCTTGTGGCGTACGGAATCGGCCTTTCGGAATCGAACGGGAAAGGGGCCAGGCGGACGGCGTTTGTCGTTGCCTGCCTCGCCTCCGTCCTCGTTTGCATCCTGGTCGATCCCCAGCAGATACCCTATGTGCTCATTGGGTGCCTGACGGCTTGGATCTTCTCTGCGGACGGTTCGGACGCAGAGGCCTCCTCTGGTTGGAAGTGCTTTGCCATCGCGGCAATAGCGCTTGCGATGGCAGGTACCGACGCGGTGTTCGCCTTCCTGAACAACACGTCCCTTCCCGCCGCGATGAACGGCGCGATACGGGTGTATGCGAGGGAGGCGGGGCAGTCTGCAAGCGCGGACATGCGCGAGCAGCTGACCGCGGTGGTGACGTTGGCCAAGACCTACTGGCCGATGGCGTTTCTGAGCAACGCCATCGTAGAGGCGCTTTGCTCTCACATCGGCGGGAGCCTTGCGGCAAGAAAGAGAAACGCGCGCACAAAGCGTACGTTCTCCGAGTTTGACGCGCCGGTTTGGGTTGCGGTGCTCTTCATCGTCGGGGTTGCGGCGAGCCTCGTAAGCTCGCAGCTGCCTGCCTGGTCCTCCCAGGTGAAGATGGTGGGAGAGAACGTCCTCACGGCAGCCAGGGTGGCCCTGTTCCTGCAGGGCGCGGCCGTGGCGACGTGGTACACGAAGAAGGCTGGCTTCGGTCCCATAACGCAGGGACTGACGCTGGTCGCAGCGTTCTATCTTGAAGTGTCATTCTTGTTAGTGAGCGTTGTGGGATTGGTCGACGTAGTCGCGGCGAACTTCCGCGGCCTTCCGCGCAAGCGGGACAACGCGCGACCAAAAGATCCCAAAGTGAGCAAAGAGTCGGCCTAGGCCGACCAACAAAAGGAGTTCCCATGAAAGTCATCCTTCTGGGTGAGCTCAGGGGCAAGGGCGGCGAGGGCGACATCGTAGAGGTCGCTCAGGGCTATGCGGAGAACTATCTGTTCCCCCAGAAGATCGCTCAGCCTGCCACCCCGGGCAACATCAAGCAGCTTGAGGAGCGCCGCCACAACATCGAGAAGCGCGAGGAGAAGCGCATCGCCGATGCCAACGCGACGAAGGCCAAGCTCGACGACCAGACGATCGTGATCGACGCCAAGGTTGGCGAGAACAACCAGCTCTTCGGCGCCGTCACCGCCGCGCAGATTGCAGACGCCATCAAGGCTCAGCTCGGCGTCGAGGTCGACCGCAAGCGCATCGCGACCGGTGGTGCCATCAAGACCGCCGGCGCCCACGTCGTCGACGTCAACTTCTACCGCGAGATCGGCTCCAAGGTCACCGTTATGGTTGGCACCCCCGCCGAGGAGGAGCCTGCCGAGGAGCCCGAGGCTGCCGAGGCCGAGCAGGCCGAGGCCGCCGAGGCTCCCGCGGAGGAGTCTGCGGAGTAGCGTTCCCGCACCCAAGCTCCAGTAGCGGCTCTAGCAGGGGATTTCAACAATACCTGCAGGTAGAAGGGTCGTCATAAGAGCCTGGCCAGCACATACGTGCGCCATACGGGCCGCCCGAACATGCTTTCGTTCGGGTGGCCCTTTTCTCAACGAGAAGGCAACTAGGCAATCTACCTGCGAGAATGTGCTGTTTTCGCAGGTAGAAGGTGGTGCATGGGAGTTCGTGGCATTTCTCGCCTAGCGACTGGTTTTGTGAGGAGAAATGTTGAAAACGCGAACCTCGAAAATTTCCCAAATTTGTTGAAAACTAAGAAAAGTGACGAAAGGCCCGCTTGTCGCGCCTAGCTATCAACAATTTGGATCGCAGCCTTCGATAGTGGTTGCAGATGGACTTGACAAATCGCCGAAGGCTTCATTCAGAATGTGTGCGTTGAGGTAACCAGACGAGGAGCGGATGCGACATGTCCGACAACCAATACGACAACTACTCTGGCTCTGGAGGGTCGCTTCCGGGTGCCGGCGTGATGCCGCAGGACCTTGCCGCCGAGAAGAGCATCCTCTCGGCGATGCTGCTCTCCCAGGAGGTGCTGCAGGAATGCCTCGTCGCGCTGAACGAGGACGACTTCTACCTCTACTCGCACAAGGCGATCTTCCGCGCGATGAACGAGCTGTTCGACCGCGGCCAGGTGGTGGACCCCGTCTCGCTCGCAGACCACCTCAGGAGCACGGGAAACCTGGACAAGGTTGGCGGGATGGCGTACATCCTCGACCTCAACACGAACTCGTTCTCGCTCGCGAGCTGGCAGCACCACGTCGAGATCCTGCACAGGGACGCGACGCTGCGCGCCATCATCGACGCATCCTCCAAGATCACCGCCCTTGCGTTTGACGCGCCTGAGGACACGAAGGAGGTCGTGGACACCGCGGAGAACCTACTCCTTGGCGTCACGAACCGCGAGATTGGCGACAGCTACTCCACGCTCACGGAGGTCATGGGCGACCTCTATACGGAGCTGGGAGAGATGTGCCAGAACCCGGATGGCACGCTGGGCGTTTCCACGGGCTACCCCGGGATCGACGCGTGCCTGCAGGGCCTGCGGCCGGGACAGATGGTCGTCATCGGCGCGCGACCGGGCGTCGGAAAGACGTCGTTTGCGTTGAACCTTGCCGTGAACGCGGCGGCCGCGGGTGCAAGCGTCGCGTTCTTCTCGCTCGAGATGAGCAAGACGGAGATTGCGCAGCGCCTGCTGTCGG
The DNA here is from genome assembly GCF_900105025.1 of Parafannyhessea umbonata. Classification (GTDB taxonomy): domain Bacteria; phylum Actinomycetota; class Coriobacteriia; order Coriobacteriales; family Atopobiaceae; genus Parafannyhessea; species Parafannyhessea umbonata. The sequence goes on along the minus strand of NZ_LT629759.1, from coordinate 2,040,819 downwards.
CACAGGCCAAGATCCCGCTTTCCGCCATCCGCGGCGCAAAGATCAAGGACGACCAGTGGGGCACAATCCTGGACGCCACGCGCGACCTGTCGCAGCTGGACATACTGATTGACGACACGCCCGGCACGACGGTGACCGAGATTCGCGCGAAGGCCCGCCGCATGCTGAAGGACAAGCCCAAGGGCATGGTCATGGTCGACTACCTGCAGCTGCTTTCACCGCCGTCCGGAGGCCACCGTGCGGATAGCCGTGCGACGGAGGTCTCGGAGATGTCGCGTGGCATCAAGATCATGGCGAAGGACCTCGAGGTCCCCGTCATCGCGCTTTCGCAGCTTAACCGGCAGGTCACGGACCGCAAGGGCCAGCGCCCACAGCTGTCCGACCTGCGAGAGTCCGGCTCCATCGAGCAGGACGCCGACATCGTCATCCTGCTGGACCGCTCCATGACGGAGGAGGAGGCCGCGCGCGACGACCGCCCGGACATGAACGTGACGGAGTTCATCATCGCGAAGAACCGTTCCGGCCCGCTGAACATCGTGCCGCTCATGTTCCTGCCGGGCTCCACCAAGTTTGTCGAGGTGGACACCAGGCACGGCGACTAACGGCGCGGTCGCCCATAGAGATGCGTTGAGAGTCTCAAACATAGGTAACGAGAAGGACGGGAAGTCCCTCTCGTGGCCTATACTGAGACTGCCGGCGCCACGGCGCCGCGAGACGTGAACATGACCCGACAGGGAGGATGCAATGCCTGCAACAGTTCTGGTTGGCACACAGTGGGGCGATGAGGGCAAGGGTAAGGTCACGGACCTCATCTCGGGCGACTACGACGTCGTCTGCCGCTACGCCGGCGGCGCGAACGCCGGCCACACGGTCATCGCGAACGGCCACAAGCTCGCCCTTCACCAGGTTCCCTCCGGCGTGATGTACCATGGCACCTATCCCGTCATCGGCAACGGCTGCATCGTCGACCCCGAGGTCCTGCTCGGCGAGGTCGACATGCTCGAGGGACAGGGCATCTCGTGCAAGGACCTCAAGATCTCCGGCAACGCGCACATCGTGATGCCGTACCACAAGGACCTGGACGGCGCGCACGAGAAGAAGCTGGGCAAGAACCTCATCGGTACCACGAAGCGCGGCGTCGGGCCCTGCTACATGGACAAGATGAACCGCACCGGCCTGCGCATCCAGGACATGCTGGACGAGAAGATCTTCCGCGAGAAGCTGGACGCGGCCCTTTCGTACACCAACCCCATCCTCGAGAAGGTCTACGACCTCCCGACCTACACGGTCGAACAGATCTGCGAGTCGTACCTGCCGTTCGCTGAGCGCATCCGCCCGTATATCGTGGAGAGCTCGCTCTTCCTGAACGAGCAGCTCGAGGCCGGCAAGAACATCCTCTTCGAAGGCGCCCAGGCCACGATGCTCGACATCGATCACGGCACCTACCCGTTCGTCACCTCCTCCAACTGCACCGCCGGCGGCGCGGTCACGGGCTCCGGCGTCGGTCCCACCCAGATCAAGCGCGTGCTGGGCGTCGCGAAGGCATACCTCACCCGCGTGGGCTCCGGTCCGTTCCCAACGGAGCTGTTTGACGAGGTGGGCGACAAGCTGGGCGAGGTCGGCCACGAGTACGGCGTGACGACCGGCCGCAAGCGCCGCTGCGGCTGGTATGACGGCGTCGTCGTGAACTACGCGGCCCGCGTCAACGGCCTGACGGACCTTGCGATCACGAAGCTGGACGTCCTGGGCTGCCTGGACGAGATCAAGGTCTGCGTCGCGTACGAGTGCGACGGCAAGCGCTACACCACCGTGCCGGAGCACCAGAGCGTCTTCTATCACGCGAAGCCCGTGTACGAGACCCTTCCCGGCTGGAAGTGCGACATCTCCGGCGTGCGGAACTTCTATCAGCTGCCGCGCGAGGCGAAGGACTACGTCGACTTCCTCGAGCAGCTCGCGGGCGTGCGCGTCTCCATCATCACCGTCGGCCCCGATCGCGACCAGACGATCGACCGCTACTGGAAGTAGGCCGGCGTGAGCTCCAGCACTTCCAACAGAAAGTTCGCGATAGTGTGCGATAGCGCGTGCGACCTCCCCCTCTCCACGCTGGAGAGGGCGGGGGTCGCCCTCGTACCGCTCGTCGTGCGCATGGGGCACGAGCAGTACCGCGACTGCCTCGACATCGACACCCCCACCTTCTACCGCGAGTACACCAAGCACCGCGGCCAGATCAACACCTACTCGCCGTCCGAGGTCGACTTTTTGACCGTGTACCAGGCCCTTGCGGAGCAGGGGTGCGAGCGCATCGTCTCGCTGCACGTCTCGTCCCAGATGAGGGACGTGTGCGAGGTGGCTCGCAGCGCCGTCTCAAAGGTGCAGGGCGCGGGCGTTACGGTCATCGACACCCATGCGGCCTCGGTGGAGTACGCGCTCGTGCTCGCGCGGCTCGTGCTGGACCGCAATGCCGGCATGGACTCCTACGAGGCCGTGGAGCGTGCGCAGGCGCTGTCCGCGGCGTCGCGCATGCTCATGGTCCCCACGGCGGACGCGAACCCGTCGAACGGCATCGGCCACAAGCGCGGCGGCATCCTCGGCCACATGAGCCAGCTGCAGCGCCGCGCGCTCGGCGTGCGCGGCCTCGTCAAGATCACGCCCGATGGCCAGGCGGAGGAGATCACCACCTCCTCGGACACGTCGCGTCTCGCGGGCGTGCTCGCACGCACGCTCAGCCGCTACTCCGCAAAGGTCGGCCCCATCACGTATGCTGAGGTCTACTCCGGCGACCCCAAGGTCCTGCAGAAGCTGGAGAAGCCGCTCGACACGAACGAGTTCGAGTCCGCGTGTGCCGCCCGCCTCAGGGCCAACCCCTCGACCTGCGCCCAGATCGGCGTCGGCGCCGTGGGAATCGCCTGCGCGCCCGCATCGCTCATCACGGCGGAGGAGGCATCCTCAATCCTTCAGGCACGTCCAGCCTAGGCCACATCCACGTCTAGCCCAAGGAGGGCACCATGGCTTCACAAGACCACAAGGTAGACATCCTGCTCCTAGGTTCCGGCGGGCGCGAGCACGCCATGTTGGTCAAGCTCGCCCAGTCCCCGCGCGCCGGGAGGCTGTTCGTGGCGCCGGGCAACGGCGGCATGTACCAGCTCGCCCAGAAGGCGGACGTGGACCAGGACGACCCGGCGGCGGTCGCACGCTTCGCCCGCGAGAATGGCATCGGCCTCGTGGTGATAGGTCCAGAGGCGCCGCTCGTCGCAGGCGTGGCCGATGCCGTGCGCGCGGAGGGCATTCCCGTCTTTGGCCCCAGCGGCCAGGCCGCGCAGATGGAGGGCTCGAAGAAGTTCGCCAAGGACGTTATGGAGCGAGCCGGCGTCCCCACGGCCAGGTACGAGTCGTTCACGGACGAGGCCGCTTGCGCGGAGTACGTGCGCAAGGTCGGTGGCCCCATTGTCATCAAGGCCGACGGCCTCGCTGCCGGCAAGGGCGTCATCGTTGCGCAGACCACACAGGAGGCCCTCGACGGCGTCCACGAGTGCTTCACCGCGTTTGGCGATGCGGGGTCGCTCGTCGTGGTCGAGGAGATGCTCGAGGGTCCGGAGTGCTCGCTTCTGGCACTCACTGACGGCAAGACCGTCGTGCCGCTCGCGACCTCCCAGGACCACAAGCGCGCCCTCGACGGCGACCGCGGCCTTAACACGGGCGGCATGGGCGTGTACTCTCCGGTGCCCATCCTGCTGCCCGGCGAGCTTGAGCAGATGGTCCAGATAGAGGAGAAGGTCGTGGCGGAGCTGGCCCAAGAGGACAACCCCTACAGCGGCTGCCTGTACGGAGGCTTCATGCTCACGAAGGATGGCCCTAAGGTACTCGAGTTCAACGCCCGCTTCGGCGACCCCGAGACCCAGGTCGTGCTGCCGCGCATGAAGGGCGACCTCGTCGAGTGCTTCCTCGCGTGCGACGATGGCACCCTCAGCCCCGACATGGTCTCGTGGGACGACGACTGGGCCGTATCCGTCGTGCTCACGAGCGCCGGCTACCCCGGATCCTACGAGAAGGGCAAGCTCATAACCGGCATCGATGACGCAAACGCGATGGACGGCGTTACCGTCTACCACGCGGGCACCAAGCTCGGCGAGGACGGCGCCGTCTACACCAACGGCGGCCGCGTGCTCGACGTCACGGCCGTCGCCCCCACGTTCGAGGACGCCCGCAACAAGGCGTACGAGGCGTGCGACAAGATTTTCTTCGAAGGCAAGACGTACCGCCACGACATCGGCATCAAGGCGATCAAGGGCCGCGCGAACCTGTAGCGTCCCACCTGGGTACCATGAGCATGTAGGCCAACAGTCGCGGCGCCGCGTGGTGCCGCGACTTTTTATCCGGGAGGCAGCGTATGTCCAAAGACGAGAAGAACAAGGCCATGGGCCAGGAGGACGTCACGCTAGACGAGGACGACCTCTCGCTTCTTGCCGAGCAGCACGAGGTGCAGCTCGACGACGGGACGGAGGACGCCCTTGAACACGCGGTATCGAGCATGGTCGATGGGGTGGACGCCTTCACGTACGACGGCGACAGGAGCAGGCACGACCATCACTCCGGGGCGCCTGAGCGCAGGCACCTAGTTCTGGGCGACGACGACCCGCGTGACGTGAACCTGAGCGAGCACGTGCTTACCGAGGACGTGGTGTTCAAGGGGCGCGTGTTCAACATCGACCGCCTGCGCGTGAGGCTGCCGGACGGTGCGGAGGCGGATCGCGACGTCGTGCGCCACCCCGGCGCCGTCGCGATCGTCGCACTCACGGACGACGGCCGCATCTGCCTCGTGCGGCAGTACCGCTCCGCCCTCGGCCGCGTCACGGTGGAGATTCCCGCCGGCAAGCTCAATCCCGGCGAGGACCCTCTGGACTGCGCGGAGCGCGAGCTTGCGGAGGAGACGGGTATGCGCGCCCAGAAGATGGCGTTTCTCACCACTATTGCCACGGCGGCGGGGTTCGCAGACGAGCTCATCCACATCTACATGGCGACGGGCCTTACGCTGGCGGAGTCGAGCCCGGATGCGGACGAGTTCATAAACGTCGACCTCGTGGACCTGCCAGAGCTGGTGGACGCCGTGCTCGACGGCAGGATCGAGGATGCGAAGACCGTGGTCGGCGCGCTCATATGTGATGCGGTTGCGCACCGGCTCTCCCCGCAGGGCGCGGACGCGCGGTAGCAATATACTTGACGGGATTGATTGTTGGCCGGATTGATTGACGGGACGGGCGTGGCCCGCGGCAGGAAGAGGCTTCATGGCAAAGTTGGGGGGAAAGGCTCGCGGGCGGGGCACCCTTGACGCCGCAGACGCAGAGAAGCTCTTCTCGACCGTGGACGAGACGGGCCACACCAACGAGGAGACCGCGGCGCGCCAGCGCAAGATGCGCAGCCAGGGGCGCCACGGCGTCGACGTGGACCCGCTTTCCGACAAGGACCCCTCGGGCTCCAACGTGGGCGAGGTCATGACCCGCACCACGACCATCTTCCTCGTGGTGTTCTTCCTGGCCGTCGTAACACTGCAGGTGTCCTGCGGCGTGGTGCGACGCGTCAGCACGCGCAGCCTTGGCAACGAAGCCAGCATCTCGAGCGTCGTCGCAGCCATGAGCAACGGCGTGGAGTGGGGAAACGGCTACACGCAGTTCCCGGAGGACTTCTCGGTGCAGGAGGCGGACGAGAACACCCACCGCATCGAGGTGACCGTGACGGACACGAGCTCCTCCGACGTGCTGGGCGTGTTCTCGACCTCGCAGATCCAGGCGGCCGCCCTTGCGACGAACGCCCTCATGAACCCTGACATCAACACTGTCATCTACAACGTGAACGTTCACGTGAACAAGGCGGGCAAGATTCAGACGTCCAGGTTCTTTGGCTACCTCAAGCCCACGGGCGAGCTGAAGACCCTCATGACGTTCATCTGGACCAAGACGTCGACCGCGCAGGGCGTGCGCTTCAACTGCTCCATCACGGGCGTTGACTCCGCGACGGAAAAACAGCTGCGCAAGTCCATCACGAACGGGGTGCTGGACCAGGTGTTTGGCCCGAGCGCGGACGACAAGTCCACAAGCGGCACGGACGGCGGGGCCGGCGGCATACTGGGCGTGCTGACCTCTGGCACCAACGAAAAGTCCACCGATGGCGAGTCCGGCACGGACGTCACCTCTACCACGGACAACAACGCCACTGCGAGCGCCACAATCGCCACGGGCGAGAAGAACACCGCCGGCGCTGCGACTGGCGCGGGCGGTGGAAACTGACGCCGCTGAACCTATACTGTCTGTAGCGGCCATCGGCGCAGGCGTTGGCTGGAAGGGCGCTTTCCAAAGAGACGAACACGAGACCTTGGAGGTCAAGCATGGCAGAGCAGCCTGTCGTCGGCATCATCATGGGTTCGAAGTCCGACATGCCGGCAATGGAGGCATGCACGAAGGAGCTGGAGGAGCTGGGCGTTCCCTACGAGCTTGTCATCGCGTCCGCGCATCGCGCGCCCGCGAAGGTGCACGAGTGGGCCTCGAGCGCGGCGAACCGCGGCATCAAGGTGATCATCGCGGCGGCAGGCAAGGCTGCGCACCTGGGCGGCGTCGTTGCGGCGTACACCCCGCTTCCCATCGTGGGCGTGCCCATGAAGACCTCCGACCTCGGTGGCATGGACTCGCTCCTGTCCATGGTGCAGATGCCGTCCGGCGTGCCCGTGGCCTGCGTCGCCATCGGCGGCGCGAAGAACGCGGCCATCTATGCGACGCAGATCCTGGGCGCGACCATGCCGGAGTACCGCGAGAAGATCGTGGAGCTGAAGAGACAGATGGCCGAGGCCTAGCTCACGCAAATGCACTGCAGCGCGAGGCGTCCATTTGTGGGCGCCTCGCGTCGTTTGTGGCTGAACGCATGCCAAACGTGCAAGAATGGTGCGTTGGAAGCGAAGACGGCCGGCGCCCAACGCCCGCCGAGACCTTGGTAGGAGTGACGATGGGAAAGCACACGCGATCTCGGCAGCCCGGCGACACGGCGCAGTCGCCAGCCGTGGCGCCTGCGTTGGAGCGAGGTGCCGTGGGCTTCGAGCCGCTGACGTCCGCGCAGGATGCGTCGGCAGGCGCCCGCGCCAGCCATGACAGGCGCGAGGCCGTCGGCGCCTCGCAGCGCCCAAGGCGAAAGCACCGGCTGCGCAACGTGTTGAGCACCGTCTTCCTGGTGGTTGGCATAGCCCTTCTCGCCACGGCGGGATACCTGTACTTCCACGCGCAAAGCGAGTACAGCCACACCCGGCAGAGCAACGAGAAGCTCCAGAAGGTTGCGAACGTCCAGGTGAGCGAGGACAACGGCGCGCCCAAGATAGACTTTGCCGCGCTGGAGGCCGTGAACGACGACATCGTGGGCTGGGTGGACGTCGTGGGGACGAGCATGAGCTTTCCCGTGTACCAGGGCAAGACCAACAACACGTACCTGCGCACGTCCGCAACGGGCGAGTACAGCGTGGGCGGCCAGGTGTTCCTGGACTGCAAGAACACGAAGCCGGGAATGGTGGACGCGCAGTCACTGATCTACGGGCACCACCTGAACGACGGGCAGATGTTCGCTCCGCTGGACGACCTCAAGAAGCAGGAGAACTTCGACAAGGTGAAGACGGTCTGGTACGTGGACCGCAACAACAAGGCATGGGAGCTGGAGCCGCTGCTGCTGTACATCATCAAGAGCGACTACGACGATGACCTGCGCACGTTCACCTTTGCATCGAATGACGAGTTTCATGCGTATCTTGGCAAGATGCTCGCGAAGGCGGTGGCGAAGCGCTCGGACGCGCAGCAGGTCATAGGCGGCACGAGCCACGTGCTCACGCTCGTGACGTGCAACTACGACTTTGGCCACGGCCGCGCCGTCATGCTGTGCGTGCCCAAGAGCGAGGCTGCGGCGGCAACGGGGGCCCAGGCGCAGGACGCGTCGACCTCCGGCGCGACCTCTGGCACCACGAACGGCTCCTAGGGAACGGAAGACGCGCCTGCCCGCGGGTACGTCGCGTAAACAATGTGCGCGTAAGGCGCCGCGCCCGCGGCGGCGCCGATGGAACTTGATAGACTTGTGACATACGCAGCAGCCGGTGCGCAGGGCCTTTGCCTTGCGCAGCACACGGAGGAGAAGAGCATGGAGACTCAGCCCAAGCACATTACCTACGCCGACGCCGGCGTGGACGTAGACGAGGGCGCACGTGCGGTGGACGCCATCAAGGCGGCCGTGAAGGAGACGAACCGTCCCGAGGTCATTGGCGGTCTGGGCGGGTTTGGCTCGTGCTTCAGCATGAAGGGCTTCAAGGACATGGAGGATCCCGTGCTCGTGAGCGGCACGGACGGCGTGGGCACCAAGCTCGCGATCGCCCAGCTGCTGGACCGTCACGAGACGGTGGGCGAGGACCTGGTGGCCATGTGCGTGGACGACGTGGTGCCCATCGGCGCGGAGCCGCTGTTCTTCCTGGACTACGTTGCGATCGGCAAGCTGCGTGCCGAGCACGTTGCCAAGATCGTGAAGGGCATCGCGAACGGCTGCAAGAAATCCGGCTGCGCCCTGGTGGGCGGCGAGATGGCCGAGCACCCCGGTGTGATGAACCCGGACGACTACGACCTGGCCGGCTTTGTGGTGGGCGTGGTCGACCGTCCCAAGATGATCGGCCCGCACCTGGTGCACGAGGGCGACGTGATCCTGGGCCTGCCGAGCTCTGGCATCCACTCCAACGGCTACAGCCTGGTGCGCAAGGTCGCCATCGAGGGCAAGACGGTCGAGGAGCTTGAGACCCCGCTTCCCGAGCTGGGCGGCGAGAGCCTGGCCGACGCCGTGATGCGCCCGACCACGATTTACGCCGGCGGCCTGGTGGCGGCCCTCAAGGCCGGTGCCCCCATCCATGCGATGGCGCACATCACGGGCGGAGGCATCACCGAGAACCTCAACCGCGCGCTTCCCTCCAACGTGGACGCCGTGGTGGACCGTGGCGGCGCCGACGGCCCCGCGTGGGACGTGCCGCCCATTATCGACTACTGCGTGAAGGCGGCCGGCCTCACCCCGGACGAGGCGTACAAGACGTTCAACATGGGCGTTGGCATGAGCATCATCTGCGACCCGAACGACGTGGACGAGGTTTGCGAGGACCTGGTTGCCCAGGGCTTTGCGCCGTTTGTGATGGGCGAGTGCGTGAAGGGCGAGGGCAAGGTGACCTACCGATGAGCCAGGAGCGCAAGCCCATACGGCTGGGCGTCCTCATCAGCGGCAGCGGCACGAACCTGCAGGCCATAATCGACAGGATCGCCGCAGGCACGCTCGACGCGGAGGTCGCGATTGTCATCTCTTCTCGCCCTAGCGCATATGGCCTGAAGCGCGCGGAGGCCGCGGGCATCCAGACCATGAGCCTGAGCAAGGAGGTGTACGCCGACCCGATCACGGCGGACGAGGTGATTGCCTCCACGCTGGTGCGCGAGAAGGTCGACTACGTGATCATGGCGGGCTACATGCGCATGGTGCACGCGCCGATCCTGCGCACGTTCCAGAACCGCGTCGTGAACCTGCATCCGGCGCTGCTGCCCAGCTTCAAGGGTGCGCACGCCATCCAGGATGCGTTTGACTACGGCGTGAAGGTCACGGGTGTGACCGTGCACTTTGCGGACGACAAGTACGACTGCGGTCCGATCATCGCGCAGCGCGCGCTGCCCGTGCAGGAGGACTGGGACGTGGACACGCTCGAGGCGCACATCCACGAGATCGAGCACGAGCTGTACCCCGACACCATCCAGCTGCTGGCGGAGGGTCGCGTGCACGTGGAGGGCAACAAGGTCGTGGTCGACCCGCCAGTGGGCGCGTAACGGCGCGACGTTGCGGGCAGACAACTGAAAGAGTGGCGTGAGAGCAGGGCGTCCCTACCAGGACGTCCTGTTTTCGTCCGTAACGGCAAGTGTCTGGTGGTCCACCAGGTAGAAGCCCACGAGCTCCTCATCGCCCTCGCCGTTGGGATACGTGCGTTCCGGCACGAGCTCCTGCGCCGTGCCGGAAGGCTGCTGTGACTCGCCGTTGTCTCTCAGCTCGTACCCGACTTCGACGGTCTTGCCGTTCACGGTTTGACTTTGCGTGCCCAGACTTGCATATGCATGGCCCTTGGCATCGTAGTCGAGCGCAGGCTCGCTTGCGCCGGGTACGACGCCCTGCTCTTGCAGATACCTTGCAACCGCGCGCATCTGGTCTGAGAGTGCGGACGCACTGTCGGCGTCGGGCGTGCCCAAATCGGACGCGTTGGAGCTGATTGGATCTGAAGAGGCGTCTTCAGGTTTCGTTGCGGACGTCGAGCTATCGGTCGTACCAGTGCCAGCGTCGCTGCTGTCTGCAGTCGTCTTGCGTTCTGCCTTGGTGTCATAATCCTGCGCTGGCGACCACTCTTGCATCACGATGAAATCGCGCGTGCGCCAATACGTGGTGGAACGAGCTGCACCGTAGCCGTTTTCCATGTCGAGCGCGACGTAGTCGTATGGGCGTCCGTCGGCCGAATCGCTCCGTACGCCGCGCGCGATGATCCGCTCTGTTCCATCCGTCGCGAAGATCGTCCCAATAGCGACAACAAGCGCAAGACAAGTGACAGCCATGACCACAAGGCACGAGCCCACGACTTGTGCGACCTTGCGTCCGCGCGTTTGCGGTGCATCCTGGCGCATGCGCCACCGGGCGAGAAGAACGACGCCCGCGATTGCGAGCGCCACCATGAACGTCGAGGTCAAGAGTCCTGCTACGGTCTGATATCCCAGGCGCAGGCGCCAACTGTCCGTGGCGTCGACCCCGGTGGCGGCGCCTGCGAAGAGAAGACAGTGCGCCAGCATGACGGAGAGCGAGACTGCCAAAAGCGGTCTGCGGCGGCGCGGTTGCAGCGCGCTTGCGCAGACGTCGCGCATGGCTGCGTCCTCAGGCGCGCGGCCGTCCGCGGCGTCTTGCGCCCAGCCAAGGACCACGTTATCGGGCGGGAAGCCTGCGTTTTTCTCGCCCGTGATGCCCGCGTAGCGGATTGCCGCGTTGTGGGCGTCTTCTTGCAGCTGGATTGCCGTGACGGTCTGTAGCAGGTACAGGAGCTTTAAGCGGTTGGGGTTCAGGCGGGACGTGTCTACGCGTGCGAGGGCGTCGCCGGCTAGGTGGGGCTGCCCTCTGAGGATGTCTAGCCGCGCAAGAGCGAGCAGGAACCGCGGCGTGGTGCCTGCGGAGCGGCGACCCTTTCGAAACACGCGCAGCACGTAGTCGTGGCGAACGTTTGGCTCCAGGCGGAGCGACGCGCGGCCGAACGCCGCGCCAGCGGCATACTCGAGGCCGCGCCCGAGGACGAGTGCAGAAAGCGTGATGCAAAGGATGGCCGTGATTGCGGCGCCAAGCGAGGTGGCCGCCCACCAGGTTGTGCACCATGCGAGACCGGCAAACGCGAGCGCCGCCGCCGCGACGCGCAGGAGGATGACCGTGGCGAGGGCGCCGTCCGCAAGCCTGCGGCCGCGGGGATCGTACGGATAGTCGCGCGGGAGGGGAGTGCCAAGGTCGTAGGGACTTGCGGTTTCGCGTGCGCAACTTGCAGCTGCCTTGCGCGCGTCTTTCCGCGCGTCACCACCGTGCATGGCACAACCTCCCGACCTTTGCGCTGGTTACAGACCCTGTGGGGGCTGCGGCGCGGGGCTCGCGTCCTTCTCGCGCGGCGCGGTGTGCGTCACGTGCGCACCCTGGGCCTTGCGTCGCTTGCGCTGTTTGGGGCGCGCTGCGGAAAGGCGCCGGCCACCGTCAAACGTGATGTCGCCCCAAGCATACAGGAACGGGACGGCCACGATCAGGCAGAAAAACGCCTCGAACAGCGCGCCCGCGTCGCTGAGAGGCGTGTCCCACGCGGCGTGGCTCAGCAGGGGCACAAGCAGGAGCAGGAACCCGCGCACGCGGCGGCGCTGGCAGAACAGCAGCCAGATCGCGACGGCCACGAGCGCCGTGTACGTCCAGTGCGAGACGAGTGCGCCGGAGATGCGGTCGTCGAGCGTGAACGGCACCGCCGTCTCGAACCCGTGGTGCCCGGAGGCGATCTGGTCCTCAATGTAGCCGAGGTCCTCGGACAGCTGGAAGCCCATGCCCACGCACATGCCGCCCACGAGCCAGTCGCGCCCCTCGCGACGGCCGACCAGCCTCAGCACCGCCACCACGGTGAGGAGCTTGAGGGTCTCTTCCACCAGCGGCGCCTCGATGGCGTCGCCCCACGTGCTGACAAAGGACTTGGACGCGAGCAGGTGCAGCAGGTCGTCTGCGCCGGCGTTGAGCTCGCCGGCGATCCAGCCGGGAACAAACAGGCCGCTCGCGAATGCCAGCACCACGAGCCAGCGTGGCACGCCCGCGCGCATGCGCGTGTAGCGCACGAACAGGAAGAACGGCACCAGGTATATGAGCAGGAGCGAGAAGCACAGCAGCATGGTCTGGTAGTGCTCCGCGAGCTGCGGCGCGTGGTGGATGGTGCCGCGGTCCATGTTGCCAAACTCCGCGAACGGTCCCACGAGGAACAGGAACAGAAACGCGGCCAGCCCCACCCACCAGTGGCGGCTGTGGTAGCCAAACGGGTTGCGACTAAGCGTCGCCTCGCTTCTTGATGTCATGAACGTGCCTCTTTACGTACGAATCGCCAAACTTCGGCCCCGAGGCGGGGCCGAAGACAGGCTGGCACTTAGTTGGGCCGCGGGCAATGCCCGCGCGCCAAATCGTCGCAATAACGATGGAATCGTCACGCGCGCGTGGCCGCTAGCGTGACGACGCTCTCCACGTGCTTTGTGTGCGGGAACATGTCCACGGGCACCGCGGACTCCATCGCATAGCCGTGCTGGCGGAGAAGTGCGAGGTCGCGTGCCTGCGTCTTCACGTTGCAGCTCACGTAGACCACACGGCTGGGGGCGAGGTGCGCCACGCCCGCCAGGAACTCCGGCGTCGAGCCTGCGCGCGGCGGGTCCATCACCACCACGTCGAACCCGGCATCGCGCCTGCCACGAGCGACGTCCTCCATGTAGGCCGTGGCGTCCGCGCGTACAAACTCGCAGCTGTCTGCCAGACCGTTTGCCTTGGCGTTGCCGCGCGCCATCCGCACGGCGCCCGCCACCTGCTCCACGCCCACTACGGTGATGCTTGCGCCCGCGGCGCGCGCCTGCGACGCCGCGCAGATGCCGATGGTACCGCAGCCACAGTACGCGTCCAGCACACGCATACCGTCACGCAGCCGCGCGCCGTCCACGGCCAGCTGGTACAGGACCTCCGTCTGACGGGGGTTCGTCTGATAGAAGCTCGTGGGGCCAATGCGGAACGTGCAGCCCAACAGCGCGTCCTCCATGGTGCCGGGCCCCATGAGCGTGCGGCACTCGCGCCCCAGGATCGCGTTCGTCCGGCGCTGGTTCACGTTGAGCACGATGGACGTGACCTCCGGGTGCAGCCGCGCCATGCGCCGCACGAACTCGTCCTCGCGCGGCAGGCGCTGCCCGTTTGCGACCACGGTCAGCAGCACGTCGTCCGTGGCGTACCCGCAGCGCACGACGGCGTGGCGCAGCGTGCCGCGCCCGCGGTCTTCTTGGTACGGGCGTATGCCCAGCTCCTGTGCCACGCGCGCAACGTCCTCCAGGATGCCGCGCGCCCTGGGGTCCTCAACCAGGCAGCTGCCGCACGCCACGATGCGGTGCGTGCCCGCGCTATAGAAGCCGGAGCGCACGCGCCCGCCCTTGCCGGGCGCAAACGGCGTCGCGGCCTTGTGGCGGTACGCAACGGGCTCGTCCATCCCGCGGATTGCCCCCACGGAGCACCCGTCCTCCCGCGCCATGCTGCCCAGCAGCCCCTCCACCAGCTCCTGCTTGCGCCGGAGTTGGATGGGGTACGGAACGGCAAGCCACTCGCAGCCGCCGCACGACTTTGCGATGGGGCAGGTGTAGGTCTTGTAGCCCATGTAACCTCGCGAACGTACGTGGTCCCTGCGGGCGCGCGCCCGCGTTCTTCTCTGCAATTGTAGCGGCGAGCCGGGTGAGAAGGACCGCGGCCTTTGCCCGGATGTGTGCGGGACGTGCGCGTGCCGTCGGCGTCCAACGGCGCACTACCGCTTGGAAACGTTTTGGGACATCTTAAGGTAGCAAGCGGTAACCCGCGGGCTAACTATTGGATAATTGCGCCATCTACTCTGGACTCGCAAGGGTCTGGGTCGTGGCCGCGGCGGTGCGGCCAATCTGCAAAGGAGGAGTGATGACCGAAGGATCTGAGGAGGGCGCCCGGCCTCGAAGCCGCGTCATGCGCGCGGCGGTGGGCGCGGCGCTGGGGCTTGTGCTCTCGCTGGGTTCCGCAGCGCCTGCGCTCGCAATACCCGCGTACAACCAGCCGGTGAAGGTCGCGCAGCCCGACGGGTCGACGGCGAGCATCACGACGCACGGGGACGAGTGGTTCCACTACGCCACGAACTCCGCCGGCGTGGTGGTGCAGCAGGACCCGGACAGCGGCGCGTGGCGCCAGGTGGTGGGCTCCGGATCAGGCCTCGCGTTTGGCTCTGACGCGCAGGCCGCCGCTGATGCCGGCGCCATCGGCGCGGACGCGCTTTCCGGCGACGCGGCCCGCGCGGCGTACTACCAGCTGGGCGGTCACACCTACTCCGGCAAGACCGGAAGCGACGCGACGGCGTCCGCACCGATCACCGTGTCCCAGGTGAAGAAGACCCAGGGCACGGCCGCCCCGAAAAAGCTGATGAGAAGCGCCGCCCCCAAGACGAGCACCTCGCTTCCTCTCCTTACCATCGTGGTGGGCTTCAAGGACGAGCCGTACCGCGACGGCTATGACTGGAGCAAGACGTTCTTTACGGGCGAGTACAGCGTGTCGTCTCTGTACGCCACGTCCTCCGAGGGCAAGTTCACCTGGCGCCCGGCGGAGGAGTCCAGCGCGTACGGCAACGGTGGCAACACGAATGCGGCCGACAGGGCAAACGACGGCGTGGTGCACGTGACGCTGGACCGCGACTACGGCAACCCCGACCCGTTCACGCCAGGCAACGCGGACTACATCGCGGACATGCAGGAGGCCGTGAAGGCTGCGGCCCAGTACGTGGACTTCTCGCGCTACGACACGAACGGCGATGGCAAGATCGAGGCGAACGAGCTTGGCCTGGGCGTCGTGTTCGCAGGCTACGAGGCCGCGACGAGCTCCATTCCCGAAGGCCACCACGGCATCTGGTCGCACCAGTACTCCTTTACGGAGGAGACGGGCACCCCGTATGAGGTGACCTGCGCAAACGGCAAGACGGTGGGCGTGGACCGCTACATCGTGCAGTCCGAGAGCGAGTCCATGCAGGCGGGAGAAGAGCACCAGAGCGGCATTGGCGCCCTTGGTCACGAGCTGGGTCACTTCCTGGGGATGCCGGACCTCTACTCCACGACGTCCGACAGCGGCAAGTGGGACTATTACTCCACCATGTACCTCTCCATCATGGATTACGGCTCGTACGGCAAGACCACGGCGGGCGAGTACCGCCCGACGTTCTTCGACCCGTACGACCGCTACCTGCTGGGATACATCACTCCCGAGGAGATCACGAAGAGCGGCACCTATACGGCGACGTCCGAGACCGACCCTGTCGGCTACAAGTGCTACGCCATCCACGTGAGCGACGATGAGTATTACCTGATCGAGAACCGCCAGTACGCGTCGTTCGATGCCGGCATGGAGCCCATGTACATGAACGGCGACAACACGATCAGGAACCCGACGGGTGGCATCGTGGTGTGGCACGTTGACAACGGCGTCGCGACGAAGTGCGGGTACCCCGGCATGCCCGGCGTCGAGGCCGGCCTTGCCAACACGGTGAACGTGAAGACGCACCGTCCCGGTGTCATGGAGAACTACTTCGAGTGGTCCGCGGGATCGCCAAACCTGTACGCGCCGTTCCTTAACGCGACGGAGCACGCGGCCTACGGCGCGAGCAAGCTCTCGCTCTACAAGGGCTCCGACGACCCCGCAGCGAAGACGGACACCGGCATCAGCGTCTATTCCACCGACGAGGGCTCGACCTCGATGAAGTTTGTGGTCAGCTTCCCGATGAGCATCACGAAGCAGCCGGTGGGTGCGGAGTACAAAGTTGGCGACGAGGCGACGCCGCTTTCCGTCGAGGTTGCGAACGCTACAGGCAACGTCACGTACACGTGGGAGAAGTCCACGGACTCCGGCGCGACCTGGGTTGGTGCCCGCCCCGCGGCAAAGGCTTCCGCAACTGCGGCGAAGGCGCGTGCGGTGGCCGATGGCGCCACGCTGACGCCCGACACCTCGCACGCGGGCACAACGCAGTACAGGGTCACCGTGACCGACGAGGGTGGCCACAAGGTGACGTCCAAAGCGGCGACGGTGAAGGTGACGTCGACCCTTGCGCTCGAAAAGCCGAAGGACGTCACCTACAACGGCAAGGCGCAGCGCCAGCCCGTGATTGTGAAGGATGCGAAGACGGGCGAAGCGCTCAAGGAGGGCACCGACTATACGCTTGCGTACGACGGCGATCTGATGAACGCTGGCAGCGTCACCGTGACCGCGACCGGGACGGGCAACTACGAGGGCACGGCGACGGCGTCCTACCAAATCGAGAAGGCCCCGCTTACGGTGAAGACCGAGTCTGCCACCACGACGTACAACGAGAAGGTCCTGACGGCGAAGGGCACGATATCCGGCCTCGTGAACGGAGAGACGGCAACTCTCAACGTGACGGGTGGCCAGAAGGAGGTCGGCACCTCCCAGAACGCCGCGGTCATCGTGTGGGATGGCACGGCAAAGGAGTCCAACTACGACGTGTCGTATGACCTGGGCACGCTCACGGTGAGAAGTGCCGACACTCCGGCAACTAGCGCCTCTGGCAAGGCGCCGTCCGCACCCGCGGGCAGGGCCACGTCCGTCGTGGGCAGGGCCGCGAAAGCTCTGCGCTCCGTGTTGCCGAAGACGGGCGACGTCAACAACGCCACAGCACCTGCGGTGCTTGGCGCGCTCGGCGCCCTGACGGTGACGCTCGGCCTCGTACGTCGTCATCGCGAGCACAGGGAGTAGGCGCGACGTGCGCATCGCATGAGGCGAGCAACCTGAGGCGAGCGTCTAGTACGACACGTGTATGTGGCGGGGAGGGTTGCCTGGGCGGCCCTCCTCGTACGCGTGTGGTGGGGACGAAGCCACGGGCGTGCCGCGGGAAAGGGCCCGCGTTCTTCTCGACCGCGCGATTTGTGGCGGCTGAGGCAACATTTGTTGTCAATCGTGCGTGTATGTACGTTGCATGGCGATTTGGGTAGTAGTAAGCTAGGCAAAGTTTTTGAATGGGAGTCGAAAACTGGGGCAGTGCCCGGGACTCCCGAAAGAGAGGAAGTGCCTATGCAGTCCAAGATCGCGCACGCTGCGGAGCGCAAGGCCTTCAGCGTGGTGCTCGACAAGATTATTGCGAGCGCCTCCGGCGAAGACCGCGAGAAGAACATCGACCATCTGATCGACATGGCGGAGAAGCTCCTGAAGGACACCTCGCCCGGCGCCATCCGCGGCCTGAGGAAGGGCCTGCGCCCCGGCTCCAAGTGGGAGAAGTTCCTGTTCAGCGTGATCGACGAGACCGATCCCCACGTGCTGAAGACGGCAATCCTGAACGGTGGCTACGAGGCGGCGTTCCGCGGCCTGCGCAACACCACCGCCAACGCGGACAAGTACCAGTGCAACGTGCCCTGGATCATCCTGTTCGACCCGACGAGCGCGTGCAACAAGCACTGCGTGGGCTGCTGGGCCGCCGACTACGGCAACCGCCTGAACCTGACGTACGACGAGATGGACAGCCTGGTGAGCCAGGCCGAGGACCTGGGCACCCACCTGTTCATGCTCACGGGCGGCGAGCCGCTGGTGCGCAAGGAGGACGTGCTCAAGCTGGCCGAGAAGCACAACACCAGCCTGTTCAACATCTTCACGAACGCGTCTTTGGTGGACGACGCCTTCTGCGAGAGGGTCCAGAAGCTGGGCAACATCGTGTTCAGCGTGTCGCTTGAGTCCTACGAGCCCAGCGTGAACGACGGCCGCCGTGGCGACGGGTCGTTCCAGGAGGTCATGGACGCGTTCGACCGCATGCACAAGTATGGCCTGCTGTACGGCACCTCCACGTGCTACACGCGTGCGAACACCGAGCGCGTGAGCTCCGACGAGTTCTTCAAGCTCCTCATCGAGAAGGGCTGCCGCTACGCCTGGTACTTCCACTACATGCCCGTGGGCGAGGGCGCGAACGCGGACCTCATGCCTACCGTGGAGCAGCGCGAGTACATGTTCAACCGCATCCGCTGGGTGCGCTCCGTGGGCGACGAGGGCTACCCCATCTTCGCGATGGACTTCCAGAACGACGGCGAGTTCGTGGGCGGCTGCATCGCCGGCGGCCGCGTGTACTGCCACGTGAACGCCCGTGGCGACGTGGAACCGTGCGTCTTCATCCACTACTCCAACGCGAACTTCAAGGAGAGCGGCAACTGGCTCGAGTGCCTGCACCAGCCCATCTTCCAGGCGTACCGCGCGCACTACCCCTGGAACGACAACCTGCTGGAGCCGTGCCCCATGCTCGAGAACTCCGGTCTGCTGACGCAGATCGTGGACGAGGCGGACGCGAAGTGCACCGAGTACGTGACGCCGGAGTCTGCGGCGGACGTGTGCGCACGCACGAAGCCGTACGCGGAGGCGTGGGCGCCGAAGGCCGAGGAGCTGTGGCTGAACATGTACCCCGACGGCAAGAAGCACTACGAGGACGCCATGTCCCAGGAGAAGATCTCGGTCAAGGCCAAGGTCATCGCCGAGGAGGACGCCCAGAACGAGGCCGTCGTCGACTAGCGTTCGGCCGACTATCGCCTGACGTCCGCTCGCCAGGAGCGGCATGACCCCTGGGGGTTTCCTAGGGGAGAAGAGCAACGCCCGGGACCCGGTGCCAGCCATGGCGCCGGGTCCTTCTCGTCTTGGACGCATCGTGCGGCGTTACGTGTGGTGCGCGGCGATTTAACATGCGCCTATCAGGTTCTGTAGCGCCTCGGTAACATGCGCGCGGGAATCTTGTGCCGTACGGTGCGATCAGAGTGGAGGCAGCATGGCAGACGGCGTAGATTCCCTCATGTACGACCTTGGGGCCGGCAAATCGGCCATCCGCGAGGTGTTCGAGCAGACCATGGAGCTCAAGCAGCAAGGCGTGACCGACTTTTGGGACTACTCCATCGGCAACCCCAACGTGCCCGTGGCACCGCAGGTGACGGAGGCCATTCGCGAGGCGCTTGAGGACTACGAGTCCGTCGACCTGCACGGATACCCGCCCAACAACGGCTACCTCACCACGAGGCAGGCCGTGGCCGCAAACCTCAACCGCCGTTTTGACGCGCACGCCCGCGCCGGCGAGATCGCCATGACCGCGGGCTGCGCGGGTGCCATCAGCTCGACCATCGCCGCGACCACCAGGGCCGGCGAGGAGGTCATCATCCCCACGCCGTACTACGCGGAGTACCGCATGTGGGTGCAGGCGTGGCACTGCAACGTGGTGGAGGTCCCCACGCAGAGCGAGACCTTCCAGCTGGACATCGACGCGATCGAGGAGGCCATCAACCCCAAGACGCGCATGGTCATCATCAACACGCCAAACAACCCCACGGGCGCCGTGTACACGAAGGACTCCATAATCGCGCTGGCCGCGCTGCTGCGCCGCAAGTCGAAGGAGCTGGGGCAGACCATCTACCTGCTTTCCGACGAGCCGTACCGCGAGATCGTCTACGACGGCAAGCAGAACCCGTGGGTCGCGGCGTACTACGAGAACACCATCGTGTGCTACAGCTGGTCGAAGTCGCTCTCGCTCGCGGGCGAGCGCGTGGGCTACGTGTGGGTGCCTGGCACCGTGCGCCACGCGGAGCGCGTGTACGATGCGATCCTGGGTGCGCAGCGCGTGACCGCGACGGTCATGAACAGCCTGTTCAACCGCGTGTTGGAGAGGTGCGTGGACCTTCCGGCCCCGTGGAGGAGTATGCGCGCAAGAGGGACTTGCTCTATGGGGGCCTCACGGACATCGGCTACGACGTGGTGCATCCCGACGGTGCGTTCTACCTGTGGGTTCGTGCCCTGGAGCCTGACGACGACGCGTTCCAGGCACGTGCGGCGAACGAGCAGCGGCTCTATGTGGTGGGCTCGCGCGACTTTGCGTGCAGGAGCTACTTCCGCCTGAGCTACTGCGTGAGCGACGAGTGCATCAAGACCTCGCTCCCGGCGTTCCGGAGGCTGTTCGAATCGTACGGCGGCTACGTCTGGTAGCGTCCACGGAGCGGCAGACGGCGTTTGCCCGATGAATCGCTCGGCATACCGTTGCTTATGGGTATGGTGATTCCACGACGCTTTATGCGTGGCTCGTTATAGCGCGGTGGCTCGCCGTTGCGACTTCGGCGAGGCCTCCGCATGATGCGGCTCGAGGAGGAACCATGGCTACAAGCACTGGGAAAGTGAAGAACCTCGCACTCGTGGGCCAAGGCGGCGTGGGCAAGACCATGCTGGCCGAGGCCATGCTCCACCTTTCGGGCAAGACGTCCCGCCTGGGTGGACACGCCGGCACCAAGCCCACGCTTGACTACGACAGCGAGGAAAGCGAGCGCGGTTTTTCCATCTCCACTACGATCGCCCCGGTAGAGTGGGAGGGCACGAGGATCAACGTGCTCGACGCGCCGTGCTACCCGGACTTCGTGGGTGACGCGTACGGAGCGCTCGCCGCCGCGGAGACGGCAGTCTTCGTGGTGGACGCCGCGTCTGGCCCCGGCACCATCACCACGCGCCTGTGGTTTGCGGCCGAGGACCTGAACATCGCCCGCGCGCTCTTCATCAACCGTCTTGACAGGCCCGATGCCGACTGGGACACCGCGCTCCTGACCGCCCAGGACCGTTATGGCAACCGCCTTGTGCCCGTGACGATGCCCATGGGCTCCGGAGAGGCGTTTGGCGGCATAATCGACGTCGTGCACATGAAGGCGCGCCACCTTGTGGACGGAAAGCCCGTGGTGGAGGACGTCCCGGCAGACCTGCAGGAGACCGCCGAGGCCGCGCACGCGCAGCTGGTGGAGCTTGCGGTCGAGGCCGACGACGAGCTGATGATGAAGTACCTCGACGGCGAGGAGATCACCCAGGAGGAGCTCGAGGGGCTGTTGGGCAAGGCCATCACCAACCGCGTGATCGTCCCCGTGTTCGCAGGCTCCTGCGTGCGCGAGGAGGGCGTCATATCGCTCATGAGCGACGTGGCAGAGTGGTTCCCGACCATGGCGGACTACGGTCGCGTGCCACTGGTGAACGGCGAGGAGCTCGACATATCGCCTGACGACGACCGCCCGGTGGCCTTCGTGTTCAAGACGCTGCAGGACCAGCAGAACGGCAAGCTCTCGTTCGTGAAGGTACTCGCGGGCACCATCACGCCCGGCACCGAGCTCATCAACGCGCGCACCCGCAAGAGCGAGCGCCTGGGCCACCTGTACCAGATGTGCGGCCACGACATGCAGGACATGAAGTCCGTTGCGTCTGGCGACGTGTGCGTGGTGCCGAAGCTGGACGCCATGACCGGCGACACGCTCTCCGTCACGGGCAAGGTCGAGGCGGCGGAGTTCCGCTTCCCGAACTCCCTGTACCGTGTCGCCATCGAGCCGGACGCGCGTGGCAGCGAGGGCAAGGTCTACGCGTTCTTGGAGAAGGCCGCGGACGCCGACCCCACGATCTCCGTGTCCCGCGACGAGGAAACCGGGCAGACCGTCATATCCGCCATCGGAGAAGCGCAGGTCTCCGTCCTTCTGGACCGTCTTGAGGAGCGCGCCGGCGTAACGGCCCACACCGTGAAGCTCGCCATTCCGTACCGAGAGACCATCCGCCGCGTTGCGAGCGCCCAGGGCCGCCACAAGAAGCAGACCGGCGGTGCCGGCCAGTACGGTGACTGCTGGCTGCGCGTGGAGCCGAACCCCGGCGCTGGCTACGAGTTCGTGGACGAGGTCGTGGGCGGCCACGTGCCAAGGAACTTCATCCCCGCCATCGACAAGGGCGTGCAGGAGACCATGAAGGACGGCGTGCTCGCCGGCTTCCCGATGATCGACATCAAGGTGGCCGTGTACGACGGCTCGTACCACCCCGTCGACTCCAACGAGATGGCGTTCAAGACCGCGGCGCGCATTGGCTTCCAGAAAGCCGTGGCACAGGCCGAGCCCGTGCTGCTTGAGCCCATGGCGCACCTGAGCGTGACCGTGCCCGACAGCTACGCGGGCTCCGTGATGGGCGACATCAGCGCCTCGCGCGGCCGCGTCGAGGGTATGAACGCCGCGGCCGACGCCGCGGAGAGCGGCTACACCACAATCGACGCGACGGTGCCGTACGCCGAGGTGACCGACTACGCGACGCGCCTGCGCTCGCTCTCGCGCGGCACGGGCGAGTTCGAGCTGGAGGTCTCGGGCTACGAGCAGGTGCCGCACGACGTGCAGCAGAAGCTCGCGGAGGAGTACCAGGAGAAGCGCGCCTCCGGCCAGAAGTAGCGTCGGAGGTGGCGCGGACGTGCGTGGGGCGTGAGGCCCCGCGCGTGCCGTGACGACATGAGGTGAGGGCTGGGCCCCCGGCGCCGTGCGCGCTGGGGGCCCGCCGCGTCGCGGCGGGTACGGGACTCCCGACGCGCGGGGTGCGAAAAGGTTGCCATTGGCTTAACGTGCCGGCTGCGGCGGGCGCACTTCTTGCCCGCTGGGGTACCATGCGCTCACGAGCGACTACGAAGGAGGGCCCATGACCGAGATTCCCGCCGGCTACTCGTCCGAGCTGGACACCTACGACACCCAGCGCGCCATCGAGCGCATCAAGCACATCTTCCTGGCGAAGCTGTGCGCCGCGCTGCACCTGGTGCGCGTGACCGCGCCTCTGGTGGTTGACCCCGCTACGGGCGTGAACGACAACCTGAACGGCGTGGAGCGGCCCGTGCGCTTTGACGTGCCCGCCATCGGCAAGGACGCCGAGGTGGTACAGTCGCTGGCGAAGTGGAAGCGCGTGGCGCTCAAGCGCTACGACTTCAAGGTGGGCAAGGGCATCGTGTGCGACATGAACGCCATTCGCCGCGACGAGGAGCTGGACAACCTGCACTCCATCTACGTGGACCAGTGGGACTGGGAGAAGGTCATCGACGTTGACCAGCGCACGCCGGAGTACCTAGAATCCGTGGTGCGCCGCATCGTGACGGCTATATGCGGGACGCTGGACGAGCTGAAGTGGGCGTACCCCCAGCTGGACGTCGAGCTTGAGCGCGACGTGACGTTTGTGGGCGCCCAGGAGCTGGAGGACCTGTACCCGGACCTCGCGCCCGAGGAGCGCGAGCAGCGCTTCGTGCGCGAGCACCACACGACGTTCGTGCGTGGGATCGGCGGCAAGCTGCGCAGCGGGAAGCCGCACGACGGCCGCGCGCCGGACTACGACGACTGGGACCTGAACGGCGACCTGCTGTTCTGGGACGAGACGCTCGGTCGCGCGCTCGAGGTGAGCTCCATGGGCATCCGCGTGAGCCCGGAGTCGCTGGACCGCCAGCTGACGCTTGCGGGCTGCGACGACAGGCGCGAACTGCCGTTCCACAAGGCGCTCTTGGCCGGTGAGCTGCCGTACACCATAGGCGGGGGCATCGGCCAGAGCCGCCTGTGCATGCTGCTTCTTGCGAAGGCCCACGTGGGTGAGGTGCAGGCCTCGATCTGGGACGATCAGACGGTGGGCGCGTGCGAGGCGGCGGGGGTCATGTTGCTGTAGCGGCGGCGGCTTTTCTCGCCCGATGCGCGACGCGCCAGATGTCGTATCATCTTGCTGTCTAGGCGACGAGGTGCGTCTTGCACGACAACGAGGGCGCACTCGCAAACGAGAGGGGTCTCCCATGCTAAGCGCAGTTAGGATAAAGCCCGACGTCTATTGGGTCGGCGCCGTCGATTGGAATGCCCGCAGCTTCCACGGCTACAGCACCGAGGACGGCATCACGTACAACGCGTACCTGATTCTGGACGAGAAGGTCACGCTGATCGACACGGCGAAGATCACGTTCAAGGACGAGCTGCTTGCCAGGATCTCGAGCGTCATCGACCCGTCGAAGATCGACATCTTGGTGTGCAACCACGTCGAGATGGACCACTCCGGCAACGTGCCGACCATCAAGGAGCTGAACCCGAACGTGCGGATCCTGGCGTCCGCGCCGCAGGGTGTGAAGGGCCTGACCGCGCACTACCACGACCTTGGCTTCGAGGGCGTGAAGACCGGCGACACGCTCGAGATCGGCAAGCGCACGCTGACGTTTGTGCAGACGCCCATGGTGCACTGGCCGGACAACATGGTCACGTACGACGCCTACGACAAGATCCTGTTCTCGAACGACGCGTTTGGCCAGCACTTTGCGAGCTCGACGCGCTTTGACGACGAGAATGACCTGGGCGAGGTCATGAAGCAGGCCCGTAAGTACTACGCGAACATTGTGCAGCCGTACCGCATGCAGGCCACGAACGCCGTGAAGGCCGTGCGCAAGCTCGGCCCGGACGCCATCGACATCATCGCGCCCGCGCACGGCGTGTGCTGGCGCAGCCACGTGGCGGACATCCTGGACGCGTACGAGAACGTGTACACCTCTGGCAAGCTGGAGGAGAAGGCGCTGGTGGCGTACGACTCCATGTGGGGCTCTACGGACAAGATGGCCCACGCGATTGCCGACGGCTTTCTGGCGGCCGGCGTCCCGGTGCGCCTGATGGACGTGAAGTGCACTCACATTTCCGACGTGATGGAGGAGTTCCTGGACTGCAAGTACGTGGCCATGGGCTCTCCCACGCTGAACAGCCAGATGATGCCTCCGATGGCGGAGCTGCTGACGTACATGAAGGGCCTCTCGCCCAAGAACGAGGGCCGCGTGGGCATCCCGTTTGGCAGCTACGGCTGGGCGCCGCTTGGCCCGAAGAGCATCGCGTCCGAGCTTGAGGGCGTGGGCTTCGACCTGCCGCTCGGCACCCTGGCCTGCAACTGGATTCCCGACCAGGCCTACTTGGACGATCTGCGTCAGAAGATCGTGGACCTGGCGAAGTAGGCGGGCGGCCGAGACTGGATTGACCGTGCATGGCTGAAGTGACGGGCGGCTTCCGCGACGCGGATGCCGCCCGTTGTGGGAATTCGCCGCAAATACGCAGCGTTCCCTCGCGTGCAATGCGGATAACGGCCTCTGCGCGGATGCGGCTCGGGTAGAATTGTCACTACTGCGGCCCAAGCCGCACCGCGCCGCATCCGGCGGCGCTTGGCATCTGGCTAGGAGGTTGCGCGGACGCGCATGGACATAGCACTCTCGATTATCGTCACGTTCCTGCTCACACTGGTCAACGGATACTTCTCGATGTCCGAGATGGCGCTTTCGACGGCGAAGAAGGTGCTTCTGGACCACGAAGCCGAGGAGGGCGACCCAAAGGCGGCCAAGGCCGCGGAGGTCATCGACGACCCCACGGGCTTCCTCGCCGCGATTCAGGTTGCGATCACGCTCGTCGGGTTCTTCTCGTCCGCGTTTGCCGCGACGAACCTCTCCGGACCGCTCGCGGGGTGGCTCGAGGGGTTCGGCATGTCTACGGGCGGCGCAAACGCGCTGGCCACGGTGCTCATCACGCTGATTGTCTCGTACTTCTCCATCGTGGTGGGCGAGCTCGTGCCAAAGCGCATCGCCATGAGCGAGGCCGAGAAGGTCTCGAAGAGCGTGGCCGGTCCCATCGGCGGGTTCGCGAGGGTCGCGCGGCCGCTGGTCTGGCTCACGGGCGCAAGCGCGAACGGCCTCGCGAGGCTCATGCACGTGAAGAGCCCGGAGGACCGGCAGGACGTGTCCGAGGACGAGATCCGCTACATGGTGACGGACTCCGACGAGCTGACGGACCAAGAGAAGTCCATGATCCACGACGTCATCGACCTGGGCGACGCCATCGCGCGCGAGGTCATGGTGCCGCGCGTGGACATGACGCTCATCGAGGACACGGCCACGCTGGGGGAGGCCCTGGACGTGATGCGCCGCACCGGCTATTCTCGCCTGCCCATCTACCACCGCTCCGTGGACCGCGTGGTGGGCATCGCGCACATCAAGGACATCATCGACCCCATCCTGAACGGCGCGAAGGACGAGCCCATCGTTCGCCACATGCGCGAGGCGGACTACGTGCCCGACACGAAGGACATCATCCCGCTTCTGTCCGAGATGCAGACCGCGCACGACCAGATGGTCATCGTGGTGGACGAGTACGGCGGCACGGCCGGCATCATCACGGTGGAGGACATCGTGGAGGAGGTCGTGGGCGAGATCGAGGACGAGTTCGACCCGGACAACAAGTACCTGACGCAGCTTTCCGACAGGGAGTGGCTCGTGGACGGCAGGTTCTCCATCGACGACGCCATCGAGCTGGGCTGGCCCATCGAGGACAGCGAGGAGTACGAGACGATAGCCGGCTTCGTTCTTGAGCTTGCGGACAAGCTGCCGCGCCCCGGCGACGTGTTCCACAAGGACGGCTACACGTTCCGCGTGCAGTCCATGCGCGGCCGCCGCCTGGCCATGCTGCGTGTGACGGCGCCGGAGCCCAAGCAGGAGCCCGCGGACGACGCAAAGGACGCAAAGGACGCGCGCCGCGCCAAGGGCGAGAAGGACGCGACCACGTCCGACTGACGCCCGGCCACAAACGTGGCGCCTTTTGCGCAGCTACACGCAAGACCCGCGTGCCGCGCGCCAGTTTTACTACAATGAGAGTCACGTTCGAGTGAATACAGGCGGAAGGTCAAACCCGATGGCACAGCTCATGGACATCCAGCGCGTAGAGATTGGGCCAGAGAACCTCACGGCGCGCGTGCGCATGGCGGACGGCGCCCCGCTCATGACGAGCGAGGACCTGCAGGGCACCACGCGCGTCTATCGGCTGCTTCCGCACATCATCGAGCACGCCTGCCTGGGCGACGCCGGCGACACGTTCAAGGCTTGCATGGGCAACACCGAGCTCGCGCACCTGCTGGAGCACGTTACCGTTGAGCTCCTTGCCCAGACGGACATCGCGGGCGATATCACGTCTGGTCGTACGTTCCCCATCGAGGGCGACCCGCGCAGCTTTGACGTGGAGATCTCCTGCAAGGACGACGTGCTCACCGTTGCGGCGCTGCTGAGCGCGGTGTGGATTCTGGACTGGGCGTACACGGACGGCGGCGACCCCGTGCCTGACGTGGACGCAACGGTTGACGGCCTCAGGAACCTTGTTGCGTCGCTTGGTGACGAGCCGGGCACCTCTTACAAGGAGAAGGTCAAGGGCGAGATCCTGGCCGATGTCCAGCGCGAGTACCAGGAGGCGCTCGCCATGCGCGAGCAGGAGATTGCCCAGCGCGAGGAGGAGATCGAGGTCGCGCGCTCCGAGGCGGAGGCTGCGGCCCGCGAGCGTGCGGAGGAGCGTGCCCGCGAGCGCGCGAGGCTCGAGGAGGAGCGCCGTCGTGCCGAGGAGGAGGCGCGTGCAGCGCAGGAGGCCGCGCGCCAGGAGGAGGAGCGTGCCCGTCGCGAGCAGGAGGAGGCTGCGGAGGCCGCCCGCCGCGCGGAGGAGGACCGCCTGTTCGAGGAGGTCGCCCGCGAGGCCGAGCGCCGCACCACCGTGCTCATGCCGGATGAGGGCCGCGAGTCGCCGGAGGCCGTGCAGGCCTCGCGCGACCTGCCTGACGCCGCCGTCATCGAGTGGCAGCCGAAGGACGTCGCGCCCGAGCCGCAGGCAGAGCCCGAGGCCGATGCCCCTGCGCCCGCCGCGGGCGAGAAGGACGCAACCGCAACGTCGGAGTCCGCGCCTGAGCCCGAGCCGGAGCCCGAGCTCGAACCCGAACCCCGCTACGCGGCCCCGTGGGAGGACGAGCCCGAGCGGCCGGCGGCACCTACCAACGCGGAGCCGCTACCCGACGCGGCGGACACTTCGGGGAGCGAGGGGCATATTCCCGGTCCCCAAAGGGTACGATAGAGAAAACCTGCGCAGGCGGCGTCCTACGGTCACCACGTGTGCGGTAGTGCAAGGCTCGTTTGGATAGTAGGATGACTGGCGCGTGCCAGGTTCTGAAGGAGGACGACATGAGCGCAAAGGGCGCATTTGGATTCGTTGCGGGCGGCATTCTTGGTGCGGCAGCTGGCGTGGTAGCGGGCATCCTGCTGGCGCCGCGCTCCGGTGCGGAGAGCAGGGCCATGGCGGCGGACGCCATGAACGACGCCTGGGACACCGCGGTCGACTCCTACGAGCGCGGCTCCCGCGTGGTGAGCGAGAAGATCGGCTCTCGTCCCGGCATGGACGTCACGGCCGACGAGCTCCGCGCGAAGGTCGACCTCGCGCGCGAGCGCATGGAGCAGCTTCGTGATTCGCTGTCCGACGCCGTGACAACCACGTCCTCCCAGGTGCAGGACGTCGTCAACTCCGCGGCAGACAAGGTCGTCTCCGCAAGCGACGCCGCCACTCCCGCGGGCGAGACTCAGGCGGAGGGCGTCCACGTAGAGGTCGTGGACGGCAACACCGAGGAGTAGTCTTTCTCGTCCAGACGTACAGGAAGTCGGGCGTGGTGCGCACCCTGCACCACGCCCGTTGCATTAGGGCGCAGCGCCCGCCCGGGGGTAGCGCTCATGGAGGTTGGTTCGATGCTTCGCGTCGCAGACGTCGTCGGTCTCAAGGTGTTCAAGAGCAAGAAGACCCGCAAGGGCGAGGAGAAGTACTCCAAGCTCGGGAAGGTCCACATGGCGGTGTTCTCGCCGGATGGCATGAGCGTCGTGGGCTTCACCGTCAAGCGCCCGGACGTCGTCGGCATGGTCAAGCGTCCGGACTTCTTCATGGCGCGCGACGCGTTTGGCGTGATCGAGAGGGGCCTCCTGCTTACGGACGAGCGCGACGGCGTGGACGATCGCGCCTGCGAGCGCCTTGGGATCGACTGGGACGCGTGCATCATGTGGACGGGCATGGACGCCCGCACGTCGGACGGCAAGGACCTTGGCTACGTCAACAACGCCGTGTTCGACGCGCAGTCGGGCAGGGTGCAGAAGTTCTGCGTGGGCGACGGCGGCGTTGCGCAGTCGCTCGTTGGATCGCTCGAGATTCCCGCGGACATGGTACGTGGCTACAGCAAGGGCTACATGATCGTCGACCCCAAGGCAGCCAGCCTCAAGCTCAGTGGCGGTGCTGCCGCCGTCGCGGGCGAGGGCTACGCAAAGGCAAAGGTAGCTGGTAAGAAGACTGCCCAGAAGGCCGGCGCCGCCGCGTCCGTCGCCGTGGACAAGGGCTCGTTCGCGCTCGGGCGCGCACTTGGCAAAGCGAAGCGCGCCATCGACGACGTCCGTGCCGATTCCGCGCAGGAAGAGGCGTCGCAGGAGCAGCTTCCCGCAAGGCGGGCGGCGGACGTGAGCGTCTCTGCCCCCAGCGAGCCCGCGACGCTGCGCATGTCGCAAGGCGAACGCGAGCGGCGCGCGGATTCCGTCAAGACGTATGCGCCGGCCGGCGAGAAGAACGCGACCCCCGCTGCCGACACGACCCCTGCCGCGCAGGCGGCCACAAAGCCGCGGCCCGCAAAGCAGGCTTGCGCAGGCAAGCCAGCGGCAAAGAAGGCGCCCGTGAAGACCGCTGCCAAGAAGAAGTCCACCTCCGATGCCGCGGCACGTGCCGTCGGCAAAGAGCTGGGCAAGATGGGCAGCATGTTCGGATCGTTCATGGACGAGTACAAGAAGGCCAGCAAGTAGCAGGCGGCAAGAGCCTGTAACAAGCGACGGGCGAGTGCGAAGACGCACCCGCCCGTATTGTTGCTCCTACGCCTGCAGAAGGCCTCCTACTGGCCTCTGCCTTTGCCGAAGAACGCTGTTGGGTCGCCTGCTAGAACCCCAGTGCCTGCAGCACGAACATGACGATGGTGAACACGGTCACCGCCACGATCGTGAGCCAGGTCAGGACGTTCCACGCGCGCCCGTTTGCGTGTCCGCGCATCACGTGGCGGTCGCTTGCGATAAACACCATGCATGCCAGCAGGATGGGCAGCATCACGCCGTTGATGACCT
Organism: Parafannyhessea umbonata; assembly: GCF_900105025.1. GTDB lineage: Bacteria > Actinomycetota > Coriobacteriia > Coriobacteriales > Atopobiaceae > Parafannyhessea > Parafannyhessea umbonata. The sequence continues at coordinate 2,010,713 of NZ_LT629759.1, read as the reverse complement.
GCGAAACCATCATGATGCCAAACAGGCTCACGTTGGGAATCATGATGATGACGGCGGAAAGTATGGTGATGGCCGTGATGATGCCGCGGTAGACCGGCGCCTCGCGCCACGTGCGGTCCGCGCCACGCTCCCAGCCAAACGCCTCGCACACTGCGCTCGCGGTGATGCCCGGCAGCACGCATGCCGCGAGGAACGAGGCCCCTACCAGGCCAATCGCAAACAGGAGAGACGAGTACTGCCCCGCGAGCGGCACAAGCGCCTTCGCGGCGTCCGCGGCGGTTTCGATCTTGATTCCCGCGGGAAACAGGACCGTTCCCGTGGTGAGGATGATGAACCACGTAACGATCTCTGCCGCGACCGCGCCCGAGACGTTGTCCACGCGCTGGCCGGGGATGTCGCTCGCGTCCAGGTTCTTCTCCACCACGTTGCTCGAGACCATGAAGATCATGTACGGCGAGATAGTGGTGCCGATGTTCGCCACCAGAAGCGACACGTAATGCGGGTCGCTCGAGAAACTGGGTACCACGGTGTCGTGCAGCGCGGTGAGCCAGTCCGGCTTCGCCAGGAAGCCAGCCGCAATGTAGGTCAGAAAGACGCAGCTCAGCGCAAGGAGCACCTTTTCTATCCTACGATACGAGCCGCTCATGGCGAGCATCCACGTCACGATGGCGCTTACGGGCACGCTCACCTGCAGGGGAACGCCAAACAGCTGCATGCCAGAGGCGATGCCCGCAAACTCGGAAAGCGTGACGGCAAAGTTCGACACAATAAGCGAGAGCATCGCCACGGCGCTCACGCGCACGCCAAAGCGCTCGCGAATGAGCGACGCGAAGCCCTTTCCCGTGGCGCAGCCCATGCGGGCCGCGGTCTCCTGCACCACGATGAGCAGCAGGCACATGATGGGAACGGTCCAGATCATGCCAAGCCCGTAGGTTGCGCCCGTGGTGGAGTACGTCGCGATGCCGCCGGCGTCGTTTCCCGCAAACGCGGTCAGGAGTCCCGGCCCCATGGACGCGAGTATGGCTGCCAGCTGCGCCTTCCTGCGCGCGTCCGTCTTGCCCGCCATGCTATGCGCCCCAGACGCCCAAAAGGATGCAGCAGACAACTGCAAACACCACGAGTGCGATGGTCATGGCGACCAGGGAAAGCGTCATGCCCGAGGTCTCCAGGTTCTTCTCGTCGCGTTTCCTCAACACCGCGAGATAGACGGGAATGCTGATGAAAGATATCAGGATGCTCACGACGGCGGCGCTCACGCCCTTGGACGTCGCGGCGAGCGCTCCCACGGCGTTGCCAAGCACGTTCGTGGCGAGCGCCATTCCCACAAGGCCCACCAGCGCGGAGAACACGATGCCCAGCCCCAGCCCCTTCAGCACGAAGCCCAGGGTGGACGGCGCGTCCTCGTCGTCGGGGTCGTATTCCAAGAACGAGCTCGTCGCGTAGCTGGCCGCATCGCTCGCAGCAATCACGGCCACGGGCAGCGACGTCGTCAGCAACAGCGCGTTCGCGGCTCCCAAGGTGGGCGAGAAGAACGCGGCCAGCGCGGCTGCGCCCAGCATCCAGAAGAAGAACCACGCCTCGTTGCGCATGAGCCAGACCAGGCCCTCGAGGCTGCGGTGGTCGTCGGAGTCGCTCGTGGTGGCGCCGGCGATGCGCAGGTCCTCCGCGTGCTCGTCCTCCAGCACGTCGAGCGCGTCGTCTACGGTCACGATGCCCAGCAGGCGCTTGTTGTCGTCCACGACGGGTAGCGCCACCAGGTTGTACTTTGCTATGTCCTCCGCCACGTCCTCCTGGTCCTCGTCCGGACTCGCGGTGATGAGGTCGTCGTCGATCGCGATGGCGGAAAGCCGGTCCGTGGGGTTCGCGATCGCGAGCGCCTTCAGCGTTACGACGCCGGAAAGGCGGCCCTCGTCATCCGTCAGATAGATGTAGTAGACGGTCTCGAAGTCGTCTTCCAGGTTGCGGAGCTTCTCGACGGCGTCCGCCGCGGTCGCGTCCTCCGGAAGCGACACCACCTCGGACGTCATGATGCGCCCCGCGGTGTCCTCGCGGTATCCCAGCAGCTGGCGAATGGCCTTCTGCTCCTTCACGCCCATCAGGCGCAGCAGCTTCTCGGCTTTGTCGTAGTCCAGCTCGCTCACAAGCTCGGCCGCGTCGTCCGGGTCCATCTCGGACAGCATGCGCGACGCGTCGGTCTCCTCCATGTCGCCCATGATCTCGGCGGCCATGGCATCGTCGTCGAACTCGGCCATCGTCTCGCTGGCCTGCTCGTCGTCCAGCTGCGCAAACACCTGGCCGCGCAGGCGCGGGTCAAGTCGCTCCAGGATGTCCGCGATGTCCGCGGGGTGCATGTCGTCCAGCGTCTTGTGCGATACGGACAGCTTCACGTTGGAAAGGTCCCTGTCCAGCAGGTCCATGTAGTTCCAGGCGATGATCTTCTCGGGGATGGGCTTTCCCAGCGCGCGCGATATCTTCAGCACCACGCGCTCGAACCCGGGCGACAGCGAGCGCAGCAGCCCGCGGACGCCCACCTCCGCGCCCAGCAGGCGCAGCTGAGAAGAGCTCGTGTCGCTCAGCTTCAAGTCGTTCACGCGCACGACGCGCAGGCCGCGCGTATCGACGATCTGCTTGTTCAGGAGGTCTCGCGCCACGAGGACCTCGTTCGGCTGCAGGTACGAGAACCTAATGTCGGTCGCGACCACCTTCAGCTGAACCTTGTCGTCGTCGAACGAGTCCACGTACTTGCGCCAGCTGATCATGAGCGGCGTCTTGCCGGGGCCCTCCACGGCAAGCGCCGTCACGCGCGGAAACACCTCGCCCGTGGCGATGCCAAGGTCGTTGACCTTGCCGATCTTCTCGCCGTCGAGGTCGTAAACGGGATTTCCCAGCATCTGGGACAGATAGATCATGCGTGCTCCTTAGTTGGTATGCAACGCGCCGGAAGCGCGGCGCGGCGACTCCAGAACCACCCTCCGGCGCCACCAACTGGGCACGCCCGAGGGTCATCGACTGTGAGGTCGAGGTTTCATCAAAGACCCTTCTCGTAGACTGCAGATGCGCCCGCCCGAGGGCGAGCCATGAAAACCGTACGTATTGTACACGCGAACGGGCAGGTTTCTGCAACGGTAGCGCAAGCAGAATGCAAGGTGCACAAAACCGCGTGCGAAAAAGGGGAGAAGAACGGCCACGACGGCTCGCTCTTCTCCCCTTGGGGAAAGCTTGCTGCGCCTGCGACGCTAGAACTTGACCTGCGGCGCCTGGCGAACGGAGGCGTCCGTCACCTCGAAGCCCTGGCGCGTCTTGAACTTTGAGCCGGCCACGATGTTGCCGGGGAAGGTCTCGATCGCGTTGTTGTATTCCAGCACGCAGTCGTTGAAGCTCTGACGCGCGTAGACAATCTTGTTCTCCGTCTCGGAGAGCTCTGCCTGCAGCTGCTGGAAGTTGGTGTTTGCCTTGAGGTCGGGGTACGCCTCGGCCACGGCAAACAGCGACTTCAGGGTGCCGCTCAGGATGTTGGAGGCCTCCATCTTGCCCTCGGGCGTGGTTGCGTTCATGACGGCGGAGCGTGCCTGCGTCACGGCCTCGAGCGTCTTGGACTCGTGCGAGGCATAGCCCTTCACGGTCTCCACCAGGTTGGGGATGAGGTCGTTCCTGCGCTGCAGCTGGGCGTCGATGGTCTGCCAGGCGTTATCGCAGCGGTTGTCCTTCTGGACGATCCCGTTGTAAAGCGAGATGAACCAGAGCGCAAGCACGACCACGATCGCAATGATGACAATGGCAAGCGGCATAAGGCGTCCTTCCTGTGGGAGGTTGGTCTGTAGGCAGAGTATACCCAGAGTGGTCGCGTTGGTCTTGCGAGCGGGAAATCGTCTTCGGCAAGGGGGCGCGCATGGCGCGCAGAAGCATGGCCAGGCGCTACGCCAAGCGTGCGCCCTTGGCCTTTGCAAGGCCTCTGAGCTTGGGATCTTCCCTCTCCATAAACACGGCGTCAAAATCTGAGGGGCTTGCGTAGCGGTGGGTGCCCCGCACGCCAAACTTGCTGCTGTCTGCCAGGAGGAAGCGATGCGCGGAGTTGCGCATGACCGTCTGCTTCACCAGGCGGTCGTCCATGTCAAAGGTGCTCACGGAGCCTTGCGCGAGGTCTATCCCAAGTGCGCCAAAGAACGCCTTGTCAAAGCTGATGGGCTCGAGCATCGCGAGGGTTGCCGCGCCCAGAAACCCGTTGAACTCGCGGTTGACGTTGCCGCCGGTGCCTATGACCGTGAGCCCCTCGTTTGCGCAGAGCGCCTGAAGCGCGTCGATTCCGTTTGAGACCACGACGCAGTGCCTGTGGCTCTGTGCCAGCAGGCGGGCGAGCGCGAGCGTCGTGGTGGAGATGTCGATGAAGATGGTCTCGCCGTCGACGATCTGCTCGTACGCCTTGAGCGCGATGGCGCGCTTCTGCTCGAGCCGCACGCTCAGACGACCTCGCAGGTCGTGCTCCGGGGCGGTTGCGATGCTGGTGGCGCCGCCGTACACGCGCCGCAGCATGCCCTCCCCGTCAAGCCGACGCAGGTCCTTGCGGATGCAGTCCGGCGTGACGAGGAAGTTTTCCGCAAGCTCCGACACCGTGACGCGCCCGTGCTGCGAAACGAGTGCGACGATGGCGTCCTGCCTTTCTCGCGCGAACATGGCACCTCGATAAAAAACAATAGAAAACGATAAACATGTGCAGATAAAAGATAGCAGAAATGAAGGAACGAGTGAGAAAAACGCAGGTAAAGCTATACGAAAATCAACCCTGAAAGCTAACGCGCAGCAATTGCAAGCAATATAGAATGAGGCTGTAAACGTGGTCAGACCGTAAGACGAATGAAAGAGAGGGCCCCATGGACGACTTCGAGCTCTACCTTGACACCGCTGACATCGATGCGATTAAGGAGCTGGACCAGATCCTGAACGTGCAGGGCGTGACGACGAACCCAAGCATCCTTGCGAAGACCGGCGAGGACCCACTGGTTGCCGTCCAGAAGATAATCGACTACTTCACCCCGGAGCAGAAGATCTTCATGCAGGTGGTTTCCACGGACCTGCAGGGCATCCTGGACGAGGCGCACTTCATCGCATCGCTCAGGCCTAAGAACATGTGCCCGAAGATTCCCGTGAGCCACAACGGCCTCAAGGCCATCAAGCAGCTGGAGTCTGAGGGCATCCAGTGCCTGGCGACCTCGATTTACAGCGCGGACGCCGGGTTCATGGCGGCGCACAACGGCGCGGAGTACCTTGCGCCCTACGTCAACCGTATGTGCAACTACGGCGGCGGCATGCAAGACGTCTGCGACCTGGTGGACATGCTCGCGATGCAGAACTCCAAGACCAAGGTGCTTGGCGCCTCGTTCAAGAACACGGACCAGGTGCACGCGCTGATCGCGGCAGGCATGCAGGCAGTGACGCTGCCGGTGGACGTGGCGTACAACATGATTGGCCACCCCGGCGTGAAGATCGCGGTGGATGAGTTCACTGCCAACTGGCAGAAGGCTTACGGGCGCACGACGCTTCGCGCGTAAGGGCCGCCGGGCGCCGCGTCGGCGCGCACATATATAAGAGTGTCGCCAACGGGGGTCTGCCGAGCGCGGACCCCCGTTCTTCTCGCCGCGGACGCTACAGGGGGAGCGAGCGGTACGTGGGTATGCCCATGCGGCGGAGCGAGTCGAGCACGGCAGGGTCTTTGGAGTCCGTGACGACGGCGGAGAAGTCTTTGAGCGAGGCGAAGCGGAACAGGCCCTTGACCTGGAACTTTCTTGCGTCCGCAAGGAGGAACTTGTAGGACGCGTTATGGATGACGCGCTCCTTTACGGAGCCGCTGTCGATGTTGTTGCAGGTGACTGCCGCGAGGTCCAGGTTGACGCCGCTGGCTCCGATGAATGCCTTCGAGAAGAGCAGCGGCTCGAGCATGCTGATGGTGGTGTCGCCGACGAAGCCGTTGAGCTGAACGTTGAGGTAGCCGCCCGTGCCGAGGGCCGTGACGTGCTTCAGGTTCGAGAGCTTCTGTAGCACCTCGATCATGTTGGTGGTGACGATGACCTGCTTGTCGCCGCGGGCGATGAGGTCGGCGAGGAAGGTGTTCGTGCGCGAGATGTCGAGGAAGATGGAGTCGCCGTCGTGAATCTCGAGGTAGGCCCTCTTTGCGACGGCCAGCCTGCCGGCATCCTCCGCGCTTAGCGGGACAGAGGGCATCTGGGGCACGGCGCTTTGCGTGGCGCTGCGAGCGGGCTGCGGGGAAGGGGGCTCGTCCTTCTCGCCAATGCGCGTGGCGCCGCCGTACACGCGGTTGCACTTGCCTTCCTTCGCAAGTGCCTGCAGGTCCTTGCGGATGCTGTCCATCCCAACGCCAAAGCGAGACGCGAGGTCATCGACCTCGACCCGACCATACTGGTCGAGAAGGTCAAGAATCTTTGCGCGACGCTCGCCTCGGAACAAGGGACACCTGCCTCTCTGGAAGCCCTATGAATGGTAACGTGCCGCCCGCCAGAGACACAAAGACGACACTAACAGCTTAAAGCTGGAACAAAATTGGAACAAGCAGAAGAAACTGGAAAAACTTAGTTGCAAATCTGGAAAAAACTGGAATAGAATATGGACGTTCTAAGAAACGTGCAGGATGAAATGAAATTGGCTTACAAAGAATTATGATGCCTTCAAATTTCGTCCACACGGAAACGAAGGAGTTCACATGGCGCTCACTATGTCGGACATGCTCAAGCGCGAGAACGTTCAGATCGTCGACTCTTGCAAGGACTGGGAGGATTCCGTCCACGTGGCGGTACAGCCGCTCGTCGACGGTGGCTATGTGAAGCCCGAGTACATCGACGGGATTATCCAGAACGCCAAGGAGCTTGGCCCCTACTTCGTCCTGGTTCCCGACCTGGCGCTGCTGCACGCGCGTCCCGAGCAGGGCGCGATCAAGAAGCAGCTTGCCGTTACCGTCGTCCGCAAGGGCGTCGAGTTCAAGAAGGGCGAGCCGTGCCGCGTGCTCGTCACCCTGGCCGCGGAGGACTCTGACTCGCACATCGACGTCATGAGGATTCTGGCCAGCATGTTCGCGGACCCAGCGAACATCGAGAAGGTCGCAACCGCCGAGACGGCGGACGACGTCTATAGCCTGTTCGTCAATTTCCCTGCTGCATAACGAGGACGGCTGGGAGTTGGTGTAGGGACTGTAAGTAAGTACGAGTTAAAAAGGGGGAATCATGGCAGTACTTGGTTTTATTGTCAACATTCTGTCTACGCCGGCAATCCTTGTCGGCCTGCTCGCCCTTCTCGGCCTTGTCCTTCAGGGCAAGCCGGCGGAGGACGTGCTCAAGGGTACCATCAAGACCATCGTGGGCTTCCTGGTTCTTGGCGCAGGCTCTTCGTTCCTGCAGTCGGATTCGCTGCTGGCCTTCGGTCAGGTCTTCAACTACGCCTTCAACATGCAGGGCGTCGTTCCCAACAACGAGGCGGTCGTCGCCGACGCGTTGAAGAACTTTGGTTCCGACTCCGCCATTGTCATGGCCTGCGGCATGGTTCTCAACATCGTCCTCGCGCGCTTCTCCCGTATGCCGTACATCTTCCTGACCGGTCACCACACCCTGTACATGGCCTGCATGCTCACCGTCATCCTCGGTGGCGCCGGCGGTCTGACCGGTCCCGCGCTGTGGATCGCGGCTGGCAGCATCCTTGGCCTCATCATGGTGCTGTCCCCGGCCTACTGCCAGGTTACCTATCGTAAGGTGACCGGTGGCGACGCTATCGCGCTCGGCCACTTTGGTGGCATCGGCTACTGGTTCGCGGGCGTGATCGGCAAGCTCTTCGCGAAGGACCCCAACCGCAAGAGCACCGAGGAGATCAACTTCTCCAAGCGTCTCATCTTCCTGCGTGACACCACCGTCTCCATCGGCATCACCATGTTCTTCCTGTTCCTCATCGTGACTGGCGTTGCCGTTGCCCGTGGCATCCTCAACGTCGACCCCACGAACGAGGCCTACTCCCACCTTGGCGTCCTCCTGAACTACAACCAGGAGACCACGACGAACTGGATTGTCTGGTGCATCACTGCTGGCCTGTCCTTCTCTGGTGGCGTCTACATCATCCTGTCCGGCGTCCGTCTGATCATCGGCGAGATCGTCCCCGCCTTCAAGGGCATCGCTGACAAGCTCGTCCCTGGCGCGAAGCCCGCCCTGGACTGCCCCGTCGCCTTCACCTACGCACCCAACGCCGTTATCATCGGCTTCCTGTCCTCGTTCGTCGGCGGCATCGTTGGCCTGCTCATCCTCGTGGGCGTCAACGCCGCGATCCCCGTTGCCCTCATCCTCCCCGGCGTCGTTCCTCACTTCTTCTGCGGTGCTACCGCAGGCGTCTTCGGCAACGCCGAGGGTGGCCTGAAGGGCTGCATTGCGGGCGCGTTCGCACACGGCCTGCTCATCACCTTCCTTCCCGCAGTCTGCATGCCCGTCTTCACGAACCTCGGCTACACCGGAACCACCTTCTCCGACGCCGACTTCTCCTGGCTCGGTATCGTGTTCGGCAACCTCGTACACTTCGCCGGTGGCGCCGTCCTGGTCATCATCTGCGTCGTGCTCTACCTGCTGCCGATCATCTACAACTTCGTGGCTCCCAAGAAGGAGGCCAAGGAGGCGTAGCCTGCCGGTGGGTTCGGTAAAGCGTCTCTAGCTCTTGCGAGCTTTCAGGGCCGGGGACCTCAGGTCTCCGGCCTCTTTTTCGCGCTTTGCGGTGGCTCGATGGCGTCAGTTGACGGCTGTTCGTCATCGTGGCCGCAACGGGTAAGATAGGTTTCAAATCCATTTCGTTGCCACAGGGGCGGCGAAGGTTTCCAAAAAGGAGAATGCAAGATGGCTATCCACAAGATTCTGTGCTGCTGCGGATCTGGTCTGGGCTCCAGCCTCATTGTCCACATGAACACCGAGGAGGTCGTCAAGAAGCTCGGCCACCCCGAGATCGAGGTCGACCACTCCACGATCTCTGACATTCACGAGGGCGCTGCGGACCTGTTCGTCGTGGGCGGCGACCTCGCAGACTTCGTCAACAACATCCCCGACGACAAGAAGATCATCCTCAAGAACATCCTCGACAAGAACGAGCTCGAGGAGAAGCTTAAGGCCCACCTCGGATAGCGACGCTTTCAAGGCCAGGCACCCAAGGCGCCTGGCCGTTTTATGAGAAGAGCATAAGGAGTGAAAGTGGAAGAAAAGCAGTACAACGACATCAAGCTGCTGGCGGCCAAGGTGCGCCGCGACGTAGTCGCGATGCTCCAGCACCGCGGCTACGGCCACGTCGGTGGGTCCCTCTCGCTGGTCGAGGCCTACGCGGTCCTCTATGGCAAACAGATGAAGTATGATCCCAAGAATCCGAAGTGGGAGGAGCGCGACCGCATCGTCCTGTCCAAGGGCCATGCCGGTCCCGTGGCATACTCCACCCTTGCCGAGGTCGGCTTCTTCCCGACCGAGTGGCTGTACACCCTGAACGACGGCGGCACGAGGCTTCCGTCCCACACCGACCGCCTGAAGACCCCGGGCATCGACGCCACCACGGGTTCGCTCGGCCAGGGTACCTCCGAGGCCGTGGGCATCGCCCTCGCGCTCGACAAGAAGGGCTCTGACGCCTACACGTACCTGTTCGTGGGCGACGGCGAGCTCAACGAGGGCCAGTGCTGGGAGTCCTTCCAGTTTGCCGCGGCGAACAAACTGCACAACCTCATCGTGTTCATTGACGACAACAAGCGCCAGCTCGACGGCTGGACGAAGGACGTCATGAACCCGTTCGACATCGCCGAGAAGATGCGCGCATTCGGCTTCAACACTCAGAGGGTTGATGGCCAGGACATCGTCGCCGTGGACGCCGCCATCACCGAGGCGAAGCAGAACAAGAAGTCCGCCAACTGCATCGTCCTCGACACCGTGAAGGGCGCGGGCATCCCCTACTTCGAGGAGACCGAGTCCAACCACTCCATGAAGTGGAACAACGACGAGATTAACGCCGCGACCGACGAGGCGATCAAGAAGCTCAACGAGGAGATCGAAGGGGGTGAGGCGTAATGTTCAAGCTCGCAGAGGACTTCGGTGCCGCAGGCACCCCGTATCGCGACGCCTTCAACAACACCCTCATCGATGTCATCAAGAATGACGACAGGGTGTACATGCTCGAGGCTGATCTTGGCGGCGCCTCAGGCACGCTCAAGATCCAGAAGGAGTGCCCTGGACACTTCGTCGAGATGGGCATCTCCGAGCAGGACATGATGGGCACCGCGGCGGGCATGAGCTCCGAGGGCCTGATTCCCTTCGTGCACACCTTTGGTCCGTTCGCGACGCGCCGCGCCTTCGACCAGGTCTACCTGTCCGGCGGCTACGCGCACAACACCATCAACATCTGGGGCTCCGATCCTGGATTCACGGTGGGCGCAAACGGTGGCACTCACACCACCTGGGAGGACATGGCGCTCATGCGCACCATCCCCGGGTCCGTCGTGTGCGATGCCGCTGACCCCGTCCAGATGGCCTGGATCGTCCGCGAGTTCGCGAAGACCCCCGGTATCAACTACGTGCGCGCCGGCCGCAAGGCGTCGTTCAAGGTGTATGCGGAGGGCTCGACCTTCGAGCTTGGCAAGGGCAACGTCATCAAGCAGGGTTCCGACGTACTCGTCGTCTCGCAGGGCCAGTTGCTGAAAGACGCTATGGAGGCCGCGAAGTCCCTGGACGAGCAGGGTATCTCCACCGAGGTCATCGACATGTTCTGCGTGAAGCCGCTCGATGTCGACCTGCTTCTGAGCGAGGCTACCGGCAAGAAGGCCGTCGTCACGTTCGAGAACCACGGCGTCATTGGCGGCCTGGGCGACGCATGCGCGTCCGCGCTCATGGAGGCCGGCGTATCCGTGCCGTTCAAGCGTCACGGCGTCGTCGAGAGCTTCGGCCAGGTGGGCACCATGGACTGGCTGCAGAAGGAGTTCAAGCTGACCGCGGCCGACCTTGAACAGACCGTGAAGGCTCTTCTCGCCTAGGCGGCTTTTCCCTGTGCCCGCATGGCGCAAGGCATATGCAAGAGAAAATGGGGCGTCGTCCGCGGTGGACGGCGCCCCATTGCAAAAGCCCGGCCATGCCGGGCGGTGTGACAATGGCGGAGGGAGAGGGATTCGAACCCTCGGTACGGGAACCCGCACGGCGGTTTTCAAGACCGCTGCATTCAACCACTCTGCCATCCCTCCGTGGTCAAGTGGATATATCCTAACGCATAAGGTTCGAAAACGTAAGCGAGGATGCGGTGGTGGACGAGAAGGACGTGGCGCCTGCGGCAGAGGCCGGTGCTCTGGACGAGGCCTTCATGCGGCTGGCGCTTGACGAGGCCCGCGCGGCGGCCGCGGAGGACGAGGTGCCCATAGGCGCCGTCGTCGTGTGCGACGGGCGCGTGGTGGCGCGCGCCCACAACCGCCGCGAGCTGGACGAGGACCCCTCCGCCCACGCGGAGTTCAAGGCGATGGTGGACGCGTCGCGCGCGCTGGGGCGCTGGCGCCTGACGGGTTGCACCGTGTACGTGACGCTGGAGCCGTGCCTCATGTGCGCCGGGCTCATGGTGAACGCGCGCGTGGACCGCTGCGTGTATGGCGCGCCGGACCCAAAGGGAGGCGCGCTGGGGACGCTGTACGACGTGAGCCACGATCCGCGGCTGAACCACGAGTTCCAGGTGACGTCCGGCGTGCTGCAGGGGGAGTGCGCATTGGTGCTGCGCGAGTTCTTCCGAGCGAAGCGCGCGGCGAGAAAGGCGGCCGCACGTTTGGCGGGTGCCGGCACCGCGGGCCGCGATTCGTCCGCTGGCGAACAATAGGCACGTTCTGCGGCACCAGAGGTTTCGTTCTTCTCGGATATCAGCTATCTTTCTTTTAGCTTTGCGTGCGCGACGAAGGGGAATGGATGAAAGAGTGGTTTAATGCGCAGGATGTGCGTGCGGCGCGCGAGAGGATCCGCCCGTGGGCACGCGTGACGCCACTTGAGCAGTCCATCTACCTTGACTATGCGGACCGCAACTACCAGTTCAAGCTCGAGAGCCAGCAGCTGGGCAAGAGCTTCAAGATTCGCGGGGCGCTGAACACCATTTCGCAGCTGTCCGACTACGAGAAGCGTCACGGCGTGGGCACGGTCTCGACCGGAAACCACGGTGTGGCGGTGGCCATCGCGGCCCACGTGCTGGGCATCCCGGACTGCTCCGTGGTGGTGCCGCTGGGCACGCCGCACGCGAAGACGGACCGCATCCGCTTCTATGGCGCGCGCTCGATGATGCTGGGCGCGGACTACGACGATGCCCTGACGCTGGGCATCAACTACATCGACCGTGCAGAGATGTTCTATGTGGACCCGTTTGAGCACGACACGCGCGTGTACGCGGGCCAGGGGACCATCGGCCTCGAGATCATGGAGCAGAACCCGGACGTCGACACGATCGTGGTGCCCATTGGCGGCGGCGGGCTGTGCACGGGAATCGCCGTGGCCGCAAAGTCCGTCAAGCCCAGCGTGCGCATCGTTGGCGTGCAGACGGCCGCATGCCCCGCGATGGTTGACTCCATCCGCGACAACGTGTGCTACAGCCGCTTCCCGACGGAGGGCGACACGGTGTGCGAGGCCATCGTGGGCGGCGTAGGCGAGATAGCCTTCGACATGCTGCCGAGCCTGATAGACGATATCGTGGTGGTGAGCGAGAAGAGCATCCGCTCCGCGTTCAAGTTCATGATCGAGCGCGAGCAGCTTTCCGTCGAGGCGGGGAGCGCCATGGTGGTGGCCGCGGTGCGCGAGTTCCCGGAGCGCGTGGGCGGCAAGAACGTGGCGCTGGTGATCAGCGGCGGCAACCTGGACATCAACATTCTTACGAGCGTGCTCGCGGGGGACTTTGAGGAGTAGCACCAGGTCGCGCGTGACAAGTCCCAAGACTTTGGGTTGCTGCAAACTGATGCCAGAAATGCGCTGGCATGGCCTGTCTTTCAGCAATCTCCATTAAATATGCATGCGCTTACCGAAAATTATCGGATGACACATACGTGGCTGTTCGAGACCGTGTAAAAGTGAACCTAGGCTGAAGTATTCGTCATTCGCACTCGTTCGGCGACAGTTTGGGAGGGCGGTCTCATGTCTGGCAGAAGAGGGCATTACTTCAAGCGCTCAGAGGGTGGAGGATGGAGGCTTGCGCTCTCCTTCCTTCTTTCTGTCTCGATGGTCACCTCGATGGTGCCCGTCTCGGCGCTGGCCGAGGCGGCGGACGAACTGCAGGAGTCTGCAGCGGCTACCGCCGTCGAGCCGGAGACCGATGCGGCGACCACGGAGTCCGAGGGCACCGTGCAGGAGGGGACGACCGTGGCGGAGCCCGCGCAGTCGGCTCCGGCTGCGACTGAGACGTGGCAGCAGACGACGGCCACGGACGCGAGCGCGCAGGCCGAGCAGCCCACCGCGCAGGCGCAACCGACGGAGACGACCACCACGGAGATGCCCGCGGCGACGACCGAGCAGACTGCCGCCACTGACTCCGCGGACGCGTCCGGCCAGGCAGACGCTGCCGACGAGGCGTATCCGGAGGTCACGCTCGCGGCCAACGCGGGAGCCACGCAGGTAACCGTGCACGCAGCGCAGGGCGTTCTGCCCAAGGGCGTGCAGCTCACCGCCAGCGAGGTAAGTCCCGACTCCGTCCGCGACGCCGTGTCCGACGCGGCCGAGGCGGCCGGTCGCGAGGTCGAGTCCCTCAAGGCGATCGACGTCACACTCCTGGATGCCGACGGAAATCAGATCCAGCCCAACGGCGCCGTGGAGGTGAGCTTCTCCAACACCGGCGTGACCGGAGACAAGGTCGACGTGTACCACATGGACTCCGTTGGCGCGGAGCCCACCAAGATTGCGGGGGACGTCTCCGCCAACCCGACGGTCAGCGCCACGCACTTCTCCATCTACATCGTGACCGGCGAGAACGAGCCCGTCGTCGCGACCTACCAGTTCTACGGTGCCGACGGCAAGGTGATGAACGAGCAGAAGGTCAAGAACGGCGAGACCGTCTACGCGCCGGACTCCCCGTCGCTCACCGGGCACAAGTTCCTGGGCTGGACCCTCACCAAGGACGGTACGAGCGCGGACTTCCTGCCCGTGGGCACGGCGTCCACGACCGTGAAGGTCCCCGCGAGCGGGACCGTTGCCGTGTACCCCGTGTTTGAGGTGTCGCACACCGTCAGCTTCATGGATGACCAGGGACGCGTGAGCACCACGCGCACCTGCGGTACCGGCGAGACGGTGAGCGTCTCTGACGTCACCATCCCCCTGCCCTCCACCAAGGGCGTCACCGGCTGGTACACCTCCAAGGAGGCGGCGGACTCCCAGGACGCCAGCGCGAAGATCGAGTCATACACCTTCGAGAGCGACGACGCCGCGGACGTGACCCTCTGGCCCCACATCGAGGGCGGCAACTACGTGACGTTCGACTCGCAGGGTGGCACGTACGTGGCGCCCGAGTTTGCCATCAAGGGCGCGACCGTGAGCAAGCCCACGGACCCGACCCGCAAGGGCTACACCTTCGAAGGGTGGGCCACCAAGGAAGATGCCACCACGGCCAACTGGGACTGGGACACCAAGATTACCGAGGCGACCACGCTCTACGCCGTGTGGTCCCCTGCCAAGACCACCTACACGGTGGTCATCTGGAAGCAGTCGGTGAACGATTCCAAGGACGCCACCGACGCGAAGAAGACCTGGGACTTCGCCGAGGCCGCAACGCGCAACGCCACCACGGGCGATAGCGTCAGTCCGTCGAGTGTCGACAAGAACAAGAGCTGGGCGGGCTTCTCGCTCAACACCAGCCTCACGGACAAGAACGTGACGGTCAAGGGTGACGGTACCACCGTCGTGAACGTGTACTACGACCGCGAGATGCGCACGATTCAGTACCGCGTTGACGGAAAGACCTACAAGACCATGACCGGTCTGTACGGGCAGACGCTCGCGCAGAACAATTACACGTGGCCGACCAAGTACGACTGGTACGATGACGAAGATACGCACGTGACCTTCCTGGACGCCTTTCTGAATGCCGACGCCACGCTCGTCCTTCGTGGCAAGAAACCGCAGGGGGGACAATACGCCATAAGCCACTACAAGCAGAACGTGGACGGCTCCTGGCCGTCGATGGCGGCCAACTCCACGGAGAGTTCCGGCGGCACGTGGTACTTCACCAACAAGTACAACGGGTTCACCATCAGCTCCTACCGGATCGGCATCGGTGGGTGGCGTTCGGTGACTGCCGGCGATTCGGTATCCATTACGGACGACCTGCAGGTTCGCTACAGCCGTAACTCCTACACGCTGTCCTTCTTTAACTACAACACCACCTCGCGCAAGGAGAGGGTGACGTACGGGGGCTCCCTTGCGAGCTATGCGAGCTACACGCCCGCCCGCCCGGACGGCGTCGACTCCGCGTACGAGTTCCAGGGCTGGTACAAGGACAGCGCCTGCACGCAGGCGTTCGACTTCTCGACCGAGACCATGCCTGCGGCCGGCCTCACGCTGTACGCCAAGTGGGCGCCTCCCACCAAGAAGGTCACCGCGCACCTCTCCATGAATACGGGCGGCACGGACATAACCAGCTCCGACGTTGACTATGGGACCACCATTTCTGCCGAGGACCTGCCCAGCGTCGTGACCTCCGACAGCAAGACCGTCTTCTCCGGCAACGCGTCCAAGGGCACCATCACCCTTCCCGCCGGCGCCGAGTGGGCCGGTTGGGCGACCTACCAGGACGGGCGGTTCGTCATGTACAACTTCGACACGCTCGTGCAGAGCGACGTCGAGCTCTACCCGTTCTGGATCACCACCGACGTCTACTCCGTCGTCTACGACGCCAACGGCGGCACCGGTTCCGTGACGGACCCCACCAAGTATGACCTGTACGCGGACGCCCGCGTGCTGTCCGCCGACGGCCTCACGGCCCCTGAGGGCAAGGTCTTCCTGGGGTGGAACACCGCCCAGGATGGCTCCGGCACCTCCGTGGGAGTCGGGACCAAGCTGCGCATCTCCGAATACACGGACGCGAACCACAATGTGACGCTGTACGCGCAGTGGGGCGAGAAGCCCAAGACCGCCTCGCTCACCTACGATGCCAACTATCCGGCGGATGCCGGTATGACGGCAGCTACCAAGACGGTCCTCGAGGATGTCGAGAACAACTACGGCGGCGGGACCACGGGAAGCAAGGCTGGTTCGCTCAAGGCTTCGAGCCTTGAGGGCGTGGGCTTCTCCGCTCCTGACGACTACTACTTCACGGGCTGGAACACCGCAGCCAATGGCTCCGGCACTGCCGTGGCGTCCGGCGACACGATCGGAATCGACAACCTGAGCGCGAACACGCTGTACGCCCAGTGGGCAAAGCGCGCCGTGGTGAAGGTTGCCATCAAGGGCAACTCCGACTCCAGGGCCTACACCGGGGTCGAGCAGCAGCTCTCTGGCTACACGACGACCATCACCGTGGACGGCAAGGCGCAGTCGCAGCTGCCCGATGGCCTGACGCTGAGCGTGACCGGCGATTCCGTCTCCGGAACCGACGCTGACACCTATCCGCAGGACATCAAGTACGAGCTCGGCGGCGAGAGCCAGGGCAAGTACAAGGTGAGCGTGACGGTGGAGAACGGTGGGCTCACCATTGAGCCTGCCAAGCTTACGGTTACTACGAAGGACGCCTCCAAGGCGTACGATGGCACGGCCCTGACCGCCGATGGCACGGTAACCGGCCTTGTTAACAACGAGACCGTCGGCCTCAAGGTGACCGGCACTCAGACGGAGGTCGGCACCTCCAAGAACACCTACGAGCTCACGTGGGCCGGCGACGGCAACGAGTACACCGCCAAGAGGTCTAACTACTTGCTCGAGGAGAGCGTGGGCACCCTCGAAGTCACCAAGAGCGACGTCGAGCACACAATCGTGGCCGGGAGCAAGACCTGGACCTACGACGGTACCGCGCGCGCGTACGCCAAGGCGACCTCGGACTTCGACGCGAGCCTGTTCGACGTGTCTGTCACGATGACTGGCAGCAGCAGCATCAAGAATGCCGGCAGCACCGCGAACAGGATTGCCAGCTACAAGATCTCCCTCAAGGACGGGACCGACGTGACGAGAAACTTCACCAACGTGAAGAGAACCGACGGCACGCTCACGGTGGAGAAGCGCAACGTCACGCTCGTCTCCGCGACGCAGAGCTGGACCTACGACGGGCAGACGCACTCCGACCACACCGTGACGGTGAAGCCCGGCTCCGCCGAGCCGGTCAAGGGCGAGACCATTGCGACCAACGTCACGGCCTCCATCAAGGATGCCGGGTCCGTCCCCAACACCTTCGCCGTGGATTGGGAGAGGAGCACGGCGAAGGAGTCTAACTACAACGTGACGCTCGAGCCGGGCAAGCTGACCGTAGCCCCGGACGCCTCCGAGATCACCATCTACGTTGCCGGCAACACGGCCGAAAAGGTATACACGGGCAGCGAGCAGAGCGTGACCGGCTGGTCCACCACCGGCTGGAGCAAGTCTGCGACCGACCCCATCGATCCGAGCATCGCCGTCAGCCTCAAGGACGGACACAAGGCGGAGGCGAAGGGCACCAACGTGGGCGAGTACCCCATGGGTCTCACTGCAGATGACTTCTCTGCGACGAGCAACAACTACAGCAACCTCAAGGTCGAGGTCACGGATGGCAAGCTGACGATCACCAAGGCGAGCTTCGCCGTCGAGGTGAAGGGAGAGTCCGAAAAGATAACGTATGACGGCAAGCCGCACGCGCTCACGGGCACCACGGTGACCGGCCTTCTCGACGGCCATACGCTGAGCGGCCTGCAGTACAAGGCATCCGGCACCGACGCTGGCACCTACCCCGGTGCGTTCACGGGCAGCGCAACGATCGCGGACGCCTCCGGCGTGGACCAGACGCAGAACTACAGCGTCACGACCACCCCTGGCCAGCTGACCATCGATCAGGCTAACATCACGGACTCCAACCGCTTCACGGTCTCCGAGCCCAAGGACACCGTCTACAACGGGAAGACGCAGAGGCAGCCCATCACCGTTCATGATGCGGTGACTGGCGAGGACCTGCAGGAGGGCGTCGACTACGACCTCAGCTACACCGGCGACACAATCAACGTCACTGACAAGGGCGTCACTATCACCGTCACCGGCAAGGGCAACTACACCGGAACCGTGACCACCGACGACACGCATGACCTCACTTACCTCATCACGAAGGCGACCCTGACCGTGACCACGGACTCCGCGCAGAAGGAGTACGACGGTACGGCGCTGACTGCGGGCGGAAGCTACTCCGGCCTCGTGAACGGCGAGACGATCGGCTTCGAGGTCACCGGCTCCCAGACCATCCCGGGCAGCACCCCCAACGGTTACAGGATCACGTGGGGTACCGCCGTCAGCCCCCTCGGGCTTGACGCCATCTCCTACACGGCGCTCCAGCAGAACTACAACGTCGTGGAGAGCGTGGGAACCCTCAAGGTGACCAAGCGCACCACGAAGCTCGGCATCACCGCTGCCAGCGACAGCAAGGTGTACGACGGAACGCCTCTCGAGAGCGATGCGTACGACGTGACGGGCAAGCCCGACGTGCTCACCGTCACCGCCACCGTGGCCGGCAGCCAGACCGACGCGGGCACTTCCGCGAACAAGGTCGAGAGCTACAAGGTGACCGACGCCGCCGGCCACGATGTGAGCACCTACTTTGCCGATGGCGCAATCGTCACCACCGACGGCACGCTCACGGTCAGGCCGCGCCAGATAACCATTACTTCCAAGAGTGGAATCTGGACGTACGACCAGAAGGCGCACGAGCTGCACGAGGTCGAGGTAACCAGCACCGTGCCTGAGGGCGAGGAGGGCTTCGTCGCGGGCGAAGGCGCCACCTACGAGTTCACCGGCCAGCAGACCGAGGCGGGCAGCAGCTACAACAGATTCACCTACAAACTCAACGAGGGCACGAAGGCCTCCAACTACGTGATCACCACCAAGCTGGGCACGCTCACCGTGACAAAGGCCGCTTCTGTCACCATCAAGGTGACGGGCAACTCGAAGAAGGTCACCTACGACGGAACCGAACAGTCGGTTGACGGCTACACGAGCAACGCGGACGAGGTCGACAAGACCATCACCGTCGACCTCGCGAAGGGCAGCACGGCAGAGGCGAAGGGCACTCTGGTTGGCACCTACCAAATGAACCTCAAGCCGAGCGACTTCGTTGCCACCAGCCCCAACTACGAGAAGGTCAACGTCGAGGTGGCGGACGGCACGCTCACAATCGAGCACGCCAGCATCCCGCTCACCATCACCGGCGAGTCCGGGTCCTACGTCTACGACGGGACGCCGAAGAGCGTTACCGGCATCACCTACGACGGCCTGCTCAAGGGCCACAAGGTCACCGGCCTGACCTACTCCGCCACCGGTACCGACGCCAAGACCTATGAGGGCACCTTCGACAGGACCGGCATGAAGGTCCTGGACGAGAACGGCAACGACGTGACCGAGAACTACGTTCCCAATTGCGTGCCTGGCAAGCTGGTCATCACCCCTTCCGACATCTCCACCACCGACTTCGTCGTGAGCTATCCCACCGACGTGACGTACAACGGTCTGTCCCAGCTCCAGCCCGTGACGGTCACCGATGCGCGCAACGGCAACGTGCTCACGTCCGGCAGCGTCCTCGCGCCCGAGTCCACCGGTGACTACACCCTCGCCTACGTTGGCGAGACCACCCACGTGACTGGCAAGGACATCGTCATCACGGTCAAGGGTACCGGCAACTACACCGGTGCCGTCACCAGGATCTACCAGATCAAGCCGGCGACGCTCACGGTCAAGACGCTCGACGCCACCAAGGAGTACGACGGCACCCCGCTCACCAAGACCGATGGAGCCACTCATGACGCCGTCAACGGAGAGACCCTCACCATCAACGTGACGGGCACGCTTACCGACGTAAACGAGAAGGGTGTCCCCAACACCGCCGAGGTCGTCTGGAACGGCACCGCGCTCCCGACTGACTACGAGGTCAACTATGACCTCGGCAAGCTCACGGTAACCCCGACCGGCGCCCTGGTCACCATCAGCGCCAAGAGCGCGGAGCGCGTGTACGACGGCACCCCGCTCACCGCGGGCGGCTACGACGTCACGATGGAGGAGGTCGACCCCAAACTCTTCACCGTCACTGCGACCGTCAGCGGTTCGCAGACCAACGCCGGCACGAGCGACAACGTGATCGATGCTGAGAGCGTTCACATCATGAGGGGCGACCAGGACGTTACCGACTGGTTCACCAACATCGCCATCGTGAACGGCACCCTTACGCTGACGCCGGCCCCGCTGACCGTCACCACGGACTCCGCCAGCAAGACCTACGACGGCCAGCCGCTCACCGCGGGCGGCAAGCTCGAGGGCCTTGTCGGCGACGAGACGGCCACGCTGCGACTCACCGGCAGCCAGACCGAGCCCGGCACCTCCGACAACACGTACCAGATCGTGTGGGACGGCACGGCGCTCGAGGGCAACTACAAGGTCACGAGCGAGAAGATCGGCACCCTCAAGGTGACAGAGGCGCCCGCAACGCCCGAGCCCGCCAAGCCGGCAGCCACCACTCCGGCCACCCCGGCAAAGAAGGAGACTCCCAAGAGTGCTGCCATGCCCAAGACGGGCGATCCCTACAGCGCGA
This sequence comes from Parafannyhessea umbonata, assembly GCF_900105025.1. Taxonomy (GTDB): domain Bacteria; phylum Actinomycetota; class Coriobacteriia; order Coriobacteriales; family Atopobiaceae; genus Parafannyhessea; species Parafannyhessea umbonata. The sequence continues at coordinate 1,989,968 of NZ_LT629759.1, read as the reverse complement.
CCGCTCCGATGGTCGCCGCCATCGTCGGCCTTGGCATGGTCGCGACTGGTCTCGCCTACAGGCGTCGTCGCAGTCACAGGGGGTAGTCGCCAAGGACGGTTCGTAGTCCTCGCAGCGAGCTGACAGGACCCGGTCCCACTCAAGTGGGACCGGGTCCCTCTCTTGGCGGGCGTGGCTAAGGTGTGCTCTTTCTGGAGCGTTTTCCCTGCATGTAGCGCTCGAACTTCATTACCTCGTCGGGGAAGAAGCCGTAGCGGTTTGACTTCTCGCCCATCCACCGGTAGAGGGGCGGAAGGAAGGCGATTCAGTAGTTGAGGACGGGCCAAGCGAGCGTGAGAATGACCTCGACCCACGTGTAGGAAGAGAGGCTACCGGTCGCGCAAGGCGGGCAATGCTGATGGGCATGAGCCCGAACGCCGCGGTGACGAGGTCGGGGTTGTGCCAGGTGCGCATCTTGAGGTTCATCCGGAGGCAGTGGCCCTGCGCGGGCAGGCGGCGCGGCAGGGGTAGGCGTAGGCGAGTTCCTACACGACCTGGAAGATGAAGAAGTCGAGGTAGTGGGTCTGCGGCACGCCCCACAGGATGGGGTGGTCTGGCGCCTGCTGACGCTCCTCAACCTGCTTGAGCTGCACGTTTGCCTGGTGGGCGGCCTCGGCGATCGCCTTGGCCAAAAGGTCGCGCGTCATGAAGTGGCTGCAGCTGCACGTGGCAAGATAGCCGCCGCGCGGAAGCAGGCGCATGGCCTCGTAGTTTATCTCGCGGTAGCCGTGGGCGGCGTTGCGCACGGTGGAGCGGCTCTTGGTGAAGGCGGGCGGATCGAGCACGATGAGGTCGAACGGACCGCCCTCCTGGCGCAGCGCCTGCCTGTCCTGACGCAGGTGCGGCAGGTAATCGAGCACGTTTGCGCAGGTAAACGCCATGCGCTCGCTGCCGTCGGGAGCGAGCTCCAGATTGTTTGCCCGGGCGTTTAGGCGCGCGAGGTCGATGGCGGTCTGGCTCACGTCCACGCAGCGCACAAACTGAGCGCCTCCGGCCGCGGCGTTCAGCCCAAACGGCCCCACGTGGCAGAAGCAGTCGAGCACCCGCCTTCCGGCCGCGATGTTGCGCACGGCACGACGGTTGTACTTCTGATCAAGGAAGAACCCGGTCTTCTGGCTGTTCTCGATGTCCAGGTCAAACAGGATCCCGTTCTCGCGCGCAAGCACGCGGGCGCTGTCCGGCATGGGAAGCGCCGGCACGTCCAGCCCCTCCGCCACGGCGCCGGGTGCCACAAAGTCGTAGAAACCCTTGTGGAGCGACAGGCCCTCCTTTGCGCGGGCAGGGGAGTCGTTCCTCTCGTATATGCCGCGGATGGTGGCGCCGTCCGCCTGGAGCACCTGTAAAAGCAGCGGGTAGATGGTGGGGCGCAACAGCTGCATGCCCACGGTGCCCACCTGCGACACCAGCACGTCTTCGTAGCGGTCCACGATGAGCCCGGGGAACCCGTCAGCCTCGCTAAAGATCACGCGGCAGCAGTTGGTGTCCGGCTCGCACCCGGGCAGCGCGAGCGAGCCCATCGCGACCTTGCGGTGCTCCCACGCCCACTCGATCTTGCGGCGCCAGAATGACGCGTCGAAGCGGTCGTTCGCGTTTCTGCTCACCACGCGCACGCGGATCTTGCTCTGCCGCGAGAGGAGTCCGGTTCCCTGGTAGGTGCCGTTCTCCTCCACCACGTCCACTACGTCCCCGTTTGCCGGCGCACGCCCGTCCGAGGGTGCGGGCTCGACGCGCAGCACTTCTCCCTCAAACACCCAGGGGTGGCCACCCTTGAGCGAGCGGGCCGCCTTGGCCGTGACGACTACCTGGGGATACGGGCGAAGCTGCCTCATGCGATGGGCCTTCCTGTGGTTGGTGGGCTGCGGGATGCGCCGCGGCACGGTCGTGTGCCGTGGCCTAGCTGTGGGACGCGGCCTAGTAGTGACGGCCGTAGCGGCCGCCCTGGATGCCGCGCCCGCGTGCGCGCGAGCCGTTGAACAGGCTGCGCGTGGGCTTGGACGTGCTGCGTCCGGGGTTGGGGACGATGCGCGCGGAATCGTACTCGAAGCCGTCGAGGTCCCACACGGGCACGAGCTTCCTCGTGAAGTACTCGATCTCGCGCAGGGGGCTGATCTCGTCCGGCGCCACGAAGGTGAACGCGAGGCCCTCGTGCCCGGCGCGGCCCGTGCGGCCGATGCGGTGCACGTAGTCCTCCGGGTCCATGGGTACGTCGAAGTTCACGACGGCGTCTATCCCGGATATGTCGATGCCGCGGCTCATGACGTCGGTGGCCACGAGCACCTGCACCTCCGCGGAGCGGAAGCGCCTGAGCGCCCGCTCGCGCTCGCTCTGGTTGCGCCCGGAGTGCATGAGGTCGCACTTGAAGCCGCCGCGGCGGAGCATCTGCGCCACCTCGTCCACGCGGGTCTTCGTTCGACAGAACACAAGCACGCGCTCCGGCGTGTAGCGCTTGAGCAACGCCTCGAGCAGCTGCAGCTTCTGACCCTGCGTGACGGGGCAGAGGTGCTCCTCCACCGTATCGGCCGTCTGTCCCACGCGCGCGATCTCGACCGTGGCCGGGTCCTTGAGCATGGTGTCCACGGTGCCCTTGATCGAGGGCGGAATCGTGGCCGAGAAGAGCAGGGTCTGCCGCTCGCGGGGCAGTGCGGCGACGATGCGCCTGACGCTGGGCCAGAAGCCCATGTCGAGCATGCGGTCCGCCTCGTCCAGCACGAAGACCTTCACGTCGGCAAGGCTCAGGTGGCCGTGCTCCATGAGGTCGAGCAGGCGCCCGGGCGTGGCCACGAGCAGGTCACAGCCGGCCTCGAGCCTGCGGATCTGGCGGTCGAGCTTCGCGCCGCCCATCACGACGACGGCCGTCTGGCCCGTCTGCTCGCAGACGACGGAGACGACATCCTCAATCTGCTGTGCGAGCTCGCGCGTGGGGGTAACCACCAGCGCGAACGGCCCAAACGGGTGAGCGTTGGGGTTTGGCGCGAGGCTTGCGTCGCCCTTGCTGCCGCGCTTGCGCGAGCGGCGGCGCTTTTTGCCGTCGGCCTTGCTGCGGCCCGCCTCGGACTTGTGGGCCTTGGCTGTCTTGCGGCTGGCGGACGACTTCCCGCCGCGCCTTGCGCCTGACTTTGGCTTGTCGGCGTCGGCTGCGTGCGAGCCCTCCGCATCACGCGTACCGTCCTGCGAGTCGGCCTCGGGCTTGGTCGCCGCCTTGTGGTGGCGGCGGCGCGGTCGGCGGGTGGGACGGATGTTGCCGTCCGCGTCCACCTTGGCAGAAACGGAGGCGCTGCCATCGGGCGCGTCGTCCGCAAGCACGTCGGGGCCGTCGTAGGCGTCGCCGGCGTCCGGCGCACTCTCGTCCGTCACGCCTGCGCTTGGCGCGCTGGCCAAGATCGCCTGTGCGTCGACTTGCGGCTTGGCCGCGTCGGCTGGGGCCGCCTGGGCGTCGACTTGTGGCTCGACAACCTCGGCCGCGTTGGCAAGGCGCTCTTGCTCCTCGCGCGCTGCACGCGAGTACGGCTCGATAAGCTGCAGAATCGGCAGCGCGAACGCAGCCGTCTTGCCCGTGCCCGTCTGCGCGGACGCGATGACGTCTCGGCCGGCAAGAACCAGCGGAATCGCCTGTTCCTGCACGGGTGTCGGTGTGGTGAAGCCCAGGGCGTCAATGCCCCGGAGGATGTGCTCGTCTAGCCCGAGCTCGGCAAATGACTTGTTCATGACCCCTAGTATCCACCAACTGGGCGAATCTTGCACCAACATGCGCCCGTGGCGGCGCGTGCGCACACAATTTGCGCAGGTCAGGCGCACGACGTTCTTGCCTGCGCACAAGACCGCCCCTCTCGGCTCGCGAGCGCCGTGCTGCGCTGGCCCATTTTGCAGGTACACTGCCTCTGGCGTCGTAAGGGTCGCCCGGCCCGTTGGCCGCGGGCTCCTCGCCGGGAAGGGCGTTTGTAGCGCAGGAAAGGTGACGCGTATGGAGAAGATCTTGGTTACGGGCTTCGAGCCCTTTGGGGGAGAGCGGACGAACCCCTCGTGGGAGGTGGTAAGCACGCTCCCTGCGACCATCGCGGGCCACGCCGTGGTCTGCGAGCGAATCCCCGTGTCGTTTAGCCGCGGGCCGGCTGCCGTGCTTGCGGCGATCAAGCGCGAGAATCCCGCCATCGTGCTCTGCCTTGGCCAGGCGGGCGGTCGCGCCAAGGTGACGCCGGAGTTCGTGGGCATCAACTACGCGGACGCTCGCATCCCCGATAACGACGGCGCGCGGCCACGGGGAACGCGTCTGTTGGAGGGCGCCCCGGACGCGCACTTCTCCACGCTGCCCGTCCATGCGATGGCGCAGGCCATGGCCGATGCCGGCGTGCCCGCGGCGGTCTCGTACACCGCAGGCACCTACGTCTGCAACGCCGTGCTCTTCTCGACGCTTCATGCGCTCGCGAAGTCCCGGTCCACGGTTCGCGCCGGCTTTGTGCACGTGCCGTACGCGCCTGAGCAGGCGCGCCGCCTGCCGGAGGCAACGCCGTGCATGCCCGTTCCGCTCATGCGGAAGGCGATCGTGAGTGCTCTTGAGTGTGCCTGCTCGCGGGACTAGCCCCGGCGCGCAAATCGCGCGCCTGGCCGGCCGGAAAGTTGCTAAGGTAGTAGGCGTCCTGCGGCGCGCGGCCGCGGACGTAGAGGGAGAGTTCGGTATGCTCGCAAAAGCCAAAGCGTTGCCGGCCGGCACGGCGTTTCGAATGCGCTAGCGTCACGCAAGGTGGCCCCACTGCGTGACGGATTCAAGGCGGGCCGCCTGAACGGGGACCGGGACGCCTCAGCCCAGGGGCGCAAACTCGGTCTTGCAACTGCTTTACTTTGGAGAAGAACATGCCCATCAATATTCCCGACGGCCTTCCTGCCAAGAAGATCCTGCACCAGGAGCGCATCTTCGCGCTCGAGGAGGAGGCCGCGACCGAGCAGCAGATTCGCCCGCTTGCCGTGGCGATCCTGAACCTGATGCCTACCAAGGTCGAGACCGAGACCCAGATCCTGCGCCTCATCTCGAAGTCCCCGCTGCAGGTGAGCTGCGACTTCATGCGCGTCTCGAGCCACGAGTCCAAAAACACCCCGAGGACCACCTCGTGAAGTTCTACCAGACGTTTGACGAGCTCAAGTCCAACAACTACGACGGCCTCATCATCACCGGCGCGCCCGTGGAGCAGATGCCGTTCGAGGAGGTCGACTACTGGGACGAGCTCTGTCGCATCATCGACTGGAGCCAGGAGCACGTGCTCTCCACCATGTACCTGTGCTGGGGCGCGCTGGCCGGGCTCTGGCACCTGTACGGCATCCCCAAGAAACAGCTGGGGAGCAAGCTGTTCGGGGTCTTCCCACAGCGCCTGTGCGACGAGTACAGCTTCCTCACGAACGGCTTCGACGAGGTCCACAACATGCCCCACTCGCGCCACGCCGCGATCGACACCAACGAGCTCGCGAAGCACCCCGAGCTCCACGTGCTGTCGGAAAGCTTCAAGACGGGCCCGGCCCTCCTTGCCACGCGCGACTTCCACGAGATATACGTGACGGGCCACTTCGAGTACGGCCGCGACACCCTCAGCAACGAGTTCTGGCGCGACTTCAAGAAGGGCCTGCCCATCAAGATCCCCGAGAACTACTTCCCGGACGACGACCCCGAGCAGCAGCCGCTCTTCACGTGGCGCGCCCACGCCAACCTGCTGTATCGCAACTGGCTCAACTGGGTCTACCAGATGACCCCGTACGACATAGACCAGATTCCCCAGACCATCACGCAGCTGTGTGCGTCAAACGATGGCATGGTGGACAAGTTCGAGGCGTAGCTGGTCCCCCGCGCCCACTTATATACCAACTTATTCAAGCACTTGTTCATTTGAATAAGTGGTAGATAAACAAGTAGATAAGTCACGCCTCCCGGCGACGACGGCCTGCGCCCGGCGCATCATGCCCGCGTTGCATATTGCGCGCCCAATCGCACACGTCAAGCATGGCATAACGTCTAGACTGTTGGGGTGGCGCGCCGGCGCCATCGCAATGCGGGCCACGTGCGGCCCGGCCCACGCTCGCCAAGGAGGACAGCTTGACCATCGTCGACATGCTGCGTCACAACGCGGCCGCATATCCCACCGAGACCGCCCTCGTCGAGGTCAACCCCGAGGTGCGCGAGAACCGCCACGTCACGTGGCGCGAGTACGACCTGGTCGAAAACACGGAGGACGAGCCGTTCCGCCGCGAGATGACCTGGCAGGTGTTCGACGAGCAGGCCAACCGCTTTGCGAACCTGCTGCTGTCGCGAGGCGTGCACAAGGGCGACAAGGTGGCCCTTCTCCTCTACAACTGCATCGAGTGGCTGCCGCTGTACTTTGGCATCCTCAAGACCGGCGCCGCCGTGGTACCGCTTAACTTCCGCTATGCCCCGGATGAGATTGAGTATTGCATAAAGAAGGCCGATGCGGACATCCTGGTCTTTGGTCCGGAGTTCATTGGACGCGTGGAGCAGATCGTGCCGCAGATCCAGCGCGGCAGGCTGCTGTTCTACGTGGGGGACGATTGCCCCACGTGGGCGGAGAGCTACCGTGAGCTCGCGATGCTCTGCTCCAGCGCCGACCCCATGATTCCGCTTTCTGAAAACGAGGATGCGGCCATCTACTACAGCTCCGGCACCACGGGCTTCCCCAAGGCCATTCTGCACCACCACCAGAGCCTTACCCAGGCCGCTCAGATGGAGGCCGTGCACCACAAGACCACGCACGACGACGTCTTCCTCTGCATCCCGCCGCTGTATCACACTGGCGCCATGATGCATTGGCTGGGTTCGCTCTCCGTTGGCGGACGCGGCGTGCTGCTGCGCGGCGTGAGCCCCAAGACCATCCTCAAGACGGTGTCCGACGAGCGCTGCACCATCGTCTGGCTGCTCGTTCCCTGGGCGCAGGACATCCTGCTCGCCATCGAGGAGGGCACCGTCACGCTGTCGGACTACCACCTCGACCAGTGGCGTCTCATGCACATAGGTGCCCAGCCCGTGCCAAAGAGCCTCATCCGCCGCTGGAAGGAGGTCTTCCCCAACCACCAGTACGACACCAACTACGGCCTGTCGGAATCCACGGGCCCCGGCTGCGTGCACCTTGGCCTGGACAACATCGACCACGTGGGCGCCATCGGCGTTCCCGGCTATCGCTGGGAGTGCAAGATCGTGGACGAGAAGGGCGAGGCTGTGGAGCAGGGGGCCGTCGGCGAGCTGTGCGTCAAGGGCCCCGGTCTGATGGAGTGCTACTACAAGGACCCCGCTGCCACCGCAGAGACGCTCGTGGACGGGTGGCTGCACACCGGTGACATGGCCAGGCAGGACGAGGACGGTTTCTACTGGCTCGTCGACCGCAAGAAGGACGTCATCATCACGGGTGGCGAGAACCTCTACCCCGTGCAGATCGAGGACTTCATGAGCGGTTGCGACGCCATACAGGACGTTGCTGTCATAGGCCTTCCGGATGAGCGCCTGGGCGAGATCGCCGCCGCGGTGGTGCAGCTGAAGCCGGAGTTCGTCGGCAAGGTGGGAGAGGACTACATCAACGACTTCTGCATGGGCCTCCCACGCTACAAGCGCCCGCGCAAGATCATCTTCGCGGATGTGCCGCGCAACCCCACCGGCAAGATCGAGAAGCCGCTCCTGCGTCGCCGCTACGGGGCCACGGGTCTTGTGGACAGGGAGAACCAGGCCTAGCCTGGACGTGCGTTTTTGTTGTGCTCGTACGGCCATGGGCTTCGCGCGGATGCATACGCCATGCGAATTGTTGATATGCGGTTCTTCTCGCCCCGTATTCAGGAAAATGTCAAATGAGGCTAACACCGCTTGTGACCTGCGAAGGGCGAACATGCAGGCATTCTGCGGTTCTCGAAATGAATATCATTCACTGGCCAACGTCATCAGAACGATGTGGACTGGAAACGTTTTCGATTCGACTTAGCAAAAAATCTCCATCTCAAATACAATTGGCCTAGTCGTAAGGCGACGTATGCCCGTGACTCAGGCGTCTCGGGCGTATCAAGACAGAAGGAGAAGACATGTCCGAAGCCCCCGAGACAAAAGCTCCGCAGGTCGAAGAGCCAACTCGCGATGACGGCGCGGCCATCATCGTCCACAGCGACGAGGAGCTGACCGAGAAGCTCGCCCAGATGCGTGAGGCCCAGAAGAAGTTCGCCACGTACACCCAGGAGCAGGTCGACAAGATCTTCAAGGCGGCAGCGCTCGCGGCCAACAAGGAGCGCATCCCCCTGGCCCAGCTCGCCTACGAGGAGACCGGCTACGGCGTCGTGGAGGACAAGGTCATCAAGAACCACTTCGCGGCCGAGTTCGTCTACAACAAGTACCGTGACACCAAGACGTGCGGCGTCATCGAGGAGGACAAGGCCTACGGCATGACGAAGATCGCCGAGCCCCTCGGCGTCGTCGCCGCGGTCATCCCCACCACGAACCCCACCTCCACCGCGATCTTCAAGACGCTGCTGTGCCTGAAGACCCGCAACGCCATCATGATTAGCCCGCACCCGCGCGCGAAGAAGTGCACCACCGAGGCCGCCCGCGTCGTGCTCGAGGCCGCGGTCGAGGCCGGCGCGCCCGCAGGCATCGTCGGCTGGATCGAGAAGCCGTCCCTGGTCGCCACCAACACCCTCATGTCCGAGGCCGACATCATCCTCGCGACCGGCGGCCCCGGCATGGTCAACGCCGCGTACAGCTCCGGCACCCCCGCCCTCGGCGTCGGCCCGGGCAACAACCCCGCCATCATCGACGACTCCGCAGACGTCGTGAACTCCGTCAACTCCATCATGCAGTCCAAGACGTTCGACAACGGCATGATCTGCGCCACCGAGCAGAACGTGATCGTCCTCGACGGCGTGTACGACGCGGTCAAGGCCGAGTTCCAGAAGCGCGGCGCGTTCTTCCTGCAGGGCGACGACATCGACAAGGTCGGCAACACCGTCATCGTGAACGGCGCCGTCAACGCGAAGATGGTCGGCCAGCCCGCCACCAAGATCGCCGAGACCGCTGGCGTCGAGGTTCCCGCCTGGACCAAGGTCCTCATCGGCGAGACCGAGTCCGTCGAGCCCTCCAACCCCTGGGCGCACGAGAAGCTCACGACCATCCTCGGCATGTACCGCGCGAGCGACTTCGACGACGCGCTCGCCAAGGCGTCCCGCCTCGTCGCAGACGGCGGCTACGGCCACACCTCCTCGCTCTTCATCGACACGCGCGAGACCGAGAAGGTCCAGAAGCACGCGCACGCCATGAAGACCTGCCGCATCCTGATCAACACCCCTGCTGCCCAGGGTGGCATCGGCGACATCTACAACTTCCAGCTCACGCCGTCCCTCACGCTGGGCTGCGGCTCCTGGGGTGGCAACTCCTTCTCCGGCAACGTCGACGTTCACCAGCTGCTCAACATCAAGTCGGTCGCAGAGAGGCGTGAGAACATGCTCTGGTTCCGTACCCCCGAGAAGGTCTACTTCAAGAAGGGCTGCATGCCCGTCGCCCTCCGCGAGCTCAAGGAGGTCTACGGCTGCAAGCGCGCCTTCATCGTCACGGACTCCTTCCTGTACAAGTCCGGCTTCACCAAGAAGATCGAGGAGCCCCTGGACAAGATGGGCATCGTCCACTCCAGCTTCTGGAGCATCTCGCCCGACCCGAAGCTGCAGGACGCCCAGAAGGGCGTGGAGCTGCTCCGCGCGTTCGAGCCTGACGTGATCATCGCCATCGGCGGCGGCTCCGCGATGGACGCCGGCAAGATCATGTGGACCATGTACGAGCACCCGGAGGAGAAGTTCGACGACATGGCCGTCGACTTCATGGACATCCGCAAGCGCGTCTACCGCTTCAAGAAGATGGGCGAGAAGGCCAAGTTCGTCGCGATCCCGACCTCCTCGGGCACCGGCTCCGAGGTCACGCCGTTCGCCATCATCACGGACGCCGAGACCGGCATCAAGTGGCCGATCACGGACTACGAGCTCATGCCGACCATGTCCATCGTCGACACCGACAACATGATGACGCAGCCCAAGGGCCTCACCTCCGCCTCCGGCATCGACGTCCTTACCCACGCCATGGAGGCCTACGTCTCCATCATGGCGTCCGACTACACCGACGCCATCGCGCTGAAGGCCGCGAAGCTCGTGTTCGACTACCTGCCGACCGCCTACAGCGAGCCCACCAACGTCGAGGCCCGCGATCACATGGCGAACGCCTCCTGCCTCGCCGGCATGGCCTTCGCGAACGCCTTCCTCGGCGTGAACCACTCCATGGCCCACAAGCTCGGCGCCTATCACCACATCCCGCACGGCTGGGCCAACGCCGTCATCCTCACTCGCGTCGCCCGCTACAACGCGGCAGAGCGTCCCACCCGCATGGGCACGTTCTCCCAGTACCAGTACCCGCAGGCCAAGAAGCGCTACGCCGAGATGGGCCGCTTCTGCGGGTTCACCGGCAAGGACGACGACGAGGTGTTCGAGAACTTCATGCAAGGCATCGAGGACCTGAAGGAGTACATCGGCGTCAAGAAGACCATCGCCGACTACGGCGTGGACGAGAAGTACTTCCTTGACACGCTCGACGAGATGTCCCTCAACGCATTCAACGACCAGTGCACCGGCGCGAACCCGCGCTACCCGCTCGTGGCCGAGATCAAGTCCCTGTACCTGGACGCCTACTACGGCCGTCCTGCGACCTCCTACGAGGACAAGGGCCTGACCATCCGCGATTCCGAGTAGCGTTTCTTGTCGTACACGCAAGATGAGGAGATGACTGCACCATGGAACTACCCAAGGACAAGAAGGTCATCAGGACCCGTCACAACAAGGTCGTCTACGACTGCGGTGACACCGTCGCCAAGGTGTTCAACGCCACGAAGCCGCCTGCGGACGTCTTCAACGAGGCGCTGAACCTAGCCCGCGCGGACCAGGCCGGCATCGACGTGCCCCAGCTCGTCGAGGTCAGCAAGGTCGACGGCTCCTGGGCGCTCGTCACCAAGAAGGTCGCGGGCAAGACCATGCGCGATCTTGCTGACGAGGACCCCTCCAGGCTGGACGACGTCATGAAGGACTTCGTGAAGCTCCAGCTCGACGTGCACCAGCACAGGAACGACCTCATGAACCGCCAGAAGGACAAGTACACGCGCATGATTAACTCCGTAACGGAGGTTCTGGACGAGTCCACCCGCTACGACCTTCTGATGCGTCTGGACGGCATGCCCAACCACCAGAAGATCTGCCACGGCGACTTCGTCCCCTCCAACGTGATCGTCCGCGAGGACGGTACCGCGTGCATCTGCGACTGGGCCCACGCTAGCCAGGGCGACGGCTCGGCGGACTGCGCGGTCTCGTACCTGCACTTCAAGCTGAACGGTCAGGACGACTTCGCGGAGAGCTACCTCAAGACCTACTGCGAGCTGCAGGGCACCACGGTCGAGTACGTCAGCCAGTGGTTCCCCATCGTCGCGGCGGCCGAGCTTGCGCGCGGCCGCGTGGTCGAGAAGGACTTCCTCCTCAGCTGGATCTCCGTCGGCGACTACGAGTAGCCCGGGGGCGCAACCCCGGCACAGGGCGCGCACCGCATGACATGAGCAGGACAGGGGACGGGGTCGCCGCGTGCGGCCCCGTCCCCTTTGCGCTTCTCGCCCGTGGCGCGCGTTGCCGCCGCTTGCCCATTGCACGGCCTTGTTGTCAAAATCGAAACAACTATCCTAGACAATGGAGCCCTGGCACGAGCCCGGTGCTCGTGACGTGGGTCCTGCGGCGGGGCGGCCTGGCTGGCTCGTCGCGGGTTGGCGATGGGAGAAACGATGGCAAAGCAGCTGCTTTCGGGCAACGAGGCCATAGCGCAGGGCGCGTGGGAGGCCGGCGTCAGGGTTGGCACGGGGTACCCCGGCACGCCTTCGACGGAAACGCTCGAGAACCTGGTCAGGCACAAGGACGTCTACTGCGAGTGGTCGCCGAACGAGAAGGTCGCGCTCGAGGTGGGCATAGGGTCTGCCATGGCGGGCGCACGCACGCTCGTGACCATGAAGCACGTGGGCGTGAACGTCGCGGCAGACCCGTTCATGTCCGTCGCGAACACGGGCGTGAACGCAGGCCTCGTGGTGCTGGCCGCGGACGACCCATCGTGCTACAGCTCGCAGAACGAGCAGGACTCCCGCACGTACGCGGCGTTCGCGCGCATCCCGTGCCTGGACCCTGCGGACTCGCAGGAGGCCTACGAGTTCAGCCGCAAGGCGTTTGCGCTGTCCGAGCGCTTCGACACTCCCGTCATGCTGCACGAGACCATGCGCATCGCGCACACGCGCACCATGGTCGAGCCCGCGGGCGTGCGCGAGGATGCGCCGCTTCGCGACTACGCGTCCGCGCCCCAGAAGTACGTCATGATGCCGGCGTTTGCCGTCGGCCGCATCCAGGCCACGAACGCGCGCGAGGACGCCCTGGTGCAGTTTGCCGAGAAGAGCGAGCTCAACCGGGTCGAGATGCGCGACACCAGCATCGGCGTCATCGTGGCTGGCGCGCTGTACAACCACGTGCGCGAGGCGCTGCCGAACGCATCCACGTTCAAGCTCGGCCTCACGTGGCCGCTGCCACCGGAGCGCCTGAGGCAGTTTGCGGCGTCCGTGGACAAGGTGTACGTGGTCGAGGAGGCGTGCCGCTACTTCCGCGACGCCATCGCGGCCATGGGCGTCGACCTGAGCGAGCCGCCGGCGGCTCCGCTGCCGCGCTCCGGCGAGATCTTCCCCTCGCACATCCGCGCCAGCTTCGGCGCCGAGCTTCCCTCCCACGAGCAGGCGGCCCAGGACCTGCCCCCGCGCCCGCCCGCGTTCTGCGCCGGCTGCCCGCACAGGCTGGTCTTCTGCGAGCTCAGGCGCATGCACGCCATCGTGTGCGGCGACATCGGCTGCTACACGCTCGGAGCCGTCGCGCCGTACAAGGCGGTCGACTCCGTCATCGACATGGGCGCGTCCTTCTCCATGGCGCACGGCATGGAGCTCGCCGCCGCGCCGGAACGCACGGGAAGGCCGGTCGTGGGCGTGATTGGCGACTCCACGTTTGCGCACTCCGGCATCACGAGCCTGCTGGGCACCGTCTACAACGGCGGCACGGGCACGCTCTGCATCCTGGACAACCGTACGACGGCCATGACCGGCACCCAGGGCAACCCCGTGAACGGCCTCACGCTCACGGAGCAGGCGGCGCGCGTTTCTCCCCTGATGGACGCCGCGCAGAAGCCCAGCATGCTCGACCGGCCGGCGGGCAAGCCGCTCGACCTGGTGGCGCTGTGCCAGGCCATCGGCGTGGACGAGGTGAGCGTGGTTGACGCGCAGGACCTCAAGGCCATCCGCCGCGCGCTCAAGGCGGCCACGTCGCACACGGACCGGCTGAGCGTCATCATCTTCAAGAGCCCGTGCCGACTGGTCGACCGCACTTCTCGCCCGGCGCCGCGCATCACGGACTGCCGCAAGTGCGGATCGTGCATCCAGATTGGCTGCCCGGCCCTGGGCAAGGCGGCGGACGGCAGCGCAGAGATCGACCCGACCCAGTGCATCGGCTGCAACCAGTGCGTGCAGAGCTGCCCGTTTGGCTGCATCGCGTTCGAGGAGGAGTAGCATGCCACACGCAACCGCATCCGCCGAGGCCTCGACCATCGAGCTTGGCAAGCGCGTCACGTTGGAGAAGACCATGACCGTCCTGCTGGTGGGCGTGGGCGGGCAGGGCACGATCCTTGCCGGCAACATCCTGGCCATGTGCGCGAGCGAGGCCGGCCTGGACGTAAAGGTGTCCGAGATCCACGGCATGAGCCAGCGCGGCGGATCGGTCAGCACGATCATCCGCATGGGCCAGAAGGTGGACAGCATGATCTGCGACCCGGGCACCGCGGACGTCCTGGTGGCGTTCGAGGCGATGGAGGCCCTGCGCAACCAGCAGTTCCTGCGCGAGGGAGGGCGCCTCTTTGTGAACGACGAGACGATCACCCCCGTGCCCGTGAACATAGGAAACGCAACCATGCCGCAGAACGTTGACCGGCGCCTGGACGCGCTGGGCGCCACGCGCATGAACGCCGGCGCCATCGCGCGCGAGGCGGGCAGCCCCCGCTCCACCAACGTGGTGCTGGTGGGCGCGCTTTCCACGGCGCTGCCGTTTTCGCGCGAGGAGTGGGAGGACGCCATCCGCCGTCGCGTACCGCCCAAGACCGTGGACGCGAACCTCAAGGCGTTTGCCCTTGGCCGGGAGGCGGCCCTTGCCTAGCGCGGGCCCGGGCGCGACGGGTGCGGCGGGCGCCGCGGACCACGAGCCCCTTACGGAGGAGCTTCTGGCCCGCCTGCTCGCGAGCGCCACGCCGCAGGAGTATCTGGACCAGACGCAGGTGGGCGAGCGCGATTTTGCCGCCTATCTGCGCAGCCTTCTGCAGCAGAAGGGCCGCACGCGCGCGGACGTGCTGCGCGCGTGCGACGTGAGTCCCTCGTTTGGATACCAGGTGTTCCAGGGCGCGCGCCGTCCCAGCCGAGACACGGCCATCGCCCTTGCGTTTGGCCTTGGCTGCAGCCTGCGCGAGGCCCAGCGCCTGCTGCGCCGTGCCGGCCACTCCGAGCTGTACTGCAAGGTCCGTCGCGACGCCGTGATCATCTTCTGCCTGGAGCACGGCTACACGCAATTCGAGTGCGACGACGAGCTCTTCCGCCTGGGCGAGAAGACCATCGGTGCCGACGGCGCGGGAGCCGTGGAGTGATGCCGGCGATCGATTCGATGTTGGCTGACCCGGACGACCAGGCGCTGCTGGCTGCGATGGATCTGGACGACTCGTTTGTGCCCGTGCGCGTGCTGGCGCAGGGCGACGGTGGAACGACGGAGCTTGTGGCACGTCGCGAGCCGCGACCCGGCGAGCCCGTGCTGCTGGTGCGCAAGTGCATGCCGGCGCCGCTTGCGAACGAGTCCGCGTGGCGCGCGCTGCAGGTGGCGGAGCTCGCGGATGCGTGTGATGCGGCGGGTGCGCACGGCGAGGCCACGGCGGTGCCGGCGGCCAAGGCGGCCGGCGTTTCTCGGCTGCCGCACGTGCGCGAGCTGTACCGGCTGCCAGATGCGCTCGTGGCGGTGTACGACTATGTGGAGGGGCCCACTCTGCGCGAGCTTGTGCGGGAGCGGGGGCCGCTGGCGCCGGGGTGTGCGGTGGCGCTGGCGCGGCAGTTGTGCCAGGCGCTTGCGCCGCTGCACGCGGCGGGCGTGGTACACCGGGACATCGCGCCTGGAAACGTGGTGGTGGCCGCGGACGGCGCGCACCTCATCGACCTGGGGATTGCTCGCATGCGCGTGGACGGCGCCTCGCACGATACCACGCGCCTTGGTACGTGGGGCTTCGCGGCGCCGGAGCAGTATGGGTTTGCGCAGACAGACGCAAGGTCGGACGTTTTTTCGCTTGGCCGCGTGTTGGCATACGCGCTTACGGCGGCGGACCCGGCAGACGCTTCGTTCGGCTCTGCGGCACAGGAGTCTCCGCTTGTGTCGCCGGCCCTGCGCAAGGTAATCAAAAAGGCAACGGCCTTCGAGCCTTCCGCCCGCTATCAGTCCGCAGGCGAGCTCGAGCGTGCGCTTGCCGCAACGATTGCTGGCGTGGATTCGACGCGAGTTGAGCCCGCGGCTTCTGCCGTGAGCTATGGCGTCGCGGGCGACGCGGCTCGTGCGGGTGACGCGCATGCCGCAGATGTCGCGGGCACCGCTGTCGATGCGCGGGCCCTACGCGACCGGGATGCGCGGCTCGTCGAACATGTCCGCGCCCGGGACCTCTGGATGGCGTTTCGTGCCGCAGGGGCCGGGACGAAGGCGGCCTGCGTTCTTCTCGCCGCGTTCGTGGCGTTCAGTACCGTTCTGTTGGCAGTTTCTTGCTGGTACATGGTGTTTAGGCCAACGGTTGCATACGGACAATACTCCGCAGTGTTGGGGGTTGGCCTGGCCGTGTGGGTTGCATTTGCCTTTGGCTGGGAGCCCGTGTGCTGCCTGCTTCGGCTGGGGCGATACGACCGAACAGACGGGCGTGTGAGCGTGCTAGTGCGTCGGGAGGGCATGCATCTGCTGTGGCTGGCGGCGCTGTTTGCGTTGGATATCGTGGCGGTTGCGATTGTCGGCTAAATGGTCCAAGGCGAAACTTCGTGCGAAGAAGGTGGTCCTCAAGCGACGTCGCCTGGGAAGCTCTAGAACATAAAATATGAAAAGAAAGGCATTCGTACCGCTAGGCGCGCCCAATGTAGCCGCCTCACGTGACGAAATTTGCCCGACTCTGCTGCCAGCAGAGGACTTTGCTCTTCCCGAAACCTAACATCGGTCGTGCGTCGGCACCTGGTTAAGCGCGAGGGCCGAAAAGGTGCCCAACGCCATGGGAGCCGCGACGCCGGCGCCCTGTTGGATTCGGGAGAATTGGAGCAACAATGTCGAGGAAGAGCGACACGGACGGCGCCCCAAAGAAGAAGGGGCACAAGCTTCTGCTGGTAGTTGTCATCGTCGCGATCATCGCGGTGGCCGGGGCTTGCGCGAGCGGTGGATCTGGAAGCAAGTCGAGCGACAAGGGCGGGGAGTCTGCCACTGCCACCTCTGGCACCACGAACACCAAGAAGGGCGGTTCGGACTCGTCTGACGATACGAAGATCAATGCAGACAAGTTCAAGAAGATCGAGAACGGTATGAGCTACGAGCAGGTGAAGCAGATCATCGGCTCCGATGGAACCGAGCAGACCACCAACCAGGTGGGCGACATAACCACGACGATTTACGAGTGGAAGTCCGACGGCTTTGGCGTCGCAAACGTCACGTTCCAGAACGACCAAGTCGTTAACAAGGCCCAGTTTGGCGTGAACGATCAGTCCGCCGCGAAAGCTACGATGGACAAGTACAACCAGGTGCAGACTGGCATGACGTATGACCAGGTCAAGGACATTATGGGCGGCGACGGAGAGCTCCAGAGCGATACCAAGATCTCCGGCCACACCTCCCAGCTCTACAACTGGACCGGCGAGTCCATTGGGTCCAGTGCGTCGATCACGTTCACCGACGGAAGCGTCAGTTCTAAGGCGCAGTACGGACTGGATGGCTAGCACCGGGGTTCTGGAGGCGAGGCGTAGCACGCCGGCCCGGCGCCCGCATGGGCGTCCAAGAAAGTAAACAACGCAGGCGAGAAGGACTGGCGGCCATGGTCGCTGGTCCTTCTCGCCTGATGTGGCGCTATTCCAGGATGCGGTGCTCGAAGCTGCCGTCTTGGTAGATGCCAAAGCTGTGCGAGCCATCCTTGGGGATGCCCACGCTGCCGGGGTTGAAGCACCACACGGCGGGGTTCGCCTCGCTTTGCTGGTTCACTTTCTTATGCGTGTGGCCATAGACGATCGCGGCGCCGGCCGGAAGCGTGGGCATGCGGTCGATGGAGTTGTGGATGCCCGGACCCCACACGTGGCCGTGCGTGAGGAAGAGCTCGCGCCCCGCGCCCGCGGCCTGCGGGTTTGGCGCCTGGGGGTCCCACAGCACGTCGTAGTCCGCCATGCACGGGAAGTCCAGCACCATCTGGTCGACCTCCGCCTCGCAGTTGCCGCGCACGCAGATGACGCGGTCCGCGATCCCGTTAAGCATCGCGATGACCTCCTTCGGGGCGTAGTCCGCCGGGAGGTCGTTGCGGGGCCCGTGGTACAGGAGGTCGCCCAGAAGGACGACGCGGTCCGGCTGCTCGGCGTCGATGGCGTCCATGAGGCGCGCGCACCACTGGGCCGCGCCATGGATGTCAGACGCAATCAGGAGCTTCATGATCTTCTCCACTTCTGTGGCCTCCACAGGGGCGCCACATGAGTTTTTGGCTTGGGACCGATGGTCCCACTTGGGGGCACCTGCGGTCAAACAGCGGCGTTTACCTGCGTAGATGTCGCGGGGCGAGAAACGCTGCCCCCGTGACCGAACCCTATAGCGCAAATTTCAAAAAATCTAATGTGTGAGGACTTAGATTATGTATAGAATCAAAACGCATGGGAACAATGAGGATTGTACAACGAGGATAGAACGTCCCGAAGCCGGCATGGCCGTCCTTGGGAGACAGGGAAAGGAACTACACCATGGCAAAGATTCTTGGCATCGACCTTGGTACCACAAACTCGGCGATGGCCGTCCTCGAGGGTGGCAAGCCCACCATCATCGTGAACGCCGAGGGCGACCGCACCACCCCGTCCGTCGTTGGCTTCCGTCCCGACGGTGACCGCATCGTTGGTAAGGCCGCGAAGAACCAGGCCGTCACCAACCCGAAGAACACCGTCTTCTCGATCAAGCGCTTCATGGGCCGCCGCTACGACGAGGTTGGCTCCGAGCTGAAGACCGTCCCGTACACCGTGAAGAGCGGCACCGGCTCCCGCGCCGTCGTCGAGATCGACGGCCAGGACTACACGCCGGAGCAGATCTCCGCGATGATCCTGTCGAAGATGAAGGCCGACGCCGAAAAGTACCTGGGCGAGACCGTCACCGACGCCGTCATCACCGTCCCCGCGTACTTCAACGACGCGCAGCGTCAGGCGACGAAGGACGCCGGCAAGATCGCGGGCCTGAACGTCAAGCGTATCGTGAACGAGCCGACGGCGGCCGCACTGGCCTACGGCCTGGACAAGAAGGGCATCGACCAGAAGGTCCTGGTGTTCGACCTGGGCGGCGGCACCTTCGACGTGTCCCTGCTTGACCTCGCCGATGGCGTCGTCGAGGTCCTGGCGACCAACGGCGACAACCACCTGGGCGGCGACGACTGGGACCAGAAGATCATCGACTGGATGGCCGACAAGTTCCAGCAGGACAACAACATCGACCTGCGCAAGGACCCGATGGCGCTGCAGCGCCTGAAGGAGGCTGCGGAGAACGCGAAGAAGGAGCTCTCGAGCGCCCAGCAGGCGGACATCAACCTGCCGTTCATCACCGCTGACGCGACGGGCCCCAAGCACCTGAACTACACGCTTACCCGTGCTGAGTTCGAGCGCATCACCCGTGATCTTCTCGACCGCTGCAAGGCACCTGTGACCAAGGCACTGCGCGACGCCAACCTGCAGATCTCTGATGTGAACGAGGTCATCCTCGTCGGCGGCTCCAGCCGTATGCCCGCCGTCCAGGAGCTCGTGAAGCAGATGACCGGCAAGCAGCCGAACATGTCCGTGAACCCGGACGAGGTTGTCGCTGACGGCGCTGCCGTCCAGGGCGGCGTCCTGACCGGCGACGTCGAGGGCATCCTGCTTCTGGACGTCACCCCGCTTTCCCTTGGCGTCGAGACCATGGGCGGCGTGATGACCAAGATGATCGACCGCAACACGACCATCCCGACCTCCAAGACCGAGGTGTACTCCACCGCCGCGGACAACCAGACCTCCGTTGAGATCAACGTCCTGCAGGGCGAGCGCGAGATGGCTGCCGACAACAAGAGCCTGGGTAAGTTCCAGCTCACCGGCATTCCCGCGGCCCGTCGCGGCGTACCCCAGATCGAGGTCACGTTCGACATCGACGCCAACGGCATCGTGAAGGTCACCGCAAAGGACAAGGCGACCGGCAAGTCGCAGCAGATCACGATCAGCGGCTCCACCGCGCTTTCCGACGACGAGGTCGACCGCATGGTGAAGGACGCCGAGTCCCACGCCGAGGAGGACAAGAAGCACAAGGACGAGATCGAGATCCGCAACCAGACCGACTCGCTTGCGTACAGCACCGAGCAGACGCTGAAGGACCTGGGCGACAAGGTTCCCGCCGACATGAAGAAGCAGGTGGAGGACACGGTCGCCGAGGCCAGGAAGGCCCTGGACGGCACGGACATGGACGCCATCAAGGCGGCCGGCGACAAGCTGCAGGAGGTTGGCCACAAGCTGGCCGAGATCGTCTACAGCGACACGAACGCGCAGACCGGCGCGGGTGCCGGCGCGGCTCAGCCGACCGGTGACACCGATGACGTGGTGGACGCGGACTACGAGGTCGTGGACGACGACAAGGACAACAAGTAAGCTCGTCGCGTTGAGCGAACAATAGCTATCCGAGGGGCGGTCTGAGGGCCGCCCCTTGGGGGATTCCCGAAGGAGGGTGACGTGAAGGTGCCAGTCGAGGACGCGGAGGAGAAGAACAAATCCACTGAGGCCCAGGCCGCGCCGGAAGCGAAGGCGACGGACGAGCTTGATCCCGAGGAGGAGGCGGCTCGCGTGGAGGCTGCGAAGCGTGCGGGCGAGGCCGCTGCCGCCGAGGACTTCAAGGCGGACGCAAGCAAGGTGCGCGCGGAGCGCGACGAGCTGCAGAAGCAGCTCGAGGAGGCTGCCGCTGACGTCGAGGCTGCGAAGAAGCAGGCCGCGGACGCAAGCGAGCGCTTGGTGCGCCTTCAGGCGGACTGGGACAACTATCGCAGGCGCACGGCCCAGGAGCGCCTGGACGAGCGCGAGCGCGCTGCTGAGAAGCTCGTGGTGAACCTGCTGCCGGTCTTGGACGACATGGAGCGCGCGTCCGAGCACGCCGCGAAGAACGACGCGGACAACGAGAGCCTGATGCAGTTTGTGGACGGCGTGAACGCGGTGCACGACAAGATGCTCTCCGTCCTGGCGAAGGAGGGCGTCGAGGTGATCGACCCCGTGGGCGAGCCGTTTGACCCGTTGATCCACCAGGCGGTGGGACGCGAGGAGAACAAGGACGCCTACGACGAGACCGTGGCCCAGGTGTACCAGAAGGGCTACTCCATGGGTGGCAAGGTCATCAGGAACGCCATGGTGACGGTGACCTTTGGCGGGCCGAAGCGCCCGGCTCCCAAGGCGGAGGACGATTCCGACGCCAAGGGCGGCGCGAAGGACCCCGGCAAGGCCGCCGACGCCGAGTAACAAGGTAAGTTGACCAACGCGCCCGGGCCCAGCAGGTTCGGGCGCGGCTATTTGGAAGGAGGCGTTAGCTCGCATGACGGACAAGAGGAACTACTACGACATCCTTGGCGTGAAGCGCGACGCCGACGCCGACGAGATCAGGAAGGCCTTCCGCAAGCTGGCCGTGAAGTACCATCCGGACGCGGGCGGCGACGCGCAGAAGTTCAAGGAGATCAGCGAGGCGTACACGACGCTCTCCGACCCCCAGAAGCGCAAGGAGTACGACCAGCTGCTGATGTTTGGTGGCATCCCCGGCGCGGACTTTGGCGGTTCGGGCGGACGCAACCGTACGTACACGTACACGACGGGTGCGAACGGTGCCGACTGGTCCGAGATATTCGACAACATCAGGAACGGCGACGGTGCGTTTGGCGGGTTCGACTTCTCGTCCATCTTCGGCGGGGCGGGAGGCCCCGGCGCGGCGCGATCGAACAGGCCCGTCAAGGGCGGCGACCTCACCATGTCCATCGACATATCCGCGGAGGAGGCGTTTTCCGGCGCGCAACGCAAGGTGTCGTACACGATACCCTCCACGGGCGAGCGCCAGTCGCTTACCGTGAAGGTGCCGGCCGGTGCCGTGGACGGGGGCAAGCTCCGCTACCGCGGCCGCGGCGAGTACGGCATGAACGGCGGCGCGCGCGGCGACCTTGTGGTGACGACGAACGTGGCCGAGCATCCGCTGTTCAAGCGTGACGGTGCCGACGTGCGCATGGAGGTGCCCATAAGCGTTTTCGAGGCGGCGCTCGGCGCCCAGGTGGACGTTCCCACGCCGGACGGGCACGAGGTCAGGTTGAAGGTGCCCGCCGGCACGCAGGACGGCAAGACGTTCCGGTTCAGGGACCTTGGCGCCCCCGACGTGAAGCACAAGGGGAGCCGTGGCGCGATGTACGTCACGGTGAAAGTCGTGGTGCCTACGCACCTTACGCCCAAGGAGAGGGAGTCGCTGCAGGTCATGAGGGATAATGACAGGCGCGACTACCGAAAGGACGTGGAACGCTATGGCGCGTAGGGACGAAGACGACAAGAGCAAGCCACTGTACATGATCAGCGTGGCGGCGGAGCTGACGGGCATGCACCCGCAGACCCTGCGCGTGTACGAGCAGAAGGGGCTCGTCACGCCCGGGCGCTCGCGCGGCAACACGCGCCTGTACTCGCAAGGCGACATCGAGCGGCTGAACCTCATCAGCAAGCTGACCGACGAGGGCATCAACCTCGCCGGTGTGGTGAGGATCCTGGACATGCGCGAGCGCGCCATGGAGCGCGACAAGGAGATAGACCGCCTGCGCCGCCGCGTGCGCGAGCTTGAGGACGAGGTCCACGAGCTGCGCATGAGGGAGAAGATCACGGCCCTCGCGCGCTACGACGGCGCGGGACCGGAGCAGGTCATGCGTGGACTGCTCTCGAACGGCAAGGGCCGCGGCGTCTGAGGCTGGGTTGCCGGCGCGCGGCGGGCCCTTCTCGTCCGTCTGGGCCTTTGTTGCCCGCTACAAAAACTGGGTTTTACCTGGGCGCCTCTTCCCCGTACCTTTGTGTGGGGAAGAGGCGCTTTCGTGTGTGGCGGCCATGTGGCAGAAGTCTTGCGTGGGGCATGCACGGGCGGCGCGGGAATCCAGGGGAGGAGCTAGCATGAGCGAGTTTCTTGCAAGTCGCTTTGCGAACGCGTGTCCATACCGACCCGGCGAGCAGCCGAAGGACCGCACGTACGTGAAGCTGAACGCGAACGAGACGAGCGTGGCGCCGAGTCCGCGCGTGCGCGACGCGCTGCGTGACGAGGGGCTCTTTGAGGGGCTGGGGCGCTATGCCGACCCGTACTGCATGCCGCTGCGCCGTGCCGTGGCGCGGACGTATGGCGTGGGCGCGGAAGAGGTGTTCGTGGGCAACGGCTCGGACGAGGTGCTGGGCTTTGTGATGCAGACGTTTATGGGACCGGGCGCGCGCGTGTGCTTTCCGGACGTGACGTATGGCTTCTACCACGACTTCGCGGTTACCTTTGGGCTCGACTGGGAATACGTGCCCGTGCGCGACGACTTTGGCGTCGACGTTGCGGCGCTGTGCGACACCGACCGCCACGTGCTGCTGGCGAACCCAAACTCCCCGACGGGCATCGCGCTGGGGAGGGACGAGGTCGAGAAGATCGTGGCCTCGCGGCCCGAGCGTCTTGTGGTGCTGGACGAGGCGTACGTGGACTACTGCGGCGAGAGCTGCGTTCCGCTGGTGCGCGAACACCGCAACCTGATCGTGGTGCACACCATGAGCAAGTCGCGCAACCTCGCCGGTGCGCACATTGGCTATGCCATCGCTCAGGCGGACCTGGTGAAGGACCTGGAGGACATCAAGTTTGCATTCAATCCGTTTAACCTGAGCGCGCCGACCATGGCCGTGGGCATCGCGGCGCTTTCCGACCCGGAGTACTACCGCGCGACGGTTGCCGACACGGTGCGCACACGCGAGGCGTCACGCGCGGAGCTCGCGGCCATGGGCTTTGCGGTGCTGCCCTCGAGCACGAACTTCCTGCTGGCGTCGCATCCGGACCTGGATGCGCGCGCATGGTGTGCCGAGCTGCGCGCTGCCGGCGTGCTGACGCGCCACTACGACACGGAGAGGCTTCGCCCGTGGCTGCGCGTAACAGTGGGCACGCCGGAGGAGATGCGCGTGTTTCTTGACCAGACGCGGCTGATACTGGGGCGCGCCCGAGCATAGGGGCGCCTGCGCGCAGGGTGCTACTGCGCAAGGAGCTCCTGGCAGAGCTCGATCTTGCGCGCGACGGACAGCTGCTCCATCTGCGTGCGAGACCTGTAGTCGAGGCCGCAGACGGAGGCGATCTTGCCCAGGCGGTAGCGCACGGTGTTGGGGTGCTGGCCCAGCGCCTGGGCGGCGGCGTCGACGGACTCGCCGGCGTCGCAGTACGCCTCGAGCGTCAGCAGCAGGTTGGAGCCGGTCTCCGCATCGAAGCTGCGCAGCGGCTCCATCACGCCGTCCGCCCACGCGGCAACCCGCGCGTCGCCCGCGCACGGCAGCAGCGCCTGCAGCACGCCCAGGTCGCCGTAGTGCACGGTGCCACCGCCGCGCCTGCGCGCAATGAGCGCCGCGCGGCGTGCCTCCAGCACGGCGTCGCCCATCTGCCCCAGGTCAAAGTGGACGCGGCTCACGCCCACGGGCGCCGTCACCTCGTGCTCCAGCACGTCCGCGCGCAGGGTGCCCACCAGCCCGTCCAGCTGCGCGCGGTCGTCCACCACGTCTGACTCCGCGCTCGCCACGTACAGCAGGCCGTCGTCGTACGGCGCAAGCAGGCAGCGCAGGCCGCTTATCCGGCTCTTGTGGTAGCGCGAGAGCGCCTGGGCAAGGCCCGCCTGCGACTGCGGCTCCGCGACGTACGCAATAACGTGCTCCTCGCCAAAGCTGGGGTTCAGGCGCAGAGCGTGGGAGCGCACCTCCTCGCTGCTCGCAGGCTCGCGTGTCATCAGGTCGAGCTCGTTCTGTGCAAACGACGCGTCCGCGAGCTCGGCCACGCGTCGGTCCACCTGGGCGATGACCGTGTCGAAGAAGAAGTCGTCGCGGGTGGCCAGAAACAGCGGGAAGTCGCGCGCGTTTGCATAGCGCAGCGCGGAGTCCGGTATATCCAGGTGCAGCACGTTCTTGATCACGAGTCCGCTGACGCCGCGTCCCACCAGGTACTTTACGGCCTCGCCAATAAGCCACGGGTCATCGCGCGCATACAGGAACGTCGAGAGCACCAGCTGCCCCGGCTCGAAGTTGACGCGCTGGTAGCGGCTCTTGAGGCCGGGCATGAGCTCGTAGTCCAGGATGCCCACCTGCCCGATGGCGCGCGAGAGGCCACCGGCGCCCGCCAGCAGGCGCACGCTCTGGGCGTAAGAGTTCATGAAGTCCGAGGCGGTATAGATCATTGCATGCCCCCGTAGGTACAAAAACACTACGTCAATACTGTCGAGAAGAACAATTACCGTGGCAAATGCCATGCCATAACGGCAAATAAGTTCTTCTCGCCTGAAAATGATTGTAGCTGAATACAAAGGTTGGTCCTCGATGTGAACGGTGAGGGGGCGTAGAGTCGCTGTCAACAGAGGCGCGGGCATGGGGCCTGCGCTACGGGCAGGCCGGATCCAGGAGCCCGTGTCAGACAGGACAACGCATGACGCAGATCAGGGTACTTTCCGCCAGGGAGATCTCGCAGGTCTTCACCGTGACCGACGCGCTCGAGGCGGTCGAGGACGCCTACCGCCAGAAGGCGGAGGGGGAGGCCACGGCGTGGCCCATGGTGTACGAGCAGTTCGAGCCTGGCGTGGCGGACATGGACATCCGCTCCGGCGAGCTGGCGGGCAGCGGCCTGTTTGGCCTGAAGCTCACGGCGTGGTTCTCGGGCAACCCCAGCCGCGGGCTGCCGGAGGTCTTTGGCACCACGCTCCTGTGCGACGACGCCACGGGCGCCCCGCTGGCGCTCCTGAACGCCGGCGCGATTACCGGCCTGCGCACCGGTGCTGCCGCGGCACTCGGCGTGAAGTGGCTGGCGCGCAAGGACGCGTCGCGCCTGCTCGTGGTGGGTGCGGGCCACATGAGTACGTTCATGGTGGCCGCGACGCTCGCGGCGTGCCCCAGCATCGGCCACGTGGAGGTGTGGGACCCGCGCAAGGAGGAGGCGCCTGCCGCGCGCGTCGAGCTCATGCGCGGCGAGGTCCAGGCCATCCTGGAGGCCGCGGGCGCGATGCGCGAGTTCGAGCTCGTTGCCGTGGCGGACGGCA
The DNA here is from genome assembly GCF_900105025.1 of Parafannyhessea umbonata. Taxonomy (GTDB): domain Bacteria; phylum Actinomycetota; class Coriobacteriia; order Coriobacteriales; family Atopobiaceae; genus Parafannyhessea; species Parafannyhessea umbonata. The sequence goes on along the minus strand of NZ_LT629759.1, from coordinate 1,964,266 downwards.
AGGCTGCCGCGGGCGCTGCGGACGCCATAATCACCATCACTCCAGCGACCGACCCCGTAATCCAGCTCGACTGGGTGCGTCCCGGCACGCACATCAGCGCGGTCGGCGCGGACATGGAGGGTAAGCAGGAGCTTGCGTCCGACCTTGTAGCCGCGGCCCGCGTGTTCGTGGACGACCGCGCGCAGAGCGTCGCATCTGGCGAGCTCGAGGTGCCCGTCAAGCAGGGTGCCATCACGCCGAAGCACATAGCCGCGGAGCTGGGGGAGGTCATCGCCGGAAAGGCACAGGGCCGCACGTCCCAGGACCAGGTGACCGTGTTCGACACCTCGGGCATCGCCGTACAGGACCTTGCGGCGTCGCGCATGGCCTACGACCGCGCCGTCGAGCGCGCCATGGGCACCGTGGTCGAGCTGTAGCGGGCGAGAAGAGCAACACACATACGTGAAGGCACGCGGACGGAGGCGCCCGCATACGGGGCGAGGCCCCACATACGGAGGCAGAAATGAAGATCAAGGACTTCAAGGTCGAGCAGTGGATGAACGCGTGGGAGACGAAGTGCCGTTACAACGTGGCCGAGACCTGTACGTACTCCATGTCCCTCGACGAGGTGTTCGAGCTGTGCGAAGGCTCGGCAGAGGCTGGTGCCAAGGCGCGTGACGAGTTCCTGAGCGCGTTTTGCAAGCGCCGCCTGACGTACGGTGACATCGAGGGCAATCCCAAGTTCCTGGAGGGCATCTGCGGCCTGTACCAGACGGTCGAGCCGGGGCACGTCATCCCCACGCACGGCGCGGCGGGTGCCAACCACCTGGTGCTCACGACCCTGTGCGAGCCGGGCGACCACGTCGTTTCCGTCATGCCCACCTACCAGCAGCTCTACTCCATCCCCCAGATGTGCGGTGCCAACGTGAGCATCCTGCACCTGGACAAGGAGCAGCGCTACCACGTGGACGCCAAGCGGCTCGACGCCCTGTGCGGGGACGACGTCAAGGTCATCTGCATCAACAACCCGGACAACCCCACTGGTGCGCTGCTTTCGGAGGAGGAGATCCGCGGCATCGTCGACATTGCGCGCAGGCACGATGCCTGGCTCGTGTTCGACGAGGTCTATCGCCTGCTCGTGCAGGACAGCGACGCCTTTACCACGTCGCCGGTCGACCTGTACGACAAGGCCGTGGTCGTGAGCTCCATGTCCAAGGTTTGGTCCATGGCGGGCATCCGCCTGGGCTGGTGCATCACGAAGGACCCGCAGCTCCGCCATGACCTGCTGAGCCACCGCGACTACAACCTCATCAGCTGTGGGCTGTTTGACGAGGAGGTGGCCGCGTACGCCCTGGCGCACCGCGACGCGATCCTGGCCCGCAGCCACCGCATCGTCCGCCAGAACCTGCAGGTCCTGCAGGAGTGGGTCGACTCCGAGCCGCGTCTCTCGTTCGTGAGGCCCGAGGCCGGCACCACCGCCCTCGTCTACTACGACTACGATGTCGACTCCTACGACTTCTGCGCGGACATGGTCAAGACCACGGGTGCCCTCGTCACGCCCGGTGACGCCTTCGAGGAGCCGCACAGCATGCGCATCGGCTACGCGTACTCCGACAACCCCGACGACCTGCGCCATGGCCTGGCCGCGATCTCCGCGTTCATGCGCACGCTCGAGTAGCGGCGCCGGCACCCACGGGCTCGAGGCGGCCTCTGCCAGACACAGGGGGGCGGCACACCTTCGATGGTGTGCCGCCCCCTTTCTTTTGGTTCTCTTTACCACGCGCAGAAAATCTATCTAACAACGACTTAGATTTTTGTATAAGCCCCAGCTCATGGGGAACAATGAACCTTGATAACCAGATTCCCAGAAGGGAGAAAAGCATGAGATTCGACAAGTGGGCAGTGACGGCCCAGGAGGCGCTGCAGTCCTCCGTCAGCATAGCCGCCGACGCCGAGGCGGGTGAGGTTCGCCCCATCCACCTGCTGAAGGCGCTGCTGCAATCCAACGAGCGCAACATCACCGCCATCATCGAGCGCGTGGGGGCGGACCCCGCGCAGGTCGAGGCGCAGGTGGACCAGACCATCGCGCACGCTCCGCGCGTCACGGGTGACATGAGCCAGATGAGCATCAGCAACGAGCTCCGTCGCGTGGGCGACGAGGCCGAGAAGCTCGCCTCCAAGCTCGGCGACAGCTACGTTACGAGCGAGCACCTGCTGTGCGCGCTCGCGGACGAGAAGGGCGACGCCGGATCTGCGCTGCGCGGCGCGGGCATCACGGGCAAGCGCGTGCAGGAGGCGTTCAACGACCTGCGCGGCGACGAGCGCGTGACCTCGCAGGACGCGAAGACGCAGTTCGAGGCGCTGGAGCAGTACGGTCGCAACGTGACGGACCTCGCCCGCCAGGGCAAGCTCGACCCGGTCATCGGCCGCGTGGAGGAGATCCGCCGCACCATCCAGGTACTCAGCCGCCGCACGAAGAACAACCCCGTCCTCATCGGCGAGCCTGGCGTCGGCAAGACCGCCATCGTCGAGGGCCTGGCAGAGCGCATCGCCGCGGGCGACGTGCCCTCCACCATCAAGGACAAGGAGGTCGTGGAGCTTGACATGAGCGCGCTCGTCGCTGGCGCCAAGTACCGCGGCGAGTTCGAGGACCGCCTCAAGAGCGTGCTGAAGGAGGTCCAGAAGGCAAACGGCAGGGTCATCCTCTTCATCGACGAGCTGCACACCATCGTGGGCGCAGGTGCGACCGAGGGCTCCATGGACGCCGGCAACATCCTGAAGCCGGCCCTGGCCCGTGGCGAGCTGCACATGATCGGTGCGACGACGCTGGACGAGTACCACAAGTACATCGAGAAGGACCAGGCCCTTGCCCGCCGCTTCCAGACGGTGTTCGTGTCTGAGCCTACGGTTGAGGACACCATATCCATCCTGCGTGGCCTGAAGGAGAAGTACGAGCAGCACCACCGCGTGCGCATCACGGACGCGGCGCTGGTCTCTGCCGCAGACCTCTCCAACCGCTACATCAGCGAGCGCTTCCTGCCCGACAAGGCCATCGACCTGGTGGACGAGGCCGCGTCCCGCCTGCGCATGGAGCTCGACTCCATGCCCGCGGAGATCGACGCCGTCGACCGCGAGCTGACCCAGAAGCAGATCGAGGAGCAGGCCCTCATGAAGGAGGAGGACGCCGCCTCGAAGGAGCGTCTTGCCGCGCTGCAGAAGGAGATTGCGGTCACGCGCGAGAAGCTCGACGGCATGAAGGCCAACTGGAAGAACGAGAAGGACGCGATTGACCACGTCCAGGACCTCAAGAGCCAGATCGAGGATGCGAAGTCGCAGGTCGAGATGGCCACGCGTGCGGGCGATCTCGCGAAGGCGTCCGAGCTGCGCTACGGCAAGATCCCGGAGCTCCAGAAGAGCTACGAGGCGGCCGAGCACGCGCTCGAGTCCAAGCAGGAGGCCGGCGGCATCCTGAAGGAGGAGGTTACCCCAGACGAGATAGCGGAGGTCGTGAGCTCGTGGACCGGCGTCCCCGTCAGCAAGATGATGCAGGGCGAGATGGACAAGCTCAAGAACCTGGAGGCGGAGCTCCACAAGCGCGTCGTGGGCCAGGACGAGGCCGTCAAGGCCGTCGCCGCGGCCGTGCGCCGCAGCCGTGCCGGACTCTCCGACCCCAACCGCCCCATCGGCAGCTTCTTCTTCCTCGGCCCCACGGGCGTCGGCAAGACCGAGCTCGCCAAGGCCCTGGCAGAGTACCTGTTCGACGACGAGAAGGCCCTGGTCCGCATCGACATGTCCGAGTACATGGAGAAGTTCAGCGTCCAGCGCCTCATCGGCGCGCCCCCAGGATACGTGGGCTACGACGAGGGTGGCCAGCTCACCGAGGCCGTGCGCCGTCGTCCGTACTCCGTCATCCTCCTGGACGAGATGGAGAAGGCGCATCCCGACGTCTTCAACATCCTGCTGCAGGTACTGGACGACGGTCGCCTGACCGACGGCCAGGGCCGCGTCGTGAGCTTCAAGAACACGATCATCATCATGACGTCTAACGTCGGCAGCCAGTACATCGCCGGCGCCAATGCCTCGAGCGACCCCAAGGTCGTCCAGAAGCAGGTGAACGACGCGCTGCGTGCCACCTTCAAGCCGGAGTTCCTCAACCGTATCGACGACGTGGTGGTCTTCCACGCACTGGGCCTCGACGACATCGAGAAGATCGTGGACATCCAGCTGAAGGACGTCCGCAAGCGCCTCGACCGCGAGCGCATCAAGCTCGAGCTCACACCTGCGGCCATCCAGTCGCTCTCGCTCGACGGGCTCGACCCCGTCTACGGCGCGCGTCCGCTCAAGCGCCTCATCCAGCGCCAAGTGGTGGACAACGTCGCGTCGCTCATCATCGCGGGCAAGCTCCACGAGGGCGACACCGCGAGGATCGACGTGGGCGCGGACGACCAGCTCTTTGCGGAGCCCGTCCCCGCCGGCGAGAACTCCGACCAGCCGTCGGACGACGCGCCTGTCGAGCCGGACACGGTGGAGTAGCCTAGCGAACCGCACGTCGTGCGGCCCGACATAAAAGGCCAAGGCCGGCCGGGTGGGACATCCTGCCCGGCCGGCCTTTTTGCGGTTCGCGGCGGCTTTGCGCCATAATGTTCCAAACGCGTGGAGGGGAGGCATAGTGACGGACGAGAAGGACCGGGCTCCAGAGCAGCTAGTCCCCCTGGACCAGAACTCCGAGGACGCCGTCGAGGACGCCGACGCCTCCGCCGTGGTCGACCCCGACCGGTTCGGCCGCGTGGCACGCGGCGCCGTCGCGGCCGTCGCGCCGGATGCCGTTCCGGGCGAGGGCAAGAGCCGCCATCCCAGGCGTGCGGTCATCGCGCTCGTGCTCGTCGTGGCGCTCGTGGGCTGTGTCGTGGCTGCCGCGACGTACGGGGCAGAACTCTGGGGTGGCAAGTCCGTGCCCTACGTCGTGGGAATCTCGCAGGAGGCTGCGGGCAGCAAGATCCGGGGAAAGGGCCTGGCGGTCAAGGTTGCCACCGTCGCTTCGGACGATCCCGTGGGCACCGTCGTACGCACGAGTCCGGCGGCGGGCACGCGTGCCCGGGTGGGGAGTACCGTTACCGTCTACGTCGCGAGGGCGCGCGTCGTGCCCAAGGTGTCCGGGCTCCAGCTGGGCGAGGCCAAAAAGGCGCTCCGCGAGTCAGGTGCCAAGAACTTCTCCATTGCCTACGTGGCGTCGGGCGCCGCGGACGGCAGCGTTGTCGCGACGGAGCCGGCGGAGGGTGCCACGTTCCAGGCAAGCGACACCATCACCATCAAGGTCGCGCGGCCGTACACGGTGCCGTACGTCGTGGGCAAGACGGAGGAGGACGCCCGGGCCGCCGTGGCCGAGGCCGGCCTTGTCGCGAGCGTCACGTATGTCAATTCCGACGAGGCCGCCCAGACTGTCGTCGCGGCCGATCCCGCCCCTGGCACCACCATAGAGAAGGGAGCGACCGTCACCTTGCAGGTGTCTGCGCCGTATCCGTCCGACTACCACCTTCTGCGCGAGTATTTTGACTACAAGACGCACGTGACGGAGTTCCTGAAGGGCGAGGGCTTCCGGCTGTCCTCCTCATCCACGGGCGACGGCGGCGTCGCGCGCGTGCTGTACACCTCGGCGGACAAGGGCAACGTGACGGTGACGGACACCCCGTTCAGCCACAGCTTCCCCAAGGGCTCTGGCACCGAGGACGTGCTGGCGTCCGGAGCGCCGCTGCCGGGCATCCGCCTGGACTTCGCGAGCGCGGACCTTCCGGAAAACGCCGCGACCCCTGACGAGTCCACGGTGCGCCAGCTTGCAGACCTCTGCGGGTTCACGGGCATGAGCCAGACGCTGACGCAAGATCAGGCAGTCGTGCCCTCGAACTTGCGGAAGTCTTCCGCGCGATTCCTGTGCGCCTACGGCGAGATGGGCGACTACTGCTGGTCCGTCCTTGTGGTGCGGGAGGCGGACCGCACGCGCGCCGCGGCAACATGCGCGCCAAAGTCGCTGTACGACGCCTACGACCTTGGCAAGTTCAACAACAGCGTCTGCGACATGATCGCGTGCGTGGACGTGTACGGATAGGGGGCGCAAGACACATGCAACAAATGCCAAAGGACGGTGGGCGACCGCAAGACGTGCGCAAGGATTCCGGGCGAGAAGAACGCGACCACACGACCCCAGGGCAGAGGCGGGATGCGCGTCGGGCGCGGCCGAAGCCCGGCCAGCCGAAGGACGATCCGTTCATCCGTGCGGAGCGTGAGGACGACGACGGCTACGACCCGTATCCCGACCGCAGGCCAACGCCGGAGCCGCTGTTCGAGCGCGATCCCTGGAGCTAGCGCAACCGCCACGGTGCAGGTGGGTTGCGCGCCCGCTCCACCGGCGGTCGCGCGCTGCGCCTAGCCCAGGCGGCTCGCCATCTGGGCAATCACGATCGCGATGGCCACGAACACTAGGATTACCGCGATGATCGAGAAGAGCGACCTGCGGCGGCGCATGCGGTCGCGCGAGGCAAATATAGAGCGGCGGCCCTTTGGCACCTCAAGGTACTGGCCATAGCGCCCCTGCTGCATGGAGGACCTGCTCTTGCGCGCGCGACGGTAACTGTGTCCGCCAGAGAGCACCCCGCCGCCGATGGCGATGTTGGAGTCGTGCGCATAGCCCTCGGGGGAGTACGTACCGTCTGCCGCGTCGTCGTTGATGGCAGGCTGCGTCTTGTGCGGCGCGCGCGGGCGCGTGTACAGCTCGCGTTGCATGCCGTCGCCCGCGGACCAGGCGCCGTCCTCCCAGCCCTGCTCGCGGGCGGCCTGTGCGGCCTTGTACTCCGTAGGATCCATCGGGCGGCGGCGCGGTGCGCCCTGGGCTTGGGGCTCCGTGTCGTAGCCCTCGAGCTCGTCCAGCCCAAACAGGTCCTCGTCCGCGGCGTCGCCGGAAGAGGCACTTGCTGCCCCGGCCTCTGGTGCGATGTCCGCCGCGGCCGCCTGCGCCGCGGCTGCGCCCTTCTCGCCCGCGCGCAGGCGCTGGTCCTGCGTCGCGCCCGCATCCCTTGCGCCGCTGATGTGCTGCGGCTTGGCCTCGGCGGCCTCGACCAGGAAGTCGGGTATGTCCTGCGCGGTGCGCGAGGTGTCGTCGGACGCGCGTCCCGCTGGCTTCTGCTGATTCATTGCGTGCCTCTGTGTTCGCTCGCAAGATGCTACTGGATGGAATTTAGCATATCGCGCACGAAAGACCTCCAGCCAAACTCCGCTAAGCAGTAAGCAAACATAAATAGAAACCTAGTACAAGCACGCTTAGATTTGATGAGCTTGTGTCGCTAAGAAAACCTTGCTTTACGTGTTTAAATCAGGCACCCGCGGGAACAAACATCTACGAACGCAAAAGCGCACGACGGCGCCGAAAGGCGGGCGCCACCAACCATAGGGAGTGATAGTCATGACGAGCATGATTCCGTACACAAGCCTTGACAGGGCACTTCGCAGCTGGCCGTTCGACTCCATGGACGATTTCTTCGCGCCCCTGGCAAAGGTTACCGGTGACTACGGCTTCAAGATGGACGTGGAGGACGCAGGTGACGCGTACGTGGTCTCCGCGGAGCTGCCAGGCGTCACGAAGGACCAGGTAGACGTGGAGCTTAACGAGGGTCGCCTCTCCATCAGCGTGGACAAGAAGGAGTCCGACGAGAAGAAGAGCAGGACCTACCTGCAGAAGGAGACCTCGGAGTGGCAGGCGTCCCGTGGCGTGTACCTTAAGGACGCCGCGCGAGAAGGGCTTTCCGCCAAGCTCGAGGGCGGCGTCCTTACGGTGAACGTCCCCAAGCAGCAGAGGCAGTCCAACGTGACGAAGGTCACCATCGAGTAGCGTCACTATCGAGTAGCGCTGCGCATCTGGGGTGCACCAGAGGGTGTGCCCGGTGCATGGCCCGCGCCGCGAGAACGCGGCCGGCCGTAACGCACGGGGGGGCGACGCTCGGTTGAGCGCCGCCCCCCCCTTATGTCGCACATGGCTTGCGTGCATGTCACCTTGCGCATGGCGCTTCGCCGCATTTGGCGCGGAGCGCCGCCGCCGGGTCGCTACACCGCGAGCTCCGGGCGCGGGCAGCGCATGATGACGGGCTCGCCGTCGCACGCAAGCTCGCCGTCGCTCACCGTCACGTCGGACCCGTCAATCAGGTTCTTGTACGTGCCGTCCGCAACGTCGACGGCAACGCGGGTGGCCTCGCCCTTCAGGCTGAATACGCCAACGGTGCGAGGGGTTTCGCCCGCCTCCTCGCGAATGTCGTCTCGATAGATGACCGCCACGTTCTTCTCGTCGTCCGCCGTGGCATGGCAGTAGTCCGTCGGCTGCAACACGTCGCGCTTGATGCCATACAGCGTGCGCATGAGTCCGCTCAGGTCGCAGCGCACGGTCCAGTCCACGGTGTCACGGTCAAACAGGCTGGGCTGGTGCTCCGCCGCGACCTCCTGGCCGGCGTACAGCAGGGTCGTGCCTTTCAGGAAGTAGGCCATGGCGGTAAGGTTGCGCAGGTCGCGGGGGTCGCTGTCCCATCCCGCAATGCGCGGCAGGTCATGGTTCTCGAGGTAGCGCAGCTTGTTGTAGTACGCGGGGTACGCGCAGTCCTGAAAGTCAACCAGGTCCAGGTAGTGGCTGAGCGTCGCCTTGCCGCGCAGGTAGTCGTCGAACGTCTCCTGCACGTCGTAGGAGTACTCGATGTCGAACGCCTCGAACGCCTCCGTGTCGCGGGCGCAGCACATGCCCAGCGCGCGGCACGCCTTGCCAAACGAGCGGTGCACGGTCTCGGCCAGCCAGATGGCGTCGGGGCGCACCTTCGCCACGGCCTCGCGCGCGGCCTTCCAGAACTCCACGGGCACGAAGGACGCCACGTCGCAGCGGAAGCCGTCCACCATGGTCGCCCAGTAGCACAGCGATTCGATCTGATAGTCCCACAGCGGCTTGTTCCAGTTGCCGGGCGTGCCGTAGTCCAGGTCGATTACGTCGGACCAGTCGCCCACATGGTTGCCGGGCCTACCGTCCGGCTTGCGATAGAAGAACTCCGGGTGCTGCTCAAACAGCACGGAATCGGGGGACGTGTGGTTGTATACCACGTCGATGATGCACCTCATGCCGCGTGCGTGGATTGCGTCCACCAGTCGCCTGAAGTCTTCCAGCGTGCCGTACTCCGGGTTCACTGCGCGGTAGTCGCGGTTTGCGTACGGGCTTCCGAGCGTGCCCTTGCGGCCTTTCTCGCCCGTGGGGTGGATCGGCATGAGCCACACCACGTCGACGCCCAGGTTGCGTATGCGGTCGAGGTCGGGTATGACCGAGAGGAACGTGCCCTCCTTGGTGTGGTTGCGTACGAAGATGGAATAGATTACCTGCTTCTGCAGCATGGGGTTTGTGTCTGCCGGCATACGCTTCCTCCTTGGATTTGCTGCGGCGCCCGCGCCGCTTAGCCCGCGGCATCCGGGCGGCCGCGGTCACGCGATAGCATAGGCCATTGTGCCCGCTGCGGGCGTGTGCCCTTTTGTTTCTCGCCCGAGGGCGTTCGTTCCCACTTTTTTGACGCGATTGCTACTCACCCGCGATTTTCGTCCGTTCACCGCCCGTTCCCGGAAATTACCCCCTCTCGCCCTTGACCGAATCTCCATGCAAGTGCTTCAATGGGCTTACTGGAAACGTTACCAGAAACGTTCCCGCAGCTGGTTTCATACCAGTTTTGTGAATCGGTACGAAACGCCAGAACAAGTTCATGAGGGGAGGGACCGGCGTTGACCATCAAGGATGTCGCAGCGTACTGTGGGGTCTCGGTCAGCACGGTCTCCCGTGCGCTCAACGGCCACCCGGACGTGAGCGAGGACATGCGCAACAAGGTTCTGGACGCCGCCCGCGCGCTGCGCTACGTTCCCAACAGGAGCGCTCGCGACCTTGCCATGAACCAGTCTGACACCATTGGCGTCATCGTCCGTGGCGGCACCAACCCGTTCTACACCCCCATCGAGCACGCCATAGAGCACACTGCGGAGCTTCGCGGCTACGGCATCGCGTCGCGCCAGCTCTCCTCCGCTGGTGACGAGATAGCCGAGGCGGCGGAGCTTGCGCGCACGAAGCGCCTAAAGGGCGTCGTGCTTTTGGGCGGCAGGTTTGACTATTCCACGGATGACGCGCAGTCCATCGGCGTTCCGTTCGTGTGCTGCTCGTACACCAATCACTTTGGCGACCTCCCAAAGGACGCCTACTCCTCCGTCTCCATCAACGACAAGGCCGAGGCGTACAAGGCCGTCCATGCCCTCATCGATGCCGGCCATACGCGCATCGCATGCCTGCTGTCCGCGACGGACGACCAGTCCATCAGTCAGCTACGGTACGACGGCTACTGCCAGGCGCTGGAGGATGCGGGCATCCCACTCGACCTCAGTCTCGTCCTCAAGACGAACGGCTTCTTGATGAGCTCCGCATACGAGAGCGTCAAGGAGGCCATCGAGGAGGGCCTCGACTTCACAGCGATTTTCTCCATCGCCGACACGCTGGCCATCGCGGCCATGAAGGCGATCTTCGACACCGGTGCCACCGTTCCCGACGACTACTCTGTCATCGCGATCGACGGCATCGAGATGTCCCAATATACGGTCCCTACGCTCACCACGCTCTGCCAGCCCCAGGAAACCATGGGCCAGGAGGCTGTGCGGCTGCTGGTGGACGTCTTGGAGGGCAAGTCTCAGAACGAGCACGTCAGGCTCAAGACGACCCAGCGGTCCGGTGGGACCGTCGGGCCGGCAAAAAGGTAATTCTCGCACCTAAGGGAGGGTGCGTGAAGGAAAACGTAGGAGGGTTCTTATGTTTGACAAGCCAATTTCTCGTAAGGGTTTCCTGAGCGGAACCGCCGCGGTCGTCGCGGGCCTCGGCCTCGCCGCCTGCTCCGGTGAGTCTGGAAACGATTCCAGCAAGTCCGGCGCCGGCAAGACCTACGGCTCTGGCAAGAATGGCACCGTTTACTGGCTGAACTTCAAGCCCGAGATTGACGAGACCATCCAGAAGCTCGGCAAGAAGTATGCCAAGGCCAAGGACGTCAAGGTGAAGATCGTCACCGCTGCCTCCGGCGACTACGAGAAGACCCTGACCTCCGAGATGGACAAGTCCGAGGCCCCGACCATCTTCGTCATCGGTAACCAGGCTGGCGTCAAGGAGTGGAACGACTACGCCCTCGACCTCAAGGACACCGATATCGCCAAGGCTCAGACCACCGACGAGTACAACCAGTACGATGACAGCGGAAAGCTCGTCTCCGTCGGCTACTGCTACGAGTGCTATGGCATCGTCGCCAACGTCGACAACATCACGAAGGCCGGCCACTCCGTCGACGAGATCAAGAACTTCGACACCCTGAAGGCCGTCGTCGAGGACATCCACAAGAACGCCAAGGCCAACGGCTTCGACGCCTTCGCGGCCACCGACATGGACGACGCCTCGTCCTGGCGTGTCACTGGCCACCTCGCCAACCTCGAGTTCTTCTATGAGGAGCACAAGGGCGACGGCGCCAGCAAGGACAAGTGGAAGGAGACCCCCGCTACCATCGAGGGCACCTACCTGCCGAACTTCAAGAACCTCTACGACCTCATCATCAACAACTCCGTCACCGCTCCCGATCAGCTCGCAACCGGCGGCCACGATCCCGCGCAGCAGTTCAAGGACGGCAAGGCTACGTTCTATCTGACCGGGTCCTGGGACTACGCCGACATCACCAAGTCCGTCAAGAACACCACGATGCTTCCGTACTACTGCGGCGTCAAGGGCGAGGAGAAGGCCGGCCTCAACAACGGCACCGAGAACTGCTGGGCTATCAACAAGAACGCCTCCAAGAAGGACCAGAAGGCCTCCATGGACTTCCTGATGTGGCTCGTCTCCGACCCCGACGCCTCCAAGGCCCTTGTCGAGCAGCTCGGCATCATGCCGTTCAAGGACGCCGCCGAGTCCACGAACGGCTGGCTGAAGCGCTCTGCCGAGTACACCGACGCGGGCAACTACGTCATGGACTGGGCGACCAACTTCGAGCCGAACGTCGACACCTACCGCGCCGGCCTTGTCTCCGCTCTGAACGACTACAACTCCAAGCAGAACGACGAGAACTGGGACAAGTTCAAGACCGCCTTCGTTGACGGCTGGGCGACCCAGTACAAGAAGGCTAACGCATAGCCTTAGGCTCGGGTAAGCCTCTGGGGACCGGGCGGACGTTCGCCCGCCCGGCCCCCTTCTTTTTGGGAGCGTTTATGAGTAGTGCAAAGACAAAGAAGATAACGGCGACGAGTTCGAGGGTGAGGTCCATCAGGCGCTGGGGCCTCCTCTTCCTTGGACCCGTCACCGCTGCATTCACGATTGGTTTCATCTGGCCGTTCATCCAAGGCATCTACCTCTCGTTCTGCCAGTTCCGCCTCACGTCCGACGCCAAGTTCATCGGGCTCGGCAACTATGCGGCGGCGTTCGCGGACGAGAGCTTCAGGTACTCGTTCTGGTACACCGCGGGATTCGCGGTCGTGAGCCTCGTGCTCATCAACGTGCTGGCGTTCGCCGTCGCGTACGCCCTGACGCAGAACCTGAAGGGAAGCAACATCTTCCGTACCGTGTTCTTCGCGCCCAACCTGATCGGTGGCATCGTCCTGGGCTACATCTGGTCGATGATCTTCGACGGCATCCTGTCCAGGTACGGCACCTCCGTCATCCTCGAGACCAAGTATGGTTTCTGGGGCCTGGTCATCCTCATGTGCTGGCAGCAGGTCGGCTACATGATGATTATCTACATCGCCGGCCTTCAGGCCGTCCCCGAGGACATGCTCGAGGCAGCCAAGATTGACGGTGCGTCCAAGTCTCAGACCCTGTTCAAGGTGACCATCCCCAACGTAATGCCCTCAATCACCATCTGCATGTTCCTCACCCTCACCAACAGCTTCAAGCTCTTCGACCAGAACCTTGCGCTGACCGGTGGTCTCCCCTTCAAGCAGCTCGCGAACGGCGAGACGGTCCACACGACCGAGATGCTCGCCCTGAACATCTACAACACGTTCTACGGAACCGCCTCGGTCGCACGCGGCACCGCACAGGCCAAGGCAGTCATCTTCTTCGTCCTCGTCGCGATCATGGGCCTCGCCCAGCTTGCGTACACGCGTAAAAGGGAGGTGCAGCAGTAATGGCTTCCAAGCAAGAGACCCTTACCTCCGAGCGTCGTCACAAGACAATCGCCTCTGTGGTTCTCTCCATCATCTGCATCATCTACGTCCTGCCCATCGTTTCGGTGGTCATCAACTCCTTCAAGAAGAACACCTTCGTGAAGACGGACACCTTCGCGCTCCCGAACGCGGAGACCGGTGCCGGTTGGGCGAACTTCATCAAGGGCATGACGTTCGGCAACTACCCCTTCATGGCGTCCGTTGCCAACTCCGTGATCATCACGGTGCTCTCTACCTTCCTCATCCTGTTCTTCTGCTCGATGGCCGCCTGGTACATCGCACGCGTGAACTCCAAGTTCTGCAAGGTCATCTACTATCTGTGCATCTTCAGCATGGTGGTTCCCTTCCAGATGGTCATGTTCACGCTGTCCAAGACGGCGGACGTCCTCAAGCTGAACACCCCGTTCACCATCCCCATCGTCTACCTCGGCTTCGGCGCCGGCCTCGCAATCTTCATGTTCGTCGGCTTCGTCAAGTCGATCCCCATCGAGATCGAGGAGGCAGCCTCCATCGACGGCTGCGGCCCCGTGCGCACATTCTTCCGCGTGGTTCTGCCCATGCTGAAGCCTACGCTCATCTCGGTCGGCATCCTCGAGGTCATGTGGGTGTGGAACGACTACCTGCTTCCGTACCTTGTGCTTGACATCAACAAGTACCGCACCATCCCCATTCACATCCAGTACCTCAAGGGCAGCTACGGTACGGTCGACCTTGGCGCGACCATGGCGCTCATCCTCCTGAGCATCATCCCCGTCATCGTCTTCTACCTTGCGCTGCAGAAGTACATCATCAAGGGCGTCGCAGCAGGCGCCGTTAAGGGCTAAGGAATCATGGATCGTTCGTGCGGCACAATTCTTCCGATCTACGCGCTCCCGACGGCGTATGGGATCGGCACCCTGGGCAAGGAGGCCCGCGAGTTCGTGGACTTCCTGTCCGAGTCCGGCCAGACCTGGTGGCAGATGCTGCCGGTCGGACCGACCAGCTACGGTGACTCCCCGTACCAGAGCCCCTCTACCTTCGCGGGAAACCCTTACTTCATCGATCTGGACTACCTGGTCGAGGACGGGCTCCTCACGAGGGAGGAGGTCGAGGCCGTGGACTGGGGCGGCGATCCCAGCAAGGTCGACTACGCCCTTCTCTTCCAGAGGCGCGAGCCGCTGCTGCGCCGCGCATTCGAGCGAGGACGCAACGGCAACCGCCGGCTCTTCGAGGAGTTTGTGGTTGAGAACGGGTCTTGGCTGGCCGACTATGCCCTGTTCATGGCGGTAAAGCGTCGCTTCGACCTCAAGCCGTGGATCGAGTGGCCCGATGACGGCATCCGTCTTCGCGAGGAGGACGCCGTGGCCAGGTACACGTCCGAGCTTGCGGACGAGATCGAGTTCTACGAGTTCGAGCAGTTCCTCTTCTACACCCAGTGGGATCAGTTGAAGCGCTATGCGCACGCAAAGGGGGTCAAGGTCCTGGGCGACCTCCCCATCTACGTCGCGCTGGACTCCGCGGACGTGTGGGCGAACCCCACCATGTTCCAGCTGGACGAGAAGAACGTGCCCGTCGAGGTTGCGGGCGTTCCGCCAGATTACTTCTCCGCGGACGGACAGCTGTGGGGCAATCCGCTCTACGACTACGACGCCATGGAGAAGGACGGCTTTGCCTGGTGGGTCAACCGCATCAAGGGCGCTGCGAACCTGTACGACTCCATCCGCATCGACCACTTCCGTGGGATTGAGAGCTACTGGGCGGTGCCGTACGGCGACAAGACCGCGCGCAACGGCCGCTGGGTCAAGGGACCGGGCATGAAGCTGGTCGGGACGCTGGAGAAGGCGTTCCCCAACGTGAGCTTCATCGCGGAGGACCTTGGCTACACCACGCCGGAGGTGCGTCAGCTGCTCGCGGACTCGGGCATGCCGGGCATGAAGGTGCTAGAGCTTGGCTTCGACTCCCGCGACGTGAGCGACTACCTGCCGCACGCATTCTCTCCGCACTGTGTCTGCTACACCGGTACGCACGACAACCAGACCGTCGAGGGCTGGAGGTCGGAGGCCGATGCGGCTGATGTCGAGCTTGCCACCAAGTACCTGGGGCTCAACGAGGGGGAGGGCTTCTCGTGGGGCGTCATCAGGGGTGGCATGTCCAGCGTCGCGGAGCTCTTCGTGGCGCAAATGCAAGACTATCTGGAGTTGGGTTCCGAGGCGCGGACCAACTTGCCTGGGACCCTTGGTGGGAACTGGCAGTGGAGGCTTTTGCCGGGGCAGATCACGCCCGGGCTCACTAAGCGCATCGCCGCGATGACCCATATGTATGGAAGGGACGTGAGACGCTAATGGCAGAGGTAAGCCTGAAGCACATCGAGAAGATCTACCCCAACATCGAGGGTGAGAAGAAGCACCTCTTCGGCAAGAAGAAGGATGCTCCCAAGAAGAAGAGCAACCTCAAGCAGGTCGAGGGCGGCGTCCTCGCCGTCGAGGACTTCAACCTCGACATCGCCGACCGAGAGTTCATCGTGCTTGTTGGCCCGTCCGGCTGCGGCAAGTCCACCACGCTGCGCATGGTGGCCGGCCTGGAGGAGATCACCTCTGGCGAGCTGTACATCGACGGCAAGCTCATGAACGACGTGGCCCCCAAGGACCGCGACATCGCCATGGTCTTCCAGAGCTACGCCCTGTATCCGCACATGACCGTGCGCGAGAACATGGCGTTCCCCCTGAAGCTGCGCAACGTCCCGAAGGACGAGATTGACAAGAAGGTCGAGGAGGCTGCCTCCATCCTGGGCATCACCGAGTACCTCGACCGCAAGCCGAAGGCACTGTCCGGCGGCCAGCGCCAGCGCGTCGCCATCGGCCGCGCCATCGTGCGTGAGCCGAAGGTCCTGCTCATGGACGAGCCGCTCTCCAACCTGGACGCAAAGCTCCGCAACCAGATGCGTGCAGAGATCATCAAGCTCCGCCAGCGCATCGACACCACGTTCATCTACGTCACGCACGACCAGACCGAGGCCATGACCCTCGGCGACCGCATCGTGATCATGAGGGACGGCGTCGTCCAGCAGGTCGGCACCCCGCAGGAGCTGTTCGACCACCCCGCGAACCTCTTCGTCGCAGGCTTCATCGGCGTTCCGCAGATGAACTTCTTCGACGCGAAGCTCACCAAGGACGGCGACACCTACAAGGTCAAGGTTGGCGACGCCACGTTCGTTCCCAGCGAGGCAAAGCAGAAGCGTCTCGCCGCCAAGGGCGTCGCCCCGCAGGACGTCACGCTTGGCATCCGTCCGGAGCACGTCACCCTTACCGATGACGCGTCTGAGCTCGTGACCGGTACCGTCGACGTCTCCGAGATGATGGGCTCCTCCATTCACCTGCACCTCAACACGCTGGGCAAGGACGTCATCGTCATCGTCCAGACCCAGGATCTCAAGGAGGAGAAGCGCGGTGGCTTCAAGCTGGGCGAGAAGGTTTCCTTCACGTTCGGCGGCGATGTCATCCACCTCTTCAGCAAGGCTGACGAGAAGAACCTCGAGTTCTAGCCCAGACGCCTTCGGGCGTTTGGCAAGACGCTCCCCGCGGCCGACCGGCGCATGTTACACCGGCCGGCCGCGTTAGGGGGCGGCACGTACGCGCCACGCAGCGCGTGCCGCGGGCGTTGCAAGCCATAAGGCAGCACCCTCCCCAAGCCCACGTCGCAGCCCCTTTCGGCGACGTGGGCCTTTTCGTGTCTCGACCCAGTGAGGACCACGTTGGGTCCCACCAGCTCTTGGCGACGGCATCCGCCTCGCGCCGGTCCCACGGCGGTGTCGCTAGGCGTCTGGCCGCTGGTTGCCAAACCCAAAGAACGACGTGACGTGCACGGTGGCAAAGCCCTTCTCGCATGCCGTGTCGAGCGTCTTCACGGTATCCTCCACAAGGGCGACGCGGTTGCGGGGGAGCGCGAGGTCGTCCGCGACGCTCTGGAGAAAGCCCATCTTCTGGGGCTTGCTCTCCACCAGGCAGATGTGGTCTGGCGAAATGTCATAGTTTTCGAGCACGAAGTCGCGCTTGCCAGGCGCCTCGAAGTCTGCCGCCACGGAGCATGCGTAGACGCGCGTCGGCCCCTTCGTGCGCACGAAGTGTTGGATTTCCGGCACGGGGCGCGTGGACGCGTAGGGGTCGTGGGCGCGGACGTATGTCTCCCAGTCCGCGTCGGGGCACGCGCTGTGGCAATGCGTGCCGAACTCGTACACGGCCAGGACTCCGTCGATGTCGAATACGACGGCGGTCTGGGGGTCGAGCAGGAAGTCGAAGAGCTCTCTCATGGGGTCTCCTTGGGTCTGCTTGGTGCGCCGCGGGCCGCGAGGCGGCGTGGAGGCCGCGTCATGGCGCGAGGCAGTTACTCACACCTGCTGTATACCACAAGCGGACGACCCGAATGGGGCCGCCCGCCTGGCGTTTCGTCTTGCATGTGTCTTGCACGGACTTGGCAGTTGCCTGGCGGCAGCGCGATGTCAAGTGCCCGTGAGTCGCTACGGGTACGTCACAGTGCGCGGCTCCAGCGCAGGTTCTCCTCCGCGAGGCCCATTAGAGGTCCATCGAGAGGTAGCGCTCGCCGGTGTCGGGCAGGATTGCCACGATCGTCTTGCCGGCGTTTTGCGGACGGCTTGCCAGCTCGACCGCGGCGGCCACGGCAGCGCCGGAGCTGATGCCCACGAGCAGGCCGAAGTCGCTTGCGAGGCGCTTCTTGGTCGCGATGGCGTCTGCGGAGGCCACGGGGACGACCTCGTCCACGACGGACGCGTCATACGTCTTGGGGATGAACCCGGCGCCGATGCCCTGGATCTTGTGGCCGCCGGCGGGCTTGCCCTCCAGCACCGCGGACTCGGCGGGCTCGACGGCGATGCCCTGGACGGAGGGCTTCTGCTCCTTCAGGTACTTTGCGGTGCCGCTGATGGTTCCGCCGGTGCCGACGCCCGCGACGATGAAGTCGACGGTGCCCTCGGTGTCGCGCCAGACCTCGGGGCCGGTGGTCTTGTAGTGGGCGCGCGGGTTGGCGGGGTTCACGAACTGGCCGGCGACGATGGCGCCGGGGGTCTGCTGGCGCAGCTCCTCGGCACGGGCGACGGCGCCCTTCATGCCCTCGGAGCCGGGGGTGAGCACGATCTGCGCGCCGTAGGATGCGGCGAGCTTGCGACGCTCGACGGACATGGTCTCGGGCATGACGAGGATCATCTTGTAGCCGCGCTCCGCCGCGAGCATGGCGAGGCCGACGCCGGTGTTGCCGCTCGTGGGCTCGATGACGGTGCCGCCCGGCTGGAGCGTTCCGTCGGCCTCGGCCGCGTCGAGCATGGCCTTGGCGATGCGGTCCTTCACCGATCCGCCGGGGTTGGTGGCCTCGTACTTGCCCAGAATGGTGGCCTTACCGTCCACCAGGGCCGAGAGGTCCACCAGGGGGGTGGAGCCGATGAGTGCCTCAGTGCTGCCTGCGTACTTCATTTCTTCCTCCTAAGAGACTGGGTGCGAGGTAAACAGCGCCTTGTGCGTGGTAACTCGCATGGCAGTATCGTGGCACCCAAATCCCTAGCAATCAAGTAGGAAAATACATTCGTAACAAAATCCTATCCAAACGGTAGGAGACTTCGCGGGCATGGTGTCGGCGCGGTAAGAAGATGGCCAAGTTTGCGGGCTGACTTTATAATTCCGCGGACTGGTACCTATTAGCTGGCTTTTGGTACCAGTTAGACTTCTTGCCCCCGTGGCGTGGGAATACATTTAATGCACGGTTGGTGTCGACGCTGGCGGTGCATGATGAAAAAAGATATCGAACGGCGCTGTGTCGAGCTGACTCAGACGGCAATCACGCGCTTCTGGCAGCGCGACCCAGAGTACGTGCTCGGTCTCTGCAGTGACGACGTCATGTGGATCTCTCCGGACCAGGAGCGCTACATGCGCGGCTTGGAGGAGGTCTCGGTCGACTTCCGGAAGGCTGTACATGACATAAAAAGCTCCCACATCTCGCACGCGCAGTTCTCCGTGGTGCAGAACTGCGGCGATGCCTGCTCGGTCGCGGGTCGCTACATGGTGACGACGGACGAGGAGACGGGCGTGTTCCTGCAGTCGCACGAACGCTGCCAGTTCAACTGGGAGCGCAAGGGCGGCGAGCTCAGGATCGTGAGCATCTTCGTGAGCTGGCCGCGTGGCCAGATAGTTCCGGACGAGAAGTGCCGTGTGGACTCCATCAACAAGGTGACGCGCCGCTACCTGGAGGCGCGCATTGCCGCGCAGAGCGACAAGCGTCGCCTGGTGTTCCCGGACGTGAACGGACCCATACGCTTCGTGTCCCTCAACGAGGTGCTGTGGGTGGGCGCAAAGCGCAAGCACACCATCATACACACGGTCTCGGGTGATTACGAGGCAAGCATTGGCCTCTCCGAGGTGGAGCGCTCGCTTGGCTCTGGCTTTGTGCGCGTGCACCGTAGCTTCATAGTGAACCCCAGCTACGTGGCCCTGATCGAGCGTCGCGAGATCGTGATGTCTGACGACACGCGCGTTCCGGTTCCCGAGAAGCGCCATGCCGAGGTAGCGGCGCGGCTCATGCGGACCACGAACTAGTGCCCGTTGCGGCCGCGCGGGTCGCAACCCCCAACGCCCGCGCGGCCGCAGGCTTGCCCCGTCGATCCCACAGAACGGTTTTCTCTAACCTACTTCACCACGTAGCGCGCCTGGATCTTCAGGCGCGCGTTGCTTGCGACGAGGACGTTGTCGCCCGTCAGACGTGGGCTCTCCGGCGCCTCGGGTATCAGGTACACGTGCTCGAACGCTGCCTTGCACGCGTCGAGCGACTCCGTGAGCACGTCGGTCCCCTTGCCCTGGAGCGGGGATATCACGTTTGCCAGGTACACGCCGCCCTCTGCCAGATGGTCGCGCACCTGTCTCGCGCCGTCCTCGGTCTTGAGTGGGCCAAGCGGCCTCTTGCCGCCAAACGCGTCGTTCACGATGAGGTCGAAGCGCTCTCCGGAGCCGGTGAGGTAGCCCCAGCCATCATCGCAAACCAGGTTGAGCCTACCGTCTTCCCGCGTGTGGCACTCGCGCTCAAGATCGTCCAGAAAGAAGAAGCGTCGCGCGATGTCCGTTATGGCGGGGTCGATCTCAACGACGGTGGTGGAGAGGCGCGGGCAGGAGCTCACCAGCCACTTGGGAAACGAGTAGCCGCCACCCCCTATGACGAGGGCGCGTCCTTCTCGCCCGTCCTTGAGGCCGGCTATGTCGACCACCTGCGCAAAGTAGCGGTGGTACACGCAGACGAGCTTGTACTTGAGGCTGTCCTGCACGTAGCTGACGGACTGGAACTTGCCGCCCACGTTGAGCAGACGGATGGGGACGCCGTCGTCGTCCTGCGAGTCGAAGACGAGGGCGGGGCCAAACATGGTGCGAATCTTGATGTACACACCTCGGCGCCTGAGAACAAACAGGCACACAAGGCATATAAGGTCGACGGCGATGGCGACGCTGATGAGCACGACGATGGGCATGGGGAGCTTTGGCATGCGTTTACCTTTGATGTTCTGGCGTGGCGGCGCGGTGCGGGCGGGCTTTGCGCGTGCGAGGCCGCGGCCGCGTTGCGCACGCAAAACGGGCACGTAGAGATTGTGAGTTTTGCCCGGCTTTGGTTATACTAACCATTGCATCTTTGTCGAACCTAAGACGCCACCATCTATACAGAACCTTTGGGAGGATTCGTATGATTTTGGGTATGGGACCGTTTGAGCTTATCGTCATCGTCCTGGTAGTGCTGGTCATCTTTGGGCCCAAGAACCTCCCGAAGCTTGGCAAGTCCCTGGGCCAGACCGTGAAGAACGTGCGCGAGGGCATGGAGGAGGGCTCCGACGACAAGAAGGACGAGAAGTCCGAGGAGGCCGCCAAGGACGCCGAGGCTGAGGACGTGGTCGAGGAGTCCGCGGACTCCGACGCCGATGCCGACGCCAGCGAGGACGCCGTCTTCTGCTCGCACTGCGGCCACAAGAACGAGGCCGGCGCGGAGTTCTGCTCCAAGTGCGGCAGCCCCCTGTCCAAGTAACGAGCGCCCTACCAGGGCAAGCGCACCGCCGGCTGGGGCGCATGTCCCGGCCAACACCACGAAGGAAAGCAGAACATGGCAAACAAGGAAATCATCCTTACCCCCGAAGGCCGCCAGAAGCTCGTCGAGGAGCTTGAGTACCGCGAGGGCGAGAAGCACGACGAGATCGTCGAGCGCATCAAGGAGGCCCGCGGCTTTGGCGACCTCTCCGAGAACGCGGAGTACGACGCCGCCAAGGAGGAGCAGTCCCAGAACGAGTCTCGCGTGAACGAGATCCGCCACATCCTGGCGACGGCCAAGGTCGTGGAGTCCGGTGCGGACGCCCACCTGTCCGTCTCCATCGGCACTACCGTGGAGCTCGAGGACGCCAAGGGCAAGCGCATGGGCCTCACAATCGTGGGCACCACCGAGACCGACTCCATCAACCACAGGATCTCTAACGAGTCCCCGGCGGGCATGGCGCTCATCGGCCACGTGGTGGGCGACCAGGTTTCCTTCAACACCCCCACCGGCAAGGTTCGCGAGTACAAGATCGTAAACATCACGCGATAGGCCAGGCCACGCGGAACCCCGCATAGCACGAAGCGTCGCGCCCCACTGCGCAGGTGAACCTGTGTGGCTGGGGCGCTCTTGGTAACGGCGCATCCCACGGGCCCGCGCCCGGCACGCAACACAAGCCAGCAACAACGGCCAAAGGCCGATCGATTCCGGAACAGGAGAGAACATGGCTCAGGCGAGCAATGCCCCCGAGGTAGACATCAACGACGTGCGCGCGGTCCGCCGCGCCAAGCGCCAGGCGCTCATCGACGCCGGCGTGAACCCGTATCCCATCGCGAGCAAGGTCACGGCGCACGCAAAGGACCTGGAGGAGAAGTACGCGGACCTCGAGGCCGGCGCCGACACCCAGGACGAGTACTCCCTTGCCGGTCGCGTCCGCGCGATCCGCGGCCAGGGCAAGCTCATGTTCGTGGTGCTGGAGGACGTGTCCGGCAAGATCCAGCTTTTCTGCCGTGTGAACGACATGGACGAGAAGAGCTGGGAGCTGCTGCGCCAGCTTGACATGGGCGACATCATCCAGGCGGAGGGCCCCGTCGTGCGCACGCGCCGCGGCGAGCTTTCCCTTGCGCCCAGGAGCATCGTCCTTCTCTCCAAGTCCATGCGCCCGCTGCCCGAGAAGTTCCACGGGCTCACGGACCGCGAGATCCGCTACCGCCAGCGCTACCTCGACATGATCATGAACCCCGAGGTGCGCGAGGTGTTCCGCAAGCGCAGCCGCATCGTGAGCCTCATCCGCAGCTACATGGAGGCCGACGGCTACATCGAGGTCGAGACGCCCATCATGCACTCCATCCTTGGCGGCGCGAACGCAAAGCCGTTCGTCACGCACTTCAACGCGCTTGATCGCGACTTCTACCTGCGCATTGCGACGGAGCTGCCGCTGAAGCGCCTCATCGTGGGCGGCATGGAGCGCGTGTTCGAGATCGGCCGCCAGTTCCGCAACGAGGGCATGGACCTCACCCACAACCCAGAGTTCACCTCGATGGAGGCGTACTGCGCCTACAGCGACCTGGACGGCATGAAGCGCCTGACCGAGGGCCTGTTCCAGTACATCGCGCGCGAGGCGTGCGGCTGCGAGCCCGGCCACGAGGTCATCACGTTCCAGGGCCAGGAGATCGACATGAGCGGCACGTGGGACTCGCGCCCGCTGAGCGAGATCGCCTCCGAGGTCGTGGGCGAGCACGTCGACATGGACACGCCCGTGGAGCACCTGCGCGAGCTGTGCCGCGCCCACAACATCGAGCCGCAGGACAACTGGGGCCCGGGCAAGCTGCTGTTTGAGCTGTACGACGAGCTGGGCGAGGAGACCCTGGTGCGCCCGACCTTCGTGTGCGACTACCCGGAGGAGGTGAGCCCGCTTTCCAAGCGCAAGGACGACGACCCGCGCCTGACGGACCGCTTCGAGCTCGTCATTGCCGGCCACGAGTACGCAAACGCGTTCAGCGAGCTCAACGACCCCGTTGACCAGGCCGGTCGCTTTGCGGAGCAGGTTGCCGCCAAGGGCTTTGGCGACGACGAGGCCATGGGCTACGACTACGACTACGTGCGCGCGCTGGAGTACGGCATGCCCCCCGCGGGTGGCATCGGCTACGGCATCGATCGCATGATGATGCTGTTCTGCGACCAGCCGTCCATCCGCGACGTGCTGCTGTTCCCGCAGATGAAGCCGGAGGCCGTCACGCGTCAGGACATCGCGGAGCAGGTTGGCGGTGCACGCACGGACAACGCCGCCGCGGACGTGGACTCGCTTTTCTCGGATGCCGAGAAGGGCGCGACCGCCGAGGTGGAGGCCCAGCGCCAGGCGGAGGACGTTGCCGCGCAGGAGCCTGCCGACTCACCCGCGGCCGCCGCGGCGCCGTCGGCCGACGCCGAGCAGAAGGCTGACGCCGCGGACGAGAAGGACGGGGCCTTGGGCGCGCAGGACGGCACCGGCATGTCAGACGCGGTGCGCGCCGCGATCGACGCCACGGCGCAGGAGGGCGACGCGCTCGACGCGGGCATCTCGCGCGAGAAGGCGTACGAGCTTCTGACCACGTACAACAAGGACCCGTTCCACGTGAGCCACGGCGAGACGCTCGAGGGCCTCATGAGCCACTTCGCGCAGAAGTACGACCCGGCGAACGTGGAGTTCTGGGGCCTGGTGGGCCTGTTGCACGACCTGGACTGGGAGAGGTGGCAGGACGACCAGCTCCACACCACGAAGACCGCGGAGCTCCTGGCCGAGGCCGGCGCGAACCCGTATCTGGCGCACGCCATCATGACGCACAACTCCGACATGAACCACGACCTGCCGAAGCCGCAGCTGAAGATGGAGAAGGTGCTGTTTGAGTGCGACGAGGTCTCGGGCCTGATCCAGACGGCGGCCAAGATGCGCCCGTCCGGATCGGTTCTGGACATGCCGCTGAAGTCGCTCAAGAAGAAGTTCAAGGACAAGCGCTTCGCGGCCGGCTGCGACCGCGACGTGATGCGCCTCGGTGCCGAGTACAACGGGCTCGAGGTGGCGGACGCGCTGAACGAGGTGCTCGAGGCCATGAAGGCCATCGCGCCCGTGGGCGACATCTACGCACGGGGCGACGAGGACGAGGCCGAGCAGGCCGCCGAGCCCGCGAAGAAGGGCCTCACGATCGAGCCGGTGGCCGAGGGCGTGACGTTCGACGTGTTCAGCCAGTCCGACATGCGCGTGGTCCACGTGAAGGAGTGCGTCGCCGTCCCGAAGAGCAAGAAGCTGCTGCAGTTTACGCTTGACGACGGCTCGGGCCAGGACCGCACGATCCTCTCGGGCATCCACGACTACTACGAGCCGGAGGACCTGGTGGGCAAGAACGTGGTGGCCATCGTGAACATCCCGCCGCGCAAGATGATGGGCGTGGAGTCCTGCGGCATGCTGCTTTCCGCCATCCACGAGGTGGACGGCCAGGAGCGCCTGAACCTGCTGATGGTGGACGACGCCATCCCCGCGGGC
Source organism: Parafannyhessea umbonata (assembly GCF_900105025.1). Classification (GTDB taxonomy): domain Bacteria; phylum Actinomycetota; class Coriobacteriia; order Coriobacteriales; family Atopobiaceae; genus Parafannyhessea; species Parafannyhessea umbonata. The sequence continues at coordinate 1,939,491 of NZ_LT629759.1, read as the reverse complement.
TCGAAGCTGTACTAGGGCTTGGTGGCGCCGGGCCCCCGGATCGGGGGCGACCGGCGGCGCGCAACGCAGACGAGGGGGCCGTCGACGGCGCAGTCCGTCGGCGGCCCCCTTGGTCGCGGTTTTGAGGACGTGGGCCCAAAAAGCCCGCCTTGCGTTATAGCCGCCGCACATCGGGGTAAAGACGTACAAGCAAACCAACATCCGTGGGCCCGTATGCGCGTGGGGCCGCGGGAACACAAGGAATGGAGGCGTCAGACCCCGCATGTTCGAGAAGTTCACAGACAAGGCCCGCAAGGTCATGAGCCTCGCGCAGGAGGAGGCCCGCAGCCTCGGCAAGATGTACGTTGGCACGGAGCACCTGCTGCTCGCGCTCATCCGCGAGGGCGACGGCATAGCCGCGCAGGCGCTGGCAAAGCTCGACGTCACGTACGACGAGACCGTTGCCACCATCAGGGAGATCTCGTCCGAGGAAACCGAACCCGTCCCCGGCGGGCACATCCCCTTCACGCCGCGCGCCAAGCGCGTGCTTGAGGACGCGTACCGCGAGACGGTGACCCGTGGCCAGACCTACATCGCGACCGAGCACCTGCTCCTGGGCATCGTCGCGGAGGGCGACGGCCGTGCCATGACCGCGCTCTCCCGCATGGGCGTGTCCGGCGACGCGGTGCGCAACGCCGTTAACGAGCTGATGGAGAGCGAGGGCGAGAAGAACGAGCCCGCCTCCGCCGCGTCCGAGGTCGGCTTCGGCCCCCAGTTCATGGGCGCGGGCGCTCCGCAGGGCGGCTCGTCCTCAGACGACGGATCCATGCTGGAGCAGTTCGGCCGCAACCTCACGAAGCTGGCCGCGGACGGCAAGCTCGACCCCGTCATCGGCCGCGACCGTGAGGTCGAGCGCGTGATGCAGGTGCTTGCCCGCCGCCAGAAGAACAACCCGCTCATCCTGGGCGACCCGGGCGTCGGCAAGACGGCCATCGTCGAGGGGCTCGCGCAGCTCATCTCCGCGGGCAACGTTCCGGACATCCTGCGCGGCAAGCAGGTCTGGACGCTGGACGTCGCCTCTCTCGTCGCCGGCTCAAAGTACCGCGGCGAGTTCGAGGAGCGCATGAAGAAGGTCATCGCGGAGGTGATGAAGAACAAGGACGACATCCTCTTCATCGACGAGATCCACACCATCATCGGCGCGGGCTCCGCGGAGGGCTCCATCGATGCGGCCTCCATCCTGAAGCCGCCCCTGTCCCGTGGCGAGATCCAGGTCATCGGCGCCACGACAGTGGACGAGTACCGCAAGCACATCGAGAAGGACTCCGCACTCGAGCGCCGCTTCCAGCCCGTCAACATCGGCGAGCCCACGCCGGAGGACACCATCAAGATCCTCCACGGTCTGCAGGACCGCTACGAGCAGCACCACCACGTCAAGTACACGGATGCGGCCATCGAGGCGGCGGTCAGCCTCTCGAACCGCTACGTGCAGGACAGGTTCCTGCCAGACAAGGCGATTGACATCATCGACGAGGCCGGTGCCCGCACGCGCGTCCACAAGACGACGCTGCCGCCGGAGCTCGCGCAGGTGGACGAGGAGCTCGCCCGCATCAAGGAGCAGAAGTCCAAGGCCGCGACGGCCCAGGAGTTCGAGGAGGCCGCGCGCCTGCGCGACAAGGAGCGCGAGCTCACCTCCAAGCGCGACGAGCTCGAGAAGTCCTGGCACGAGCGCCAAAGCAAGAACGTCGTCGTGGTGGACGAGAAGGACATCGCGGACGTGGTCTCGGACATCACCGGGGTCCCCGTGTCCAACCTGACCGAGGCGGAGGCCTCGAAGCTCCTGCGCTGCGAGGACGCCCTGCACCAGCGCGTCATCGGGCAGGACGAGGCAGTGAGCAAGGTCGCGCGCGCCATACGTCGCAGCCGCTCGCCGCTGAAGGACCCGCGTCGCCCCGGCGGCTCGTTCATCTTCCTCGGCCCGTCCGGCGTCGGCAAGACGGAGCTCGCCAAGTCGCTCGCGGAGTTCCTGTTTGGCAGCGACGACGCCCTCATCAGCTTCGACATGTCCGAGTTCATGGAGAAGCACGAGGTGTCCAAGCTCGTGGGAGCGCCTCCCGGATACGTCGGCTACGACGAGGGCGGCGAGCTCACGAAGGCCGTGCGCAGGCGTCCGTACTCCGTCGTGCTGTTTGACGAGATCGAGAAGGCCCACCCGGACGTCTTCAACGTCCTTCTCCAGATCCTGGACGAGGGTCGCCTGACCGATGGCCAGGGCCGCACCGTGGACTTCAGCAACACCGTCATCATCATGACGTCCAACGTGGGCGCGCGCGAGATCGCCCAGACCGCGCCCATGGGCTTCAGCTCGCAGGGCAACGGCGGACTTTCCGACCGCGAGATCAAGAGTCGCGTGGAGGGGGAGCTCAAGCACCTGTTCCGCCCGGAGTTCCTGAACCGCGTGGACGAGATCGTGGTGTTCAAGTCGCTCACGGGCGAGCAGCTGCGCAAGATCGTGGAGCTCATGATCGGCGACCTGCGCAACCGCCTCATCGCGAACGGCATGTCCATCGAGCTGACGGACGCGGCGCGCGACTACATCGCGAAGCAGGGCACGGACCCGGTCTATGGCGCCCGTCCGCTGCGCCGCGCCATCCAGACGCTCATAGAGGACCCGCTGTCCGAGCAGATGCTCATGGGCACCTGGAAGGCGGGCGACGTGATCGCGGTGGACGCCGGCGAGGACGGCCTCACGTTCTCGAAGGGCGAGGGAGAGATCCCGGCCATGACCGAGAGGGTCCACATGGACCTTCCCCGTGCGCGCGAGCACTGGAGCGCGCCGGCCGGCGGCCGTGCGACGCCCGGGGCCTCCGGGGGGCTTGCCTCCGCGGAGTAGCCGCGACAAAGGGGCGGGGTTCTTCTCGCCCCGCGCAAGCAATATACTGTAGGTGACGACGTTGGCCGGCCCGCGACGCGCGGGCCGGCTGTGATATGGGGGTGAGCCGATGGACCAGAACGAGGTGGACAGGGCCCAGGACAGCAGGGAGCGGCTGCGCTCGGCCATTCGCCAGACCGCGCCGGGAACCTCGCTCAGGCACGCGCTCGACATGATCATCGCGGGCCACATGGGGGCGCTCATCTGCATAGGCGATACGGACGCCGTGCTGGCCGCCGGAGACGACGGCTTCAAGCTTGACATATCGTTCACGGCGAACCGGCTGTTCGAGCTCTGCAAGATGGACGGCGCCATCGTGATCGACAAGGGGCTCACCCAGATCCTGCGCGCAAACTACCACCTGAACCCGGACCCGTCGCTCCCCACGAGCGAGACCGGGATGCGCCACCGCACCGCGGCGCGCATGAGCCTGCTCACGAAGGCCATCGTGATCTCCGTTTCCGAGCGCCGCCAGGTCGTGAACGTGTTCGTGGACGGCAAGGGCCACCAGCTGCGCACCGTGACGCAGATCATGGCGTCCGTGAACCAGCTTCTGGTGTCGCTGCAGAGCACGCGCACGCAGCTTGACCGCAGCCTGCTGCGCCTGACCACGCTCGAGCTGGACAACTACGTCACGCTTTCCGACATCACGGAGACCATCTACCTCTTCGAGGTGCTGTCCACCGTGGCGGAGCAGCTGGACCGCCTGATCCTGGAGCTGGGAAGCGAGGGCAAGACCATCGAGATGCAGCGCGACGAGTTCGTGGGCGACGCGGGCGAGAACTACACGCTGCTGGTGCGCGACTACGCGGCGGACTCCTCGCGCGAGAACGCGGAGCGCATTCGCAGGCAGCTGCACGAGACGGACAACGCCCGCCTGCGCCAGCCAAAGGTGGTCGCGTCCATCCTGGGCTACGAGGGCAAGGGCGAGGACTCCATCCTGACGCCTTTGGGCCTGCGGACGCTCTCCAACATCTCCGTGGTGCGCAAGGGCATGGCCGATAAGATCGTGGACGAGTACGGCTCGCTCCAGAACCTGCTTGACGACATCGAGAAAAACCCGTCGCGCCTGGACAGCGTGGGCGTGGACAACCCCGGCATCCTGGCGGACAGCCTGTATCGCATGTGGGGTAAGCGCGCATGAGTGCCCCCGGGCCGTGCGCATGCGCCCTGGCCGAGAAGGACGCGGCCACGCGATCTGGGCGGGACACGTGCGCGATAGTGGTTGCCGGCGGCGTGGGCTCGCGCTTTGGCGACCCGCGGGGCAAGCAGTACGTGGAGCTGTGCGGTCTGCCCATCGCGTGCTGGGCGGTGCTCGCGCTGGACCGGGCGCCCTCCGTGGGGCACATCGTGGTGGTGTGCGCGCCGGAGCGCGAGGACGAGATGCGCCGCGACGTGCTCGGCAGGCTTCGCCTGCGCTGCCCGGTGACGATTGCGCACTCCGGCGCGACGAGGCAGGAGTCCGTGTACTCGGGGCTGTGCGCCGTGCCCGGACGTGCGGGATTCTCGCTGGTGGCCATACACGACGCCGCGCGACCGCTCGTGCGCACGCAGGACGTGGAGCGCTGTGTCGCGCGCGTCCGCGGTGACGATTCGATCGCGGGCGCCATATGCGCCGTGCCCAGTACGGACACGCTGAAGCTGGTGGAGGGCGGCACCATCGTGGCGACGCCGGACCGCAGCTTCTATTGGTGCGCGCAGACGCCACAGGTGTTCAGGACGAAGGCCATCGTGTCCGCGCACCGCGCGGCCATATGGGACGAGTTCGAGGGGACGGACGACGCGTCGCTGGTTGAGCGCCACGGCGGGCGCGTGGTGTGCGTGAAGTCAAGCCGCGACAACATTAAGGTGACGCTTCCCGAAGACCTGGCCATCGCGGAGACGCTGCTGCAGCGGCGCCTGATCCAGGAGGGCTGCGGCCTTGAGTGAGGAGGAGACGTGCTTCGCATAGGACACGGGTTCGACGTCCACCGCTTCGCGGAGGGGCGCAGGTGCATCCTGGGCGGCGTGGACGTGCCGAGCCAGAGGGGGCTTCTGGGCCACTCCGACGCGGACGTCGTGACGCACGCCCTGATGGACGCGATACTGGGCGCGCTGCGCGCCGGCGACATAGGCCAGCTCTTTCCGGACGACGACCCCGCATTCGAGGGGGCGGACTCGCTTGTGCTGCTCTCGCGCGTGATGGACGTGGCGCGCGAGCGTGGCGCGCGCGTGCTTGACTGCGACTGCACCATTGCGGCGCAGGCGCCTAAGCTCGCGCCGTACCGCGAGCAGATGCGAAAGAACCTCGCCCGCGCCATGGGCGTGGACGTGGGACGGGTGGGCATGAAGGCCACCACGACGGAGCGGCTGGGCTTCGTGGGGCGCGAGGAGGGCATTGCCGCGTGGGCCGTTGCGCTTCTGGACGACGGCCAAGGCGACGGCTCGGGGGCCGGGCGATGTAATGACTGAGGTGCCCCGGGGTCGCGGCCCGGGCGCAAAGCGCTACAATGCCATGCCATGAACGCACGCGGGGCATGCCCGCTCACACCCAAGGAGAACCACGATGCTCGTATACAACTCCCAGACCCACAAGAAGGAAGAGTTCAAGCCCATAGACGAGGGCAAGGTGCGCATGTACGTGTGCGGACCCACCGTGTATGACCAGATTCACATAGGCAACGCGCGCACGTTCCTGAGCTTCGACGTGATCCGCCGCTACCTGCAATACAAGGGCTACGAGGTCACGTTTGCCCAGAACCTGACGGACGTGGACGACAAGATCATCAACCGTGCGAACGAGGAGGGCCGCACGGCCGCCGAGGTGGCGGAGGAGTACTCCAACGCCTTCATCGAGCAGATGCACCGCTTCGGCATCCTCGACCCGGACATCCGCCCGCGCGCCACGCGCGAGATCGAGGCCATGCAGCAGATGATCTTGACCCTGATCGAGAAGGGCCACGCATACGCCGCCGACAACGGTGACGTGTACTTCTCGGTACGGTCCGACCACAACTACGGCATCCTGTCCGGACGCGACCTTGACCAGCTGCGCGCCGGAGAGCGCGTCGAGGTGAACGACCAGAAGCGCGACCCGTTTGACTTCGCGCTGTGGAAGGCTGCGAAGCCCGGCGAGCCCAGCTGGCCGAGCCCGTGGGGCGACGGCCGTCCCGGCTGGCACACGGAGTGCTGCGCCATGATCCACCGCTACCTGGGTACGCCCATCGACATCCACGGTGGCGGCCAGGACCTGGTCTTCCCGCACCACGAGAACGAGACCGCTCAGGCCATGTGCGCATGGGGCCGCCCCCTTGCGAACGTGTGGATGCACACGGGCATGCTCCGCGTCAACGGCGAGAAGATGTCCAAGTCTCTGGGCAACTTCTTCACCCTGAAGGAGATTCTTGACAAGTATCCCGCGGACGCCGTGCGCCTGCTCATGCTGCAGACCCACTACCGCTCCGCGCTCGACTTCCAGACCGACCAGCTCGACGGCGCCGTCGGCACGCTCGACCGCCTGCGCACCTGCGTGAAGAACCTGCGCTGGGCTGCGGACAACGCGCCGCAGGACGGCGAGCTTTCCGCGGGCGATCGCGAGCTGGGCGCCGCCATCGACGCGGCCCACGACGAGTTCGTGCGCCAGATGGACGACGACTTCAACACCTCCGGCGGCCTTGCGGCCATCTTTGGCCTGGTGACCGCCGCGAACAAGTACCTTGCGGACGCCGGCAACGACGCTGCGACCGCTCCGGCGCTGCGTGCGGCCGACATGATCGCGGAGCTTTCCGACGTGCTGGGCGTCAACCTCTCTCAGGCCGGCGAGAGCGACCTCCCGCACGAGCTGGTGGACCTTGCGGCCGAGCACGCCGGCTATCAGGGCGACGACCCCGCCGACGCCGCGAAGGCGCTCCTGGCCGCGCGCCAGGCGGCCCGCGCCAAGAAGGAGTGGGCGACGGCAGACGCCATCCGCGACGGCATCGCCGCGCTTGGCCTGGTGGTCGAGGACACCGCCGCCGGCGCGCGCCTGACGAGGAAAGCGTAGGCGGCTCATGTCGAAGATGCAGCCGAGAAGTGCCGGGCGTCCCGGCAGGGGCGGCGCACGGGGCGCGGGCGGACACGGGTCCGAACGTGCCGCGGGCGGTCGCGGGGAGCGTCGGGGGCCGAGGGGCGCTGCCGGCGGCCGCGGTCAGGCGACGCGCGGCCCCGCGTCCCGCGACAACGCCCGCAAGGGCGGCCAGCGTCCCAAGGGCCAACGTCCCGCCACGGACTTGATCGAGGGGCGTCGCGCATGCGCGGAGGCGCTCGAGGGCGGCCTTCCGCTTAAGCGCGCACTCGTGGCCATGGGCGGCGAGCAGGACCAGACGCTCGTCAGTCTCGTTCGCAGGCTCGAGGCGGCGGGCGTCCCGGTGGAGCGCGTGCCGAAGGGTCGGCTCGACGCCCTCAGCTCGCACGGCGCTCACCAGGGCATCGTGGTGCAGACCCGCCCGTTCGCCTACGCGGAGCTCTCGGATGTCATCGCAAACGCGGGCGACGGCCACGCGCTCGTCGTTCTTCTCGACCACGTGACGGACGAGGGCAACTTTGGCGCGATCGTCCGCTCCGCGGAGGTCGTGGGCGCGGCCGGCGTCGTCATCGCGAAGGCGCGTGCCGCCGGCGTGGGCGTGGGCGCGTACAAGACGTCCGCCGGCGCGGTGCTGCACGTGCCCATTGCGCAGGTGTCGAACCTCGCGACCGCGATAGACGAGCTCAAGCGCGCCGGCTTCTGGGTCGCGGGCTCCACGGAGCACGCGACGCAGGACGTGTGGTCCACGCCGCTCGAGGGCAGGCTGTGCCTGGTCATGGGCTCGGAGGGCTCTGGCATATCGCAGCTGGTCCGCAGGAAGTGCGACTTCGAGTGCCGCCTGCCGCAGCGGGGCAGGGTGGAGTCGCTCAACGTGGCCCAGGCCGCCACGGTCATGTGCTACGAGTGGCTGCGCCGCGAGAGCGCTGCCGCGGCGGGTGTGCCCGCGGAAGGCGCGACGCCGGCGGGGGAGCTCTAGCATGGCGCGTCCCGCGGAGCTTCTGGTAGTGGATGGCTACAACGTCATCCACAAGTCGCAGCGCTACATGGGCCTTGTGGACCAGCCATCTGGTCGCCTGGGGGATACCGATCCGTTTGACCGCGCGCGTCAGCTGCTCATAGCCGACGTCGCGGCGTATGCTCAGGGCCGCTACGAGGCCGTCGTCGTGTTCGACGCTGCGGGCAACGTATCGCCCGAGCGCCCGAACCTCACCGTCGCCGGCGTGCGCACGGTCTTCTCGCCCACGGGTGAGGACGCGGACAGCGTGATAGAGCGCCTGGTGACGGAGGCCCGTCACCATGTGCGCGCCGTCACGGTCATCACGTCCGACAACACGATCCGCGCCACGGTGGGCGGCGTGCCCGTTACGCGCGTGTCGAGCGACGTGCTCATCGCGGACGTGGGCGCCATCGTGGAGGACGTGCGCGCGGCGAACGAGGAGCGCAACCACCAGCACCTCACGCTGGAGGACAGGCTCGACCCACAGACGCGCCAGAAGCTGGACCGTCTGCTTGGTCGCGTCTAGGCACCGGCAAGCATCGGCGTCCGCGGAGATGCCCCTCTGGTCGCGCAAGCGTCGGTCCGCCGATCGCGCAAGATTCTGTCCACGTCGCATATCGCGACGCGTGACATGAATGCCGCTGCGGGTGTCATAGGGGGTAGCGAGGACGCGAGTGTCTTTGCCGGGCTTGCAACGGAGCCGGCTGTCTGAATCGGGCCTCGTCCTGTACAACCGCATGGGCGAGCAAAAAGACCGAGTGACCCCTAGCGCAAAGCGCACGTTCGGGCTATGATGCTAGAACCCGCTGGCGTAGCTCAATGGTAGAGCCCTGGTTTTGTAAACCAGTTGTTGTAGGTTCGAGCCCTATCGCCAGCTCCAGGAATATCAGCGCCAAAACCTTTTGCGGGTTTTGGCGCCTTTTTTATCCCAACACTATGTTTCGAAGAGAAGAACGGCATGTTCTACCTGCAATTATGTAGGAAATATGAGGGGATACGCCCGGATGGGTGGAATGAGTTGACAAGCGGGCCCCCGGGCCGTAGTATACTTTCCGCTTGCAAGGGAAGTCCTCGCGAACGAACGAGCAAGCAGCTTGAAAACGGAATGGGGATGTGGCACAGCGGCAACTGCGGCGGACTGTAAATCCGCTCCCTCTGGGTTCCTTGGTTCGAGTCCAAGCATCCCCACCATTCCAGGCCCGTGTAGCTCAGTCGGTAGAGCACTTCGTTGGTAACGAAGAGGTCACCGGTTCGAATCCGGTCGCGGGCTCCATGTTTCAAGTGCCACACACCATGCCGGTGTAGCTCAGCTGGTTAGAGCACGCGGCTCATACCCGCGATGTCACTGGTTCGAATCCAGTCACCGGTACCATGGCTTTAATGAGGCGCTTCGGCGCCTCTGAGCATAATTAGGCGTCGTTTTTAGTACCATGGAATAGCCCGCGAAGGTTGTTTCAAAAGGAGGATTGGCAATGGCCAAGGAGAAGTTCGACCGTTCTAAGCCACACGTAAACATCGGTACGATTGGTCACGTCGACCACGGTAAGACCACCCTTACCGCAGCCATCACCAAGGTTCTCTCCGAGACCGAGGGCTGCAAGGCCGACTACACCGCCTTCGAGAACATCGACAAGGCTCCCGAGGAGCGTCAGCGTGGTATTACCATTTCTGTCGCTCACGTCGAGTACGAGACCTGGGAGCGCCACTACGCGCACGTCGACTGCCCGGGCCACGCTGACTACGTCAAGAACATGATTTCCGGCGCTGCTCAGATGGACGGTGCTATCCTCGTCATCGCAGCTACCGACGGCCCCATGGCTCAGACTCGTGAGCACATCCTCCTTGCCCGTCAGGTCGGCGTTAAGTACATCGTCGTCTTCCTGAACAAGTGCGACATGGTCGACGATGAGGAGCTCATCGACCTCGTCGAGATGGAGACCCGTGACCTCCTGTCCGAGTACGGCTTCCCCGGAGACGATATCCCCATCATCCGTGGTTCTGCTCTCGGCGCCCTCAACGGCGAGCAGAAGTGGGTCGACTCCATCGTCGAGCTCATGCACACCGTTGACTCCTACATCCCGACCCCCGCTCGTGACAACGAGAAGCCGTTCCTGATGGCTATCGAGGACGTCATGACCATCTCCGGCCGTGGTACCGTCGTCACCGGCCGTGTCGAGCGTGGCGAGCTCAAGCTCAACGAGCCTGTCGAGATCGTCGGCATCAAGGACACCCAGACCTCGACTGCCACCGGCATCGAGATGTTCCGCAAGACCATGGACTTCTGCGAGGCTGGCGACAACGTCGGCATCCTGCTCCGTGGCATCAAGCGCGAGGACGTCGTCCGTGGCCAGGTTCTCTGCAAGCCCGGCTCCGTCACCCCTCACCACGAGTTCACCGGCGAGATCTACGTCCTCACCAAGGAGGAGGGTGGCCGTCACACCCCGTTCTTCTCCGGCTATCGTCCCCAGTTCTACTTCCGCACCACTGACGTGACTGGCGACATCACCGAGCTCACCGACTCCGATGGCAACAAGGTTGAGATGGCTATGCCTGGTGACCACATCACCATCCACTGCGACCTCATTCACCCGATCGCCATGGAGGAGGGCCTCCGCTTCGCTATCCGCGAGGGCGGCCACACCGTCGGCGACGGTCGTGTCTCCACGATCATTGCGTAGCATCTAGCTACACATAGCTCGTACTTTTGGCCCGACGCCTCGTTTGGGGCGTCGGGCTTTTCTCTTCCAATGTATGCGCTGATATTTGATGGTTTTGTCGAGGCGCTGAATGACAAACCCATCCGGTTGACAGACCGAACCATTGAATGGTAGCGTATACCATCGCCGACGCAGGGGTAGTCCCGTGGCGGTTATCTATAGGAGGATCAATGCGTACACTCGTTACCCTTGCATGCACTGAGTGCAAGCGTCGCAATTACACCACGAAGAAGAACAAGGCAAACACTCCGGATCGCATGGAGTTGAAGAAATATTGCCCGTGGTGCCACAAGCACACCCTTCACAGGGAGACCCGCTAAAATAAGGGTCATACAGGCCAGTAGCTCCAATGGTAGAGCGGCGGTCTCCAAAACCGTTTGTTGTGGGTTCGAGTCCTACCTGGCCTGCCAGATTACACCACCGGCTATCCCTTATCGGGGTTAGCCGGTTTCTATGAATAGGGGTTTCGTTTAATGGCAAAGAAGGAGCGTCAGAGAAGAAGCGCACGCAAGGCCCGCTCTGCTGAGCGTGCCGCGCTCGAGGCCACCCGCGCCGCTTCCCAGCCCGGCTCGAAGGAGCCGGCGAAGAAGGCTGACGCTTCGGTTGCCCAAACCTCTGCGAAGAAGTCCGAGAAACCGGCAAAGAAGCCTGGTCGCATTCGCAGCTACTTCCGCGACGTGAAGGCGGAGATGCATCGCGTGGTGTGGCCCGAGCGCAACGAGCTCAAGAGCTATTCCGTCGCAGTCATCGTCATGCTCATCGTGTTCGGAGTGTGCGTGTGGCTTGTCGACACCGGATTCGTTGCTGTACTCGTGGGCTTCACGGGACTGAGGGGATAGGACATGGCAAAGCGCTGGTATGTGGTCCACACCTACTCGGGCTACGAGAACAAGGTGAAGGGCGAGATCGAGCACCGTGCCGAGATAAACGGCATGCAGGACAAGATCGTCGACATCCAGATTCCGACCGAGGACGTCACCGAGATCAAGGACGGTGGCAAGCGCGAGACCAAGGAAGAGAAGGTCTTCCCGGGTTATGTCCTCGTTCGCATGGAGATGAACGACGACACGTGGACTCTCGTCCGCAACACAGACGGCGTCACTGGCTTCCTTGGTCTGGACGGCAGCAAGCCTGCCCCGCTCCGCAGGTCTGAGTTCAACAAGATCATGCACCGCGGCGGTGGTAACGCGAACGGCTCTAAGCCCCAGAAGCACGTCACGACCACCACGAACATCGAGCCCGGCATGTCGGTCAAGGTCGTATCTGGTCCGCTTGCGGACTTCGACGGCCAAGTGTCCGAGGTCAACGCCGAGGCGGGCAAGGTCAAGGTCATGCTCACGATCTTCGGCCGTGAGACTCCCGTCGAACTCACCCTCGACCAGATCACCATCATCGCTTAGCAACCAGTCGGTCCCGGTATCGGTGAGGATGGCTTCTCCGGGGTCGATTGATATAGGAAACGCAAAACTCTGTCTAGGAGACCACAATGGCCAAGAAGGTTACCCACTTCATCAAGCTCCAGATTCCTGCTGGCGCAGCTAACCCCGCGCCTCCCGTCGGCCCCGCCCTTGGTGCCGCGCAGGTCAACATCATGCAGTTCTGCCAGGCGTTCAACGCGGCGACCTCCGACAAGAAGGGTGACATCATCCCTGTCGAGATCACCGTCTACGAGGACCGCACCTTTGACTTCGTTTGCAAGACCCCTCCTGCGGCGCAGCTGATCAAGAAGGAGCTCGGCCTCAAGAGCGGCTCTGGCGTTCCCCAGCGCGACAAGGTTGGCCAGCTTTCTCAGGAGCAGCTCACCAAGATCGCCGAGATCAAGATGCCGGACCTCAACGCCAACGACATCGAGGCTGCCAAGAAGATCGTCGCGGGCACCGCGCGCTCCATGGGCGTCACCATCGCCGAGTAGCAGGTTCCAAGCGCCTGGCAAGCCCGGGCGTGTCAGATAACGGTGGGAATCCACCAACTACGTGGGAGGGCCACGCCGCCCGCTAACCACACAGGAGGTAAGAAATGGCGAAGCACGGAAAGAACTACACCAACGCCGCTGCCAAGTTCGACAAGGCAGAGGTCTACAGCCCGAAGAAGGCCATGGAGCTCGTGAAGGAGCTCTCCACCGCCAAGTTCGACGAGACCGTCGAGGCTTCCATCCGCCTGGGCGTCGACACCCGCAAGGCCGACCAGAACGTCCGTGGCTCCATCTCCCTGCCCAACGGCACCGGCAAGACCGTCCGCGTCGCCGTCTTCGCAGAGGGCGCCAAGGCCGAAGAGGCCAAGGCAGCCGGTGCCGACATCGTCGGTTCCGACGACCTCGTCGAGGATGTCCAGAAGGGCAACATCAACTTCGACGCCGTCATCGCGACCCCGAACCTCATGGGCAAGGTCGGTCGTCTCGGCCGCATCCTCGGCCCCCGTGGCCTGATGCCGAACCCCAAGCTCGGCACCGTCACCATGGACGTCGAGAAGATGGTCAAGGAGCTCAAGGCCGGTCGTGTCGAGTACCGCGCTGACCGCTACGGCATCTGCCATGTCCCCATGGGCAAGGTCTCCTTCACCGTCGAGCAGCTCGTCGAGAACTATGCGGCTCTCTACACCGAGATCCTCCGCGTGAAGCCGTCCACGGCCAAGGGCCGCTATGTCAAGTCCGTCGCCTTCTCCTCGACGATGGGCCCCGGCGTCAAGGTCGACTCCGCTGTGACCCGCGACTTCCTCGCCGAGTAGCAAAAGAGCCACCTAGCAGTCGCTAGACAGAAGCAACGCACGAATGCTGGTTCGGGATCTCCCGGGCCGGCATTCTGTTTTTTTCTCGCCCGGCTCATCTTGTCGAGCGCGTGGCTGGGCTGGTCTACTCACGGTAGGGAATGGAGACGGATGTCTATGCGCATACAATGTGGAGACGAGAAGAACGCGACGCCTTGACTTGACGCATGACATGGCTGATGTGAAAATGTCCTCTGCATGGCGTGAGTCATGCGATAGTAAACAGCACGTACCGCTGCCAAAGACAGCAGGTGCCCGCAAGGGCTTGAAGGGGTATCCCGCCAGCCGAGGTGGTCTTGGAATTACTTCTTGGACCTCGCTTTGGCTGCGCCAAGCGGGGTCTTTTTCGTGAAGGCCCGCCGCGTCGGCGGCATGTGCCCGATTGGATCAAGGAGGTGTATTTCATGCCCAACAGCAAGAACGTCGAGATGCTCGCCAAGGTCAAGGAGTCCATTGACAACTCCAAGGGTATCTTCTTCATCGACTACCGTGGTCTTACCGTCAAGGAGACTCAGGAGCTTCGCCGCAAGCTCACCGCGGCCGGCGCTCACATGAAGGTCTACAAGAACAACATCGTGAAGATCGCTCTTGAGCAGGCCGAGATGCCCGTGGCTGACGTCGCAGGCACCGTTGCCTACGTCTTCTACGAGAACGACCCCGTCGCCGCTGCCAAGGTCATCAAGGAGGAGTCCAAGGCCCTCAAGAAGATCGAGTGGCTCGGTGCCATCGCTGACGGCCAGTCCCTCTCTGCGGACGAGGCCAAGGCCTATGCGGAGCTGCCCTCTCGCGACGAGCTCATGGCCCAGCTGGTTTACGTCATCGCAAGCCCGCTTTCCGGCATCGCTCAGGTTTGCGCTGGTCCCGCCAGGGGTCTTGCGACCGTCCTGGACGCCATCGCAGATCAGAAGAACGCCGCCTAAAAGGCGAACTTCAAAGGCAACATTGAACCTTGCACGACCAAAAATTTGATGGGCGCAGGAAGCGCCCACTAACAAAGGAGAATTGACATGGCTGTCACCAAGGATGAGATCATCGAGGCCCTCAAGGAGATGCCCGCCCTCGAGCTTTCCGAGCTCGTTCACGAGCTGGAGGACGTCTTCGGCGTCTCCGCTGCTGCTCCCGTCGCTGTCGCCGCTGCCGCTCCCGCGGCCGACGCTGCTCCCGCTGAGGAGAAGACCAACTTCGACGTCGAGCTGACCTCTTTCGGCTCCAACAAGATCGCCGTCATCAAGGTCGTCCGTGCCCTCACCTCCCTTGGCCTGAAGGAGGCCAAGGAGGCCGTCGAGTCCGCTCCTAAGGTCATCCTCGAGGGTGCCAAGAAGGAGGACGCTGAGGACGCCAAGAAGCAGCTCGAGGAGGCCGGCGCTACCGTTACCCTGAAGTAACAAGCGCTCCCTTTAGCACTTCGCACGTCTGGGGTCCGGGCCGCAAGGTCCGGACCTTTTTGTTATGGCGCGAACACGAGAAGAACCTCTGCGAGCTCGCCCCGGCGGTCCCAATGCTTGAAAGACTTTCGAGGTTGGTCTGCGGAAAGCCGATGGTGGGCGAGAATCTGTAACGACTGACAAATTTCTGCGCGAAAATGCAACGAGTGGTTGATTTGGGATGTAACGGCCCACAATCTGACCACAATTGAAGATTGCGTTTTCGCAGGTAAAAGGCTCGCTTTTCTCCCCTAATAAAAAGCCCCTCGAATGTCAAGACTTTTCATTGACCTGGAATTCCAACTTCGTTAAGTTATTAGATTGCGACAACTGCCGCTTTTTATCTCGTCGAAGGAGGAAGTGCCTGGTGCCTACCGCAAAGTCTTCCCAGCCCGCACAGGAGCAGCGCAAGCGCGTGAGCTTCAGCAAGATCCCTGGTGCGATGGAGTTGCCCAACCTCATTTCCGTACAGAAGGAGTCTTTCAACCGCTTCATGACCGAAGGCCTGGCCGAGTGCTTCGCCGAGTTTTCGCCCATCGAGAACTCCGCGAAGAACATGCAGGTCACCTTTGGTGAACATCAGTTTGGCGACGCGCCCGCGGACATTGCGGAATGTCGTGCCAAGGACATGTCGTACCAGGCGCCGCTCTTCGTGGACGTGCGCTTCGTGAACACTGACACGGGCGAGATCAAGGAGCAGCTCGTCTTCATGGGCGACTTCCCCCTGATGACCGACCGCGGCACCTTCATCATCAACGGCACCGAGCGCGTCGTCGTCTCGCAGCTGGTTCGCTCGCCGGGCGTGTACTTCTCCGAGGAGCTGGACAACGGCGTCACCGTGCAGCGCGTGCAGTTTATTCCCGCGCGTGGCGCGTGGCTTGAGTTCGAGGTCGACAAGCACGGCCACCTGGTGGTCTCCATTGACCGCAAACGCCGTCAGAGCGCGACCCTGCTGCTTCGCGCGCTCGGCATCGCCGAGAGCGACGACGAGATCATGAACCTGCTTGGCGACTCCGACGTGGTTCGCGCCACGCTGGAGCGCGACGTTGCCACGACCCGCGAGGATGCCCTTCTCGAGATTTACCGTCGCCAGCGCCCGGGCGAGCCGCCCACCGTCGACTCCGCGATGAAGTTGCTGGACAGCCTGTACTTCAACCACCAGCGCTACGACCTTGCGCGCGTCGGTCGTTACAAGATCAACAAGAAGCTCGAGCTGGATGTCGATGCGCAGGAGAAGATCCTGACGCAGGAGGACATCGTCTGCGCGCTGAGGTACCTGCTCGCGCTGCACGACGGCGACACCACCAAGAAGTTCGATGATATCGACCACTTTGGCAACCGTCGCGTCCGCACTGTGGGCGAGCTGGTGCAGAACCAGTTCCGCATCGGCATGAGCCGCATGGAGCGCGTCATCCGCGAGCGCATGGCCTCCCAGGACGCCGACGACATCACGCCGCAGTCCTTGATTAACATCCGTCCCATCGTGGCGGCCATCAAGGAGTTCTTCGGCTCTTCTCAGCTTTCCCAGTTCATGGACCAGTCCAACCCGCTTGCCGGCCTTACGCACAAGCGCCGTCTGTCCGCACTGGGCCCCGGCGGCCTTGCCGGCCACAAGTCCGGCTCCAGCCGCCGCACGAACGTCCCGACCGCCGTCCGCGACGTCCACAACTCGCACTACGCGCGCATGTGCCCGATCGAGACGCCCGAAGGCCCGAACATCGGCCTCATCGGCTCGCTCGCGCTGTACGCGCACGTGAACGAGTACGGCTTCATCGAGGCGCCGTACCGTCGCGTCGTGGACGGCCGCGTCACGGACGACATCGACTGGATGACCGCTGACGAGGAGGAGAACCACGTCATCGCGCCGGCGAACACCCCCGTCGACCCGAGTACCGGCCACTTTGTCGCCGTCGACCCCGAGGGCAAGACCTACAAGCCCGAGACCGTCATCGCGCGTACGCGCAACTTCGACGGCTCGTTCGGCGCTCCGGCGTCCGTGCCCGTCGAGACCGTCGACTACATGGACGTCTCCCCGCGCCAGCTCCTTTCCGTCGCGGCGAACCTCATTCCGTTCCTTGAGCACGACGACGCAAAGCGTACCCTCATGGGCGCGAACATGCAGCGTCAGGCCGTGCCCCTGATCAAGCCGCACGCGCCCTACGTCGGCACCGGCCTCGAGCGCCGTGCCGCACTCGACTCCGGCGAGCTCATCGTCGCAAAGCACGCGGGCACCGTCGTCGAGGTCGACGCCGCTCACGTGGTCGTCGACACCGCGAACGGCCCCGAGCGCTTCGACCTTCCCAAGTACCAGCGCTCCAACCAGAGCACCTGCATCAACCACCGTCCCGTGGTCCACGTGGGCCAGAAGGTCGAGGCCGGCGAGCCGCTGACCGACGGCACGTCCATCGACCACGGCGAGCTTGCGCTGGGCACGAACCTGACCGTGGCATACATGCCGTGGGAGGGCTACAACTACGAGGACGGCATCGTCGTCTCGGAGCGCGTTGTCCAGGACGACCTGCTGACCTCCATCAACATCTCCCGTCACGAGATCGACGCCCGCGACACGAAGCTCGGTCCCGAGGAGATCACCCGCGAGATTCCGAACCAGAGCGAGGACATGCTCGCGAACCTCGACGACGATGGCATCATTCGCATCGGCGCTGAGGTCGGCCCTGGTGACATCCTCGTCGGCAAGGTGACCCCGAAGGGCGAGCAGGCCCTTACCGCAGAGGAGCGCCTGCTCCGCGCGATCTTCGGCGCTAAGGCGCACGACGTTCGTGACACGTCCCTCAAGATGCCGCACGGCGCGTATGGCCGTGTCGTCGACGTGGTGCGCTTCAGCCGCGAGGCCGGCGACGACCTCCCGCCCGGAGTGAACGATCTCGTCCGCGTATTCGTCGCGCAGCGCCGCAAGATCCAGCAAGGCGATAAGATCTCCGGTCGTCACGGCAACAAGGGCGTCGTCTGCAACGTCCTGCCGGTTGAGGACATGCCCTACATGGCCGACGGCACGCCCGTCGACGTGCTTCTTGACCCGCTGGGCGTCCCCTCCCGTATGAACGTGGGCCAGCTCATGGAGTGCCACCTCGGCTGGGCCGCGAGCCACGGCTGGGACGTCGACTCCGCGGACTCCAAGGAGGTCGTGGACGGCCCGATGTACGTCTCGACGCCCGTCCTCGACGGCGCGACCGACGACGAGGTCCAGGAGGCCCTGCGCCGCACGAACATCAACATCATGAATAAGGCCCTGCGCACCTACGGCGAGCACCTCCGCAAGGAGTTCGTGCCCCAGCTGAACGAGATGGGCAAGACCACGCTGTACGACGGCCGCACCGGTGAGCCCTTCGAGAGCCCGATTACCGTCGGTACCTCGTACATCCTGAAGCTCGGCCACATGGTCGACGACAAGATTCACGCTCGCTCGACTGGCCCCTACAGCCTCGTCACGCAGCAGCCACTGGGTGGCAAGGCCCAGTTCGGCGGCCAGCGCTTCGGCGAGATGGAGGTCTGGGCGCTGTACGCGTACGGCGCTGCCAACGTCCTCCACGAGCTCATGACCGTCAAGTCCGACGACACGAACGGCCGCGTCAAGACGTACGAGGCCATCGTCAAGGGCGAGAACGTCCCCAGGCCCGGTATCCCCGAGTCCTTCAAGGTCCTCGTCAAGGAGATTCGTTCCCTCGCGCTCAACATCGAGCCGATCTCCTACAAGAGGCCCGAGAAGGGCCCCAAGTCGCAGGAGGACGTCCAGGACGAGAACAGCGTGGACGTCTTCGCTGGCGCCGACAGCGCCGACGACCTGATCGGTGGCGTTGCCTCCGATTCCGAGAAGGGCTCCGAGGCCCTGATCGGCGACAATTCCGACGATAAGGAGTAGCGAACGTGGCAGATTTCGATACCACTGATTTCGACGCGATAAAGATCTCGCTCGCCTCCGCAGATGAGATTCGCAGCTGGTCGCACGGCGAGGTCAAGAAGCCCGAGACCATCAACTACCGCACCCTCAAGCCCGAGAAGGACGGTCTTTTCTGCGAGAAGATCTTCGGTCCCGTCAAGGACTGGGAGTGCGCCTGCGGCAAGTACAAGGGCATCCGCTTCAAGGGCATCGTCTGCGAGCGCTGCGGCGTCGAGGTCACGAGCGCCAAGGTGCGCCGCGAGCGCATGGGCCACATCGAGCTGGCCGCGCCCGTCTCGCACATCTGGTACTTCAAGAGCCCGGCGACCTTCCCCCTGGCGCGCCTGCTCGACATGAAGAGCAAGGACCTCGAGAAGGTCCTGTACTTCGCGAGCTACGTCATCACCTCCGTCGACGCCGAGGCCCGCGAGGCCGACGCGGACGACCTCAAGGAGGAACTGGCCGCAGACCTCGAGGAGCTCGATGCCGAGCGCGACGACGAGATCGAGCGCCTCAAGGCGCAGGGCGATCCCGACGCCGCCGGCGAGTTCGGCGACGACGAGGTCCTCTCGGCCGACGAGGTCCGCATGGGCATCGCAGACCTCGAGGAGGAGTACGCGGAGGAGAAGAAGCTCCGCCAGGACGCCTTCGACAAGTTCATGCAGCTCGAGGAGCGCGAGCTCATCTCCGATGAGTCGCTCTTCACCGAGATGAAGCGCTACTACTCCATCTACTTCAAGGGTGGCATGGGCGCCGAGGCCATCCGCGAGCTCCTTCGCGGCATCGACCTGGGCGATGAGGCGGACCGTCTCCGCGCCATCGTTGCGTCCGACGACGCCCAGAAGCAGAAGAAGGAGCGTGCGGTCAAGCGCCTCGAGATCGTCGACGCCTTCCTGAAGGGCGGCAACGATCCTGCCAACATGATCCTGGACGTCATCCCGGTCATCCCGCCCGACCTGCGCCCGATGGTGCAGCTCGACGGCGGCCGCTTCGCGGCGTCCGACCTGAACGACCTCTACCGTCGCGTCATCAACCGCAACAACCGCCTCAAGCGTCTGCTCGACCTCGATGCTCCCGCGATCATCGTCAACAACGAGAAGCGCATGCTCCAGGAGTCGGTTGACGCCCTCTTCGACAACGGTCGCCGTGGTCGTCCGGTCACGGGCCGCGGCGGTAGGCCTCTCAAGTCCCTCGCCGAGTCCCTCAAGGGCAAGCAGGGCCGCTTCCGTCAGAACCTGCTGGGCAAGCGTGTCGACTACTCCGGCCGTTCGGTCATCGTCGTCGACCCGCACCTCCAGCTCCACCAGTGCGGCCTTCCCTCCGCGATGGCGCTCGAGCTCTTCAAGCCCTTCGTCATGCGTCGTCTCGTCGAGCTCGGCAAGGTCGAGAACATCAAGGGCGCCAAGCGCGCCATCGACCGTGGCATGCCCGTCGTCTGGGACGTCCTGGACGAGGTCATCAAGGGCCGCCTGGTCCTGCTCAACCGTGCACCTACGCTGCACCGCCTGTCCATCCAGGCGTTCGAGCCGGTGCTCGTCGAGGGCAAGGCCATCCACCTGCACCCGCTGGTCTGCGCGCCGTTCAACGCAGACTTCGACGGCGACCAGATGTCCGTGCACGTGCCCCTGTCCACGCAGGCTCAGACCGAGGCCCGCGTCCTAATGCTCTCGAGCAACAACCTCCGCTCGCCGGCTTCGGGCAAGGTCCTCACCGTGCCGTCCCAGGACATGGTCTTCGGCGTGTACTTCCTCACTACCGAGAAGAACGACGACCAGCCCTCCAGCCACACCTTTGCAAGCTTCGAGGACGCTCTCGCAGCGTTCGACAGCATGGGTGACCTCGACATCCAGGGCAAGATCACCGTCCGCGTCAAGCCCGAGCAGGCCAACGTCGTCGACGGCGACAAGCGCTACTTCCGCATCGTCGACGGCTGGGGCAAGTTCGAGGACCTCGACCTCACGAACGGCTCCGCGCGCTTCGAGACCACCATCGGCCGCGTCATCTTCAACAAGTGCCTGCCTGCCGACTATCCGTTCATGAACTACAAGATGGTCAAGGGCGACATCTCCAAGCTCGTCAACGACTGCTGCGACCGCTACAGCACCGCGAAGGTCGAGCCGATCCTGGACGCCATCAAGGCGACCGGCTTCCACTACGCCACCCGTGCGGGTCTGACCATCTCCGTCTGGGACGCAACCATCCCGGAGGACAAGCCGCAGATCCTCGCGGACGCGCAGGAGCGAGTCGACACCATCAACGAGTACTACGAGGACGGCTTCCTGTCCGAGCAGGAGCGCCACGTCGAGGTCGTCAACGCCTGGACGGAGTGCACCGACAAGCTCTCTGCCGAGATGCTCGCCGGCTTCAACGAGGACAACCCCATCTTCATGATGGCCGACTCCGGTGCCCGTGGCTCCAAGACCCAGCTGCGTCAGGTCGCAGGCATGCGTGGCCTCATGGCAGACATGTCCGGCGACACGATCGACCTCCCCATCAAGTCCAACTTCCGCGAGGGCCTCGAGCCGCTGGAGTACTTCATCTCCACGTACGGCGCCCGTAAGGGCCTCGTCGACACGGCGTCCCACACGTCCGACTCCGGCTACCTCACCCGCCGTCTCGTCGACGTCGCCCAGGACGTCATCGTGCGCGAGGAGGACTGTGGTACGGACGAGGCCGTCACGTACGACATCATCAAGCCGGGCGAGACCGACGTCGACCTCGACCTCATCGGCCGCTGCACGCTGCACGACGTCGTGAACCCCACGACGGGCGAGGTCATCATCGCCGCTGGCGACTACGTCGAGTCCAAGGCGCAGCTCCAGCAGATGGTGGAGGCCGGCCTTAAGAAGGTCGAGCTCCGCGCGCTGCTCACCTGCAAGTCCAAGTACGGCGTCTGCCAGCGCTGCTACGGCTGGGACCTCTCCACGCGTCGCCCCGTCAACATCGGCACCTCCGTCGGCGTCATCGCCGCGCAGTCCATCGGCGAGCCGGGCACCCAGCTCACCATGCGTACGATTCACTCCGGCGGCGTCGCGGGCGCCGACGACATCACGCAGGGCCTCCCGACGGTCGCCCGCATGTTCGACGTCGTCGGCAACGTCAACGAGAAGATCCTCGGTCGCGAGGCGGATCTCGCTCCCTACTCCGGCATCCTCTCGATCACGCCCGAGCAGACCGAGTACCTCATCCGCATCCTCGATGCGGACGACCGCTCCAGGATCCTCGTCGAGTGGCGCGTCCCCGCGTCCGTGCGCTTCATGCCGGGCTTCGAGGACGGCGTCGAGGTCCGTGCCGGCGACCAGATCACCCGCGGCTTCGTCAACTTCCGCAAGCTCCGCAGCCTGACGGACATCGAGTCCACCATGCACACCTTCGTGAAGTCCGTCAAGGACGTCTACACGTCCCAGGGCGTCGACCTCAACGACAAGCACATCGAGGTCATCGCCAGGCAGATGCTTCGTCGCGTCCAGGTCACCAACCCCGGTGACTCCACGTACCTCCTCGGCCAGTACGTCGACCGCTACGTGTTCGCGGACACCGTCCGCAACATCGCGCTTGCCGGCGGCACCCCGCCCGAGGCGGAGCCCGTCATCCTCGGTACCCTCAAGGTCGCGAGCTCCATCGACTCCTGGCTGTCCTCCGCGTCGTTCATCCGCACGGCGGGCGTCCTCACGGAGTCTGCCATCAAGGGCGAGGTCGACCACCTGCTCGACCTCAAGTCCAACGTCATCGTCGGCAAGAAGATCCCGGCAGGCACCGGCCTTCGCGCATACGACGACGTCAAGCTCACCTACCACGGCAAGCGCATCGACGGACCCACCTCGCCCATGGCAAAGTCGCTTCCCGAGTGGGCTCCCGAGGAGCTCAAGGGCATCGAGGAGCAGCTTCCCAAGCAGCTCGACTGGATTGGCGACGACTACGGATACGGTGGCGTCTACTCCAAGAACGGCCGCACCCTGTCCTCCGAGGACGCGAAGCTCTACCTCTTCGACGACCTCGGCGTGTCGCAGCGCTGGACCAACAAGTTCAGCGAGGTCGGCATCGAGACCGTGGGCGACCTCATCGGCAAGACCGAGGACGACCTGCTTCGCATCGACGGCATCGGCGCCAAGGCGATCGAGGAGCTCCGCGATGGCCTCGAGGCCCGCAATCTCCTCTACATCCTCGAGCCCGATGAGGACGAGGCTGACAGCGAGGACCTCTCCCAGCTGCTCAACATGGTCTTCTCGCCCGACGCAGACAGCGACATCATGCTTGGCACGGCCGCACCGTCCAAGCACCAGTCCTTCGACGACGAGCTCATCGGCGGCTCCTCGAACGAGGAGCAGGAGGAAAGCTCCGAGTCTCAGGTCATCAACGAGGACCTCGGATCCCTCCACGACCTGCTTTCCCAGGTCGAGAAGAACGAGTCCTCTGACTCCGAGGAGTAGCTCATAGGTTAGCGCGGCGTAAGCCCGCGACATAACGGCCAGCAGGCCCCGACTCAACCAAGAGCCGGGGCCTTTGTCTTACGTGCGCACAAATGGGTATCACATGCCATAGGCAACGTTCGGACGTCGTTCGGTGACGCGCCCGTGGTGCGTTGCGGGTCGCGAAGGGGTGGTGTCGTTATGCAAGTCAAGTTCACGCGCTCTAAGTGGGGGACCATTCTCTGGGGCGTCGCCAGCGCCGTTCTGGGCATCTTCATGTTCGTAAATCCTGGCGCCACGGCAAAGGGCGTCACGGTCCTCTTTGGCTGGGTGCTCACCATCGCGGGAGTCATCGCCCTAATAGGGGCATTCACGCATTGGAGCATCATCCTGTCCACGCTCGATCTCTATGCCGGCGCCCTTTCACTCCTGTTTGGCATGCTCATCCTTGCGTGGCCCGAGTTCTTCGTCGCTTTCATCTTCGTGATGCTCGGCCTCTACGTCATCGCGGCGGGGTTCTCAACGCTTGCGGGCTCCAACGCCCTGCGCATCCTCGGCGTCAGGGGTTCGGGCGCAGGAATCGTGCTCTCCATGCTCTCCGTCATCCTGGGCATCCTCGTCATCATGTCTCCGTTCACCATGGCCAACGTCGCCATGTCCGTTGGTGGCATCGCGCTCATCTATACGGGCCTCGTCCACATCGCGCAGGGCATCAAGATGCCGAAGCAGGAGGGCTAACGGACGCGCCTGGACGGGCGAGGCCAGGCATGTCGCCTAATGTCATAGGCTTGCGGGCCGTGCGCGGTGCGTAAGCCTCTTGCATCAAATCTGTCGAAGGGATTAGCTATGGCACGTGTGTTCATCAGTCCCAGCAAGTACGTCCAGGGTCCTGGGGAGCTGGCAAAGCTCGGCAGCTACGTGGAAAGCTACGGCAAGACGGCACTTGTCGTGATATCGGCGGGTGGCATCCGCCGCTCTGGCGACGTGGTGAAGAAGAGCTTTGCGGACGCCAAGGTCGCATTCGACTTCGACGAGTTCAACGGCGAGTGCTCGCAGGCCGAGATTGACCGCCTTGTGCGCGACGCGCGCGAGAAGGGCTCGGACGTCATCGTGGGCATCGGCGGCGGCAAGATCTTCGACACCGCGAAGGCCGTCGCGAGTGCCGTGGATGCGCCGGTGGTCGTGGTTCCTACGATCGCCGCGACTGACGCGCCGTGCTCTGCGCTGTCGGTCGTGTACACGGACGACGGCCAGTTTAAGGAGTACCAATTCTTCAAGGCAAACCCGAACCTGGTGCTCATGGACACAGACGTCATCAGCAAGAGTCCCGTGCGCCTGACCGTGAGCGGTATGGGTGACGCGCTCGCGACGTATTTCGAGGCGCGCGCGTGCAAGCGCTCCGACGCCACGACCTGCGCCGGCGACAAGGTCACCTCTGCGGCAATGGCACTTGCGCGTCTGTGCTACGACACGCTGATGTCGGACGGCGTCAAGGCGAAGATCGCGCTCGAGGCAGGGGCGTGCACCGAGTCTGTCGAGAAGATCATCGAGGCCAACACGCTGCTCTCTGGCCTGGGCTTCGAGTCGGCGGGCCTCGCGGCGGCGCACGCCATCCACAACGGCCTTACCGCCATGCCCGAGACGCACGCGTTCTACCACGGCGAGAAGGTTGCGTTTGGCACGCTGTCCCAGCTGGTGCTTGAGGATGCCGACGAGCTACCCGAGGTGCTGGACTTCTGCGCGCAGCTTGGCCTTCCGGTCACGTTTGCGCAGCTGGGCGTGAAGGACGCGAGCTTTGACCGCGTGCTTGAGGTTGCGAAGCTCGCGTGCGCGCCGAACGACACGCTGCACAACATGCCGTTCGAGGTAACGCCAGAGAAGGTTGCGAACGCGATGCTCGCGGCGGACGCGTTGGGCAGAAACGAGCTCATGGCATACGAGTAGCGCCAGGACCGCGGCATCCCGCGAGGCGCCAAAGGCGTGCGAGCAAAGGCGCCGCGCTCTTCTCGGGTCAATGCGGGCGGAGCGGGGCTATGGTTGCCATGTGGACCCAGTTCCGGCTGGGCTCACATGGCAACCTTCGTCATCCGGCGGCTGTTTGTTGCCACGGACCCCCGCGCTGGCCTGGCGGGGAGGGTCCGGTCGTCTGCTTCCAAATTTTGGGTGGTCCGGTGGCTCGTCGGAGTATACTTGTGTAGACATTATGTAATGTGACTGAACTAGTGTCGAATCAGTTGTCTACGCAAGGCCATGCATGCCGCGTCAGCACGGATGGGAAAGGGGAATCCAGTGGACAGGAACAGCAGGATCTGCATCGTGGGCGGAGGCCCCGCCGGGCTCTCGTTGGCTATGTACCTCGAGAAGAACGGGTTTGGCCACTACACCATCTTCGAGCGCAGCGGGCGAGTGGGCGGCAAGGCGTTCAGCCCGCTCATGAAGGTGAAGAACAGCAAGGGCGAGTGGGAGGACCGTACCATCGAGATGGGCGCGGTCATGGGGTGCGACACGTACTTCGCGGTGCACGAGTGCGAGGAGTTTGGCCACACGTCCCACGCGGACGGCCCGCAGATGGGTCGTCGCTTCATGAACACGGACGGCACCCCCATCAAGGAGAGCAAGCTGGGGCTGCTCAAGAAGGTCATGAAGATGCGCAAGCTCAACCACCTGCTCGCGACCAAGTACAAGGGCTACGACGTCAACGGTCACCGCGGCGTGGCACAAGGCCGCTACGAGGGACCATGTCCTTCTCCAAAGATGAAGCTGGCGCACATCGAGGGCGAGAACCCAAACTTGAAGGACCTGAGCATGCCGTTTAGCGAGTTTCTTAAGCTGAACGACTGCGAGGACGCCGAGCTTGTGTGGAAGGGGCCGTTCACGAGCTTTGGCTACGGATACTTCGACGAGATTCCCGCGGCCTACGTCCTGAAGTACCTGGACGCGTTCACCGTGAAGCAGTTCCTTTCCACCGGCAGGCTCTGGACGTGGAAGAACGGCACCAACTCCATCTGGACCGGCGTCAACAGCGCGCTGCGCCATCCGGCGAACCTCAACAGCGAGGTCACGGCCGTGCGCCGCACGGAGGACCACGTGTACGTGCGCGTGAACGGCGGCGAGGAGCAGGAGTTTGACAAG
This sequence comes from Parafannyhessea umbonata, assembly GCF_900105025.1. Taxonomy (GTDB): domain Bacteria; phylum Actinomycetota; class Coriobacteriia; order Coriobacteriales; family Atopobiaceae; genus Parafannyhessea; species Parafannyhessea umbonata. Next base: position 1,913,198 of record NZ_LT629759.1, on the reverse strand, counting down.
CTGGTCATCTGCACGCCGCTTGAGATGTTCACGTCCTACGGCGACGCCACGGAGCAGGAGCGCGAGCTGTTTGGCAAGATCCAGCACAAGGAGTACTTCACCATGGCCGTGCGCACGGAGGAGGAGAAGAGCCCCGACATCAGCTACTACTACTTTGCCAACATGACGCCCGAGACCCGCGGCCACCTTATGGTGTTCTATCACCGCTGGCCGGACGCGGGCGCGCAGCCGCTGGTGACGTTCACGCTGCGCAACCACGAGGGGGCGGAGGACGTGCCGTTTGACGAGGCGCGCGACACCACGCTTTCCGACATGGCGAAGTCCGGCCTGCCCGTGATGAAGACGGAGCGGATTGACGACTGGTACTACTTCCCGCATGTGAGCTCGGCAGACTACGCCGACGGCTGGTACGACAAGGTCGAGGCCCTGCAGGGCGAGCGCAACACGTACTTTGCGGGCGAGGTCATGTCGTTTGGCGACATGGAGGAGACCGCGGAGTACTCGCGCGACCTGGTGCGCCGCTTCTTCCACTAGGTCTACGGGCGCCTGCAGGTACCTTGCAGGCGTCTGCGGGTTGCTTTGGGATTTTTTGCTGGGCCGCCTGCCGCGCGTGCGGCGGGCGGCTTTTGCGTGGCGTCGCGTGACGCAAGGGCACCGCGAGCCGCGTGGGTGCACGGCGCCGCTATACTAGGGTGATGCCCGCCCGGCATGCGCGGCCCGCCCAAGCGTGGTGGCCGCGCGGCGATGCCGCGGGCAAGCCGAAGGGAGCCGCATGGCAGAAACTCACATGACGAACGGCTGCGGGTGCAAGATTGCGAACGACGACACGCTTCGCGCGCACCTCGCCAACGACGACGTGGTCTACAGCGCGACGCAGATTTTCGACGCGCTTTCCGACTCCACGCGCTTCCAGATCTTGGGCGTGCTCGTGCTGGGCGAGAAGAGCGTGTCTGACCTGCAGGAAGTCTGCCATGTGTCCCAGTCCGCCATTTCGCACCAGCTCAGGCTCCTGCGCGACCGCGGCCTTGTGAACGCGCGCCGCGACGGGCAGCGCATGATCTACTCGCTTGCGGACGAGCACGTGGAGCAGCTGCTGCGCGTGGGTCTGTCGCATGCGGCCGAGGACGCGCGCCCGGAGTAGGACTTCGCGCGAATGTGCACGGGGCGTGGAAAAGGGATACGCCCGGCACCGTGGCGTTTTGACATCTGGTCTTCAAGAGATTAAAGTTCACCATTGCGTCAAATTGCGCTAGGAGTCTGTCTGTATCCGCTGCAGGGTGGCCTTCCAGGGCAAAGTCGCAGGTATCTGTCCCCAACAATCCGAGGTAGCGGTGCTGCGTTGCCTCTGATACATAGGTGCTCGCGCACCAAATTCCGTTTGATCCTATTAAGGAGAGAAGCTTTGCCTACTATCAACCAGCTCGTCCGTCAGGGTCGCGTCTCCCACAAGGCCAAGTCCAAGAACGCCGCCCTCCAGCACAACCCCCAGAAGCGTGGCGTCTGCACCCGTGTGTTCACCACGACCCCCAAGAAGCCTAACTCTGCACTTCGTAAGGTCGCGCGTGTCCGCCTGGTCAACGGCATCGAGGTCACCGCTTACATCCCGGGCGAGGGCCACAACCTGCAGGAGCACTCCATCGTCCTGATTCGTGGCGGCCGTGTTCGCGACCTGCCTGGTGTCCGTTACAAGATCATCCGCGGCGCCTATGACTGCGCGGCAGTTCAGGACCGCAAGAAGGCTCGTTCCCGCTACGGCGCAAAGCGCCCAAAGAACTAGCCGCAAGGTCCCATCTGAATTAGCTACGAGTTTTTAGGAGATACAACATGCCGCGTCGTGCAGCAGCAGTCCGTCGTGAGGTCCAGCCGGACGCCGTTTACAACAACCGTCTCGTGACCCAGCTCATCAACAAGGTCCTCCTGGATGGCAAGAAGGCCACCGCCGAGCGCATCGTCTACGGTGCCTTCGACCTCGTAAAGGAGAAGACCGATTCCGATCCCCTGGCCACCTTCAAGAAGGCCATGGACAACGTCCGCCCGACCCTCGAGGTCAAGCCCAAGCGCGTTGGTGGCGCTACCTACCAGGTTCCTATGGAGGTCAACTCTCGTCGCGCGACGACCCTCGCCATCCGCTGGATCGTCAACTTCAGCCGCGCCCGCAAGGAGAAGACCATGGCGGAGCGCCTCGCCAACGAGATCATGGATGCGGCCAACGGCGTTGGCGCTTCCGTGAAGCGCCGTGAGGACCTCTTCAAGATGGCAGAGGCCAACCGCGCGTTCTCGCACTATCGCTTCTAGTCCAGGGGAGTAGCGACACATGGCAAAAGTTAAGTACAAGCTCGAAGACCTTCGCAACATCGGCATCATGGCCCACATCGATGCTGGTAAGACGACTACCACCGAGCGCATCCTGTACTACACCGGCAAGACCCACAAGATCGGCGAGGTCCATGACGGTGCAGCCACCATGGACTGGATGGTTCAGGAGCAGGAGCGCGGCGTGACCATCACCTCCGCCGCAACCACGTGCTTCTGGAAGGACCACGTCATCCAGATCATCGACACCCCGGGCCACGTTGACTTCACCGCAGAGGTCGAGCGCTGCCTGCGCGTCCTCGACGGTGCCGTCGCGGTCTTCGACGCCGTTGCCGGCGTCCAGCCGCAGTCCGAGACCGTCTGGCGTCAGGCTGCCAACTACAACGTCCCGCGCATCGCCTTCATCAACAAGTACGACCGCGTCGGCGCTGACTTCTTCCACGCCATCGAGACCATGAAGGAGCGCCTTGGCTCCAACGCCGTGGCCGCCCAGATCCCCATGGGCTCCGAGTCCAACTTCTGGGGCCTCATCGACCTCGTCACCAACACCGCGTGGGACTTCAAGGAAGACGCCAAGGGCATGATCTACCCCGAGCCCATGGACGAGATTCCTGACGAGTTCAAGGACATTGCCGCCGAGAAGCGCGAGGAGCTCCTGGACGCAGCCTCCAACTACGACGACGACCTGATGGAGAAGATCCTCATGGAGGAGGAGGTTCCTGTCGATCAGCTGAAGGCCGCCATCCGCAAGGGCGTCATCGCCAACGAGCTCAACCCCGTCTTCGTGGGTTCCGCCTACAAGAACAAGGGCATCCAGGAGCTTCTGGACGCCGTCGTCGACTACCTGCCCAGCCCGCTTGACGTCAAGGAGATTGACGGCAAGAACCTCGAGGGCGAGGACGAGGTCCGTCACGCGGACGTCAAGGAGCCCTTCTCGGCCCTTGCCTTCAAGATCATGACCGACCCGTTCGTCGGCAAGCTCACCTACATCCGCGTGTACTCTGGTCAGGCGGAGGCTGGTAGCTACGTCTACAACTCCGTCAAGGACGGCCGCGAGCGCCTTGGCCGCATCCTCGAGATGAACGCGAACGACCGTGTCGACCGTGAGGAGTGCTCCGCCGGTGACATCGTCGCCTGCGTCGGCCTGAAGAACACCTCCACCGGTGACACCCTCTGCGACGAGAAGCACCCCATCGTGCTCGAGTCCATCGACTTTGCTGACCCCGTCATCGACGTCGCCGTCGAGCCGAAGTCCAAGGCCGAGCAGGACAAGATGTCCGTTGGCCTCGCCAAGCTCGCCGAGGAGGACCCGACCTTCCGCGTCCACACCGACCACGAGACCGGCCAGACCATCATCGCCGGCATGGGCGAGCTTCACCTTGAGATCATCGTCGACCGTCTCCGTCGCGAGTTCCACGTCGACTGCAACGTCGGCAAGCCGCAGGTCGCCTACCGCGAGACCGCTGGCCACGCCGTGAGCCACGTCCAGGGCAAGTTCGTCCGTCAGTCCGGCGGTCGCGGCCAGTACGGCGACGCGATCATCGACCTCGAGCCGATGGAGCCGGGCTTTGGCTACGAGTTCGTCGACGGCACCGTCGGCGGCTCCGTCCCCAAGGAGTACATCCCCTCTGTCGACAAGGGCATCCAGGAGGCGCTGGAGTCCGGCGTTATCGCTGGCTACCCCGTCCAGGACATCAAGGTCACCCTGGTCGACGGCTCCTACCACGAGGTCGACTCCTCCGAGGCGGCCTTCAAGATCGCAGGCTCCATGGCGATCAAGAACGCTCTTCAGCAGTCTGACCCCGTTCTTCTCGAGCCCGTCGAGGAGGTCACCGTCGAGACGCCCGAGCAGTACATGGGCGATGTCATGGGCAACCTCTCTGGCCGTCGTGGCAAGATCGAGGGCATGGAGGACCGTGCCAACACCAAGCTCATCCGCGCCAAGGTGCCCCTGGGCGAGATGTTTGGTTACGCGACCGACCTGCGCTCCCAGACGCAGGGCCGCGCGTCCTACACCATGCAGTTCTCCAGCTACGAGCCCGTCCCGAAGAACATCAAGGACGAGATCGTCGCAAAGAGTGGCGTCAACGCCTAAGTTAAGTAGCCAACGGTAGCTCAGGCTGCCATTTGATGGAGGTATTAGAAGTGTCAAGCCAGAAGATCAGGATCCGCCTCAAGGGCTACGATCACGAGGTCGTTGACCAGTCCGCGAAGCTCATCGTCGACACCGCTCAGAAGACCGGTGCCCGCGTCTCTGGTCCTATCCCCCTGCCGACCGAGCGCAACCTCTACACGGTCATCCGCTCGCCGCACAAGGACAAGGACTCTCGCGAGGAGTTTGAGATGCGCACCCACAAGCGCCTCATCGACATCCTCGACCCCAGCTCCTCTACCGTCGACTCGCTCATGCGTCTCGACCTTCCCGCTGGCGTCGACATCGAGATCAAGCTCTAAGCATTAGCGACCTAATGCGCTGAAGGGCCCCGCCGCTCACTCTGAACTGCGCCCCAAAACTTGGACGCGATAAATCATAACCGCTAGGCGGCCCCCCGGAGGGCCTGGTCCCGGAACTCGATCGGGGTCAGGCCCTTCAGCTTGGCCTGGCGCCTCGCATGGTTCCAATGGTGGATGTACGCCTCGAGGTCGCGCTTGAACTCCTCGAACGTCTCCCAGTCCCTGCCCCTGTAGAACTCGTCCTTCAGGTGGCCGAAGACCTGCTCGGTGGCGCCGTTGTCGATGCAGTTGCCCTTGCGCGACATGCTCTGCACGAAGCCGTTCTCCCTGAGCTTCGCGACGTAGGACACGTGCTGGTACTGCCAGCCCATGTCGGAGTGCAGGACCGGCGCCGCGCCCTCCGGCTTCGCCGCCACGAGCATTGAGAGCATCTCCTCCTGCTGAGCGAGGTCCGGATGCTCCGAGACCGACCAGGCCACGATCTCCTTGCTGCCGAAGTCGTACACGGGCGCGAGGTAGGCCTTGCCGAACCCGCACTTGAACTCGGTGACGTCGGTGCCCATCTTCTGCCAGGGGCCGTCGGCGGCGAAGTCGCGGCCGAGCACGTTCTCGAAGGTCTCGCCGACCTTCCCCCTGTAGGAGCTGTACCTGTGGTGGTCGGTCTCCCGGCGGATGCCGCACCTGAGGCCCATCTCGTTCATCATCTTGAGCACGGTCTTGTCCGCTATCCGCGCGCCGTCGACGGCGCGCAGCTCCATCGCCACCTGCCTGTGGCCGACGCCGTTGGGGAGCCTGCCGAAGATCTCCGTCACCCTGGCGCGCAGCTCCGGCCTGGTGGGGGCCTTGGGGTGCGAGACGGCGTAGTAGTAGCTCGACCTGGGGAGGCCGGCGGCCTCGAGGAGGTCGGAGAGGTCGTGCCGCCCTGAAAGCTCGGCGACCGCTAGGGCCTTCTCCCGGTTCGGGAGCGCAGCTCCGCCTTCAGGGCTATCGATTTTTTTAGGTACGCCACCTGCGCCTCGAGCCTCCTGACCTCGCGCTCGAGCTCCTGCTCGCGGGTCATCGGCGCGGCCTTCGCGCCCGACCCCCTCGGCCTGCCCTTCGGCTTGGGCCTCAGGGCCTCGGCCCCGCCCCCGCGGTACAGCCTGCACCACTGCTTCAGCGGCGTCGCGCTCGCGATGCCGAAGCGCTCCATCGCCTCGGGCTTGGCCATCCCGTCGTCGACCACGGCCCTGGCTGCGGCGACCTTGGTCTCGAAGTCGTATCTCGCGTGCTTCTCGCCCATTTTCAGCAGGCCGTCCCTCCCGGTCGCGCGGTACGTCTTCTGCCAGTTTCTCACAGCCTCGGCGGGCACGCCAAGCCCCCTTGCGACGGACCCGTAGCCGAGGCCCCTCTCGAACATCTCGGCTGCGCGCTCGCGCAGCGACCGGTCGTGCCTCAATCTCAGGTCGACGGACATGGAAAGCCTCCCATCTCTCGGACTTCTATTTCCCTGTCCAAGAAATGGGAGGCAGTTCAACTCGAGTGGCGGGGCTTTTGCATGCGCGGTAAGCGGGCGTGTGGCCGCAAATCCCGAATGAGGCGACGCAAATCCTCAGGTGGCGTCGCTTGGGGAACTTGCTTCATCACCTGGGGCTCGTGCCTGCGGTGGTTCCATCAAGACGCAATTTCGAATCTGGTTGCCATAGAGCCGGTCGGAATCCCTTTCAACAATGATGTCAACGGGTCGTGGAAGAGCGCGAAGCACCGGCGTCGACAGTATTCCTTGCGAGAAGAGCGTGCGGTACGAATGGGGGAGGTTCGCAGGACGAGAGTCCTCTACGCGTGGGCGGCGCACATAGTCTCTTGCGAAAAACTTAGGGCTCGCGGAAATCGAGGAAGTTCGCCATGGAGTAAGCTCCGCTCAGAGTGGGTTCAGGTGCCCTCCCGTGCGAGAGCTACGCCTGCACGGCACGCGAAGTTCTTCTCGCCGTCTAGTCTGCGATTTTTGCAGGGATTGTGGCGCAAAAAATGTGGATGCTTACCACGGTCCCGAGCGTGTACACTAGTCAAGCTGTGTTTTTATGGCTTATGCCGTCTAAATCGCTCGTCCCCAACCTGTGAGGGGACGCCTGCCCGCGAGGTGGCGACATGCCGCACGGCACTCGTTGGATGTGGTCCGCTGGGGAGAGGCGCAGGATGCGTCTCTAAGGTCCCATGACCACCGAAGGAAAGGACCAGGAATGGTCAACACTATCCTCGGCCGCAAGCTCGGGATGACGCAGGTGTGGGATGAGGACGACAACGTCGTACCCGTCACCGTCGTCCTCGCTGGCCCCTGCACTGTCTCGCAGGTCAAGACGAAGGCAACTGACGGCTACGATGCCGTCCAGATTGGCTTCGGAGACGTCTCTGCCAAGCACGTGAACAAGCCCATGGCGGGCCACTTTGCCGCCGCCGGCGTCGAGCCCATGCGCTACCTGCGCGAGGTCCGCGTCCCCGAGGGCGAGGAGCACGCCACTGGCGAGAAGGTCACCGTTGCAGACTTCGCAGACGTCCAGACCGTCGATGTCACCGGCACCTCCAAGGGCAAGGGCTTCCAGGGCACCATCAAGCGCTGGAACTTCTCCCGCGGCCCCATGGCACACGGTTCCCGCAACCAGCGCGAGCCGGGCTCCATCGGCCAGTGCGCCTACCCCGCGCGCGTCCGCAAGGGCCTGCACATGGCTGGCCACATGGGCAACGAGCGTGTCACCGTCAAGAACCTGAAGCTCGTTCGTGTCGACGCCGAGCAGAACCTGATGCTCATCAAGGGCGCTGTCCCCGGCGGCAAGAACGCTCTCGTTTCGATCCGCATGGCCTAAGGGCCCGTTCGTAATCACACCCTAAGGCTAACAAGGAGGACTAATGTCCAAGATCGAAGTTAAGAACGTTGAGGGGAAGGCGGCCGGCGAGGTCGAGCTTTCCTCCGACGTCTTCGGCATTGAGCCGAACATCCCCGTGGTGCACCAGGTCGTCGTGGCCTACGAGGCCTCCCTGCGTCAGGGCACCCACTCCGTCAAGAACCGTCACGAGGTCTCCGGCGGCGGCGTCAAGCCTTGGCGTCAGAAGGGCACCGGTCGTGCCCGCCAGGGTTCCATCCGCGCTGGCCAGTGGGTCGGCGGCGGCGTCATCTTCGGGCCCCAGGTCCGCAGCCACGCGAAGCGCGCCAACAACAAGGAGAAGAAGCTCGCAATGCGCTCCGTCCTCTCCGGAAAGCTCGCTGATGGCGAGCTCGTGCTCGTGGACGAGCTGAAGTTCGAGGCTCCCAAGACCAAGCAGGCCGTCGCTCTTCTCAGCGCCCTTGCCCTCGATGGCAAGCGCGTGACCGTCGTCGTCGACGACGAGGACATCAACACCTACCTCGCCTTCAGGAACCTCCCGAAGGTCAACGTGATCGGTGTCTCCGAGTCCAACACCCGCAACCTGCTCGACAATGGCGCCCTCGTCATGTCCACCGCGGTTGCCAAGCAGCTCGAGGAGGTGCTCGCGTAATGAACTCCATCTATAACGTCATCATCCGCCCGGTTGTCTCCGAGCGTTCGTTCGACCTGATGTCCCAGGGCAAGTACACCTTCGAGGTTGCCGCCAAGGCTCCGAAGGAGGAGATTGCCGACGCAGTCGAGAAGCTCTTCAACGTTCACGTCCTCAAGGTCAACACCATGTGGGTGAAGCCGAAGAACAAGCGCGTCCGCTATGTCACCGGCAAGACCCGCACTTGGAAGAAGGCCGTCGTCACCGTCGCCGAGGGTGAGCAGATCGAGGTCTTCGCAAACCAGCAGGCTGCTGCTGAGGAGTAAGTGGTTTTTCGCCCGAGCCTCCTTGGAGGCCGGGCTTTCATGCCGCGCATGATGGATACGCGCGGTACCGTGGTAATCCGGTGTCGGCGCGCCATTCCCGGGTGCGCCGGCCAACGGACAAGAAAGGGAAGCAGTAATGGCAGTTAGACATCTGAAGGCAACGAGCGCCGGCAGGCGTTGGCAGACCATCTCCGACTTCGCGGAGATCACTACCGACAAGCCCGAGAAGTCCCTCCTCGAGCCCCTGCCCAAGAAGGCCGGCCGCAACAACAACGGCCGCATCACCACCCGTCACCAGGGTGGCGGCGTGAAGCGCCAGTACCGCAAGATCGACTTCAAGCGTCAGAAGGACGACGTGCCGGCCAAGGTCGCTACGATCGAGTATGACCCGAACCGCACCGCGAACATCGCCCTGCTCCACTACGTCGACGGCGCCAAGGCGTACATCCTGGCCCCCGAGGGCCTGCACGTGGGCGACATGGTCATCTCTGGCACCAAGGACGTCGACATCAAGCCGGGCAACTGCACGGTTCTCTCCGAGATCCCCGTCGGCACCCTGCTGCACAACGTCGAGTTCCAGCCTGGCAAGGGCGCGGCGATGGCTCGTTCCGCCGGCACCTCCGTCCAGCTCATGGGTAAGGACAACGGCTATGCGGCGCTCCGCATGCCCTCCGGCGAGCTCCGCCGCGTCCTTCTCACCTGCCGCGCCACCATCGGCGTCGTGGGCAACGCCGAGCACGGCAACATCGTGATCGGCAAGGCCGGTCGTCACCGTCACATGAACGTGCGTCCGACCGTCCGTGGTACCGTCATGAACCCCGTCGACCACCCGCACGGCGGCGGCGAGGGCAAGAACCACACCTCCGGTCGTCCCTCCGTTACGCCTTGGGGCAAGCCGACCAAGGGCTTCAAGACCCGCGACCCGAAGAAGGCCTCGAACCGCCTCATCATCCGTCGTCGCAACAAGAAGTAACCGGAACACGAACATTAGGAGATTCCAAGAATGAGCAGAAGTCTCAAGAAGGGCCCGTTTGTGGAGACTCGCCTCCTTGCGCGTGTCGCCGCGATGAACGAGGCAGGCAAGAAGGAGGTCGTGAAGACCTGGTCGCGTTCCTCCACCATCTTCCCCGAGATGGTTGGCCACACGATCGCCGTCCACGACGGCCGCAAGCATGTCCCCGTATACGTCACCGAGTCCATGGTTGGTCACAAGCTGGGCGAGTTCGCCCCCACCCGCACCTTCCGTGGTCACAAGCAGGCTTAACAGGGGGTATGGAGTAAATGGCTAACAACAACGAGGTCAAGGCCACCGCTAAGTACGTGCGCATGGCGCCGCGCAAGGTGCGCATGGTCGTCGACCAGATTCGTAACAAGTCCGTGGAGCAGGCCCTTGAGGTCCTCCAGTTCTCGACCCGCGCGGCCGCTGAGCCCGTCGCGAAGGTCCTCCGCTCCGCGGTGGCCAACGCCGAGAACAACAACAACCTTCGTTCCGACAACCTCGTGATCAAGGCTGCCTACGTGGACGAGGGCCCGACCCTGAAGCGCATCCGCCCGCGTGCAAAGGGCTCCGCTTCGCGCATCAACAAGCGCACCAGCCACATCACCGTCGTCGTTGCACCTCGAAAGGAGGCGTAGGGGAAGTATGGGTCAGAAAGTACAGCCTACCGGCTTCCGTCTCGGCATCACCGAGGAGTGGCGTTCCCGTTGGTACGCCGATAAGAAGGACTACGCCAAGAACCTTGGCAACGATATGCAGATCCGCAAGTTCCTTGAGAAGAAGCTTGCGAGCGCGGCGCTGTCCCGCGTCGACATCGAGCGCGCCGGCGACAAGGTGAAGGTCATCATCTACACCGCCCGCCCGGGCATCGTGATCGGCAAGAAGGGCTCCGAGATCGACGCCCTGCGTGCCGAGCTCGAGAAGATGGCTGGCGTCTCCAAGGGCAACATCTCCGTCGACGTCATCGAGATCAAGCGTCCGGAGCTTGACGCTCAGCTGGTGGCCCAGTCCATCGCCGAGCAGCTCGAGGGCCGCATCGCCTTCCGCCGCGCCGTCCGCAAGGCCATCCAGTCCGCCCGCAAGGCAGGCGCCAAGGGCATCCGCATCCAGTGCTCCGGCCGTCTGAACGGCGCAGAGATGGGCCGCCGCGAGTGGTCCCGCGAGGGTCGCGTGCCTCTGCACACCCTGCGCGCCAAGATCGGCTTCGGCGAGGCTACCGCCCGCACCACCATGGGTGCCTGCGGCGTTAAGGTTTGGATCTATCTCGGCGAGAAGATGCCTGGTCAGCCTGCGCCCAACCCGGCGCTTGAGGGCTCCAGCCGTCCCCGTCGCCGTAACGAGAGGAGGGGTCGCTAATGCTGGCTCCTAAGCGAGTCCTTCACCGCAAGGTACAGCGCGGCTCCATGAAGGGTCAGGCCAAGGGCAACACCGAGCTGCACTTTGGCAAGTGGGGTCTTGTCGCGCTCGAGCGTCACTGGATCACCAACCGTCAGATCGAGGCCGGCCGTATCGCCATCGTCCGTCGCATGAAGCGTGGCGGCAAGATCTGGATCACCATCTTCCCCGACAAGCCGATCTCCAAGAAGCCGGCCGAGACCCGCATGGGTAAGGGTAAGGGCAATCCCGAGGAGTGGGTGGCCGTTGTCAAGCCGGGTCGCGTCATGTACGAGATCGACGGCGTCGACGAGGCAACCGCCAAGGCTGCACTCCGTCTTGCTCAGTACAAGATGCCGATCAAGACCAAGATCATCACCCGCGCCGAGCAGGACGTGGAGGAGTAGTCAACATGAAGTACAAGGATATTCGCGAGCTCTCCGACGAGGAGCTTGCTCAGAAGCTCGAGGACGGCCGCGCGGAGCTGTTCAACCTTCGCTTCCAGATGGCTACCAGCCAGCTGGACAACACGGCACGCGTCAGCGTCGTCAAGCGTGACATTGCTCGCATCCAGACCGAGATGCGCGCTCGTCAGATCGCAGCGGACAACGCCGCTGCGCAGAACTAGTCGCAGGAGATAAGAAATGGCAGATACCGAAAGCAGGAACGCACGTAAGGTCCGCACCGGTGAGGTCATCTCCCTCTCTGGCGACAAGACCGTCACCGTTCAGATCACCTACCGTAAGCACCACCCCAAGTACGGCAAGATGATGACCATCAGCAAGAAGCTCCACTGCCATGACGAGAAGAACGAGTGTGGCCTCGGCGACACCGTCCGCGTCATGGAGACCCGTCCCATGTCCAAGACCAAGCGTTGGCGTGTCGTGGAGATCGTGGAGAAGGCAAAGTAACGATCGTATTCACCCCGCCCGACAATGTGCGCGCGCAAGCGAGCGCCTCTTGCGGGCAGGTATGGAGGAACAGCAATGATCCAAATGGAGACCATGCTCAACGTCGCTGATAACAGTGGCGCTAAGCGCGTGAAGTGCATCAAGGTCATGGGTGGCTCCAAGCGCCGTTATGCTGGCCTCGCCGACGTCATCATGTGCGCCGTGCAGGAGGCTACGCCGGGCGGTTCTGTGAAGAAGGGCGATATCGTTCGCTGCGTTGTCGTCCGCACCACCAAGGAGACCCGCCGCAAGGACGGCAGCTACATCAAGTTCGACCAGAACGCCTGCGTCCTGGTCAACAAGGATGGCGAGCCCAAGGGCACCCGTATCTTCGGGCCTGTGGCACGCGAGCTGCGCGATCACAAGTACATGAAGATCGTCTCGCTCGCACCCGAGACGCTGTAGGGGAGTGAGAACGAATGGCAAAGATGAACGTTAAGAAGGGCGACCAGGTCGAGGTCCTGTCCGGCAAGGACAAGGGCAAGCGCGGCGAGGTCATCGTGGCCCTTCCCTCTGAGGGCAAGGTTGTCGTTCGTGGCGTTGCAGTCGTGAAGAAGGCTCAGCGTCCGACCCAGGCCAACCAGCAGGGCGGCATTGTCGAGAAGGAGGCCGCGATCGACGTCTCCAACGTCGCCCTCGTGTGCCCCACCTGCGGCAAGGCCACTCGCGTCGGCCACGCCGAGGAGGACGGCAAGAAGGTCCGCGTCTGCAAGAAGTGCGGCGCCAAGTTCTAGTCCTTCTCGCCCAGCGAGATTTAAAGGGACTCGTCTTCGGGCGGGTCCCTTTTTCTGTGCGCAATGAACTTTTCGGAAAGAATCTTGGAGCAAGGGCAGGCGAGAAGAGCGGGGCATGCCGCCAAAGCCACCTCGAAATAGTGTCTGATATGCGGAGATTTGCCGCAGACCAGTTCGTGCTGGAAATTTGTCTTGCGAACACGTAATATTTGACCTTGCGTCTCTATGAACGGGATAGGTATGTCTCGGGAACGGACGCACGGCTCCTGGTCACAGGGACCAGGAGGTGCGAGGACCAACCCCGCACTTAAAACCCCATGAGTGAGGAGTGCCACATGGCAGACAAGTACGTTCCTCGTCTTAAGGAGATGTACGTCTCCGAGATCCGCGACGAGCTGCAGAAGAAGTTCGAGTACAAGAACGTCAACCAGATTCCCAAGATCGAGAAGATCGTCGTGAACATGGGTGTCGGGGAGGCTGCTACCGATTCCAAGGCCATCGAGGGCGCTGTTGCCGACCTCCGCGCCATCACCGGCCAGCAGCCCATGGTGACCCACGCCCGCAAGTCCATCGCAACCTTCCACCTGCGTGAGGGCCAGGCCATCGGCGCCAAGGTGACCCTGCGTGGCAACCGCATGTACGAGTTCCTCGATCGTCTGATCTGCATCGCGATCCCCCGCATCCGCGACTTCCGCGGCATCAGCAGCAAGTCCTTCGACGGCCACGGCAACTTCTCCATGGGCGTCACCGAGCAGCTGATCTTCCCCGAGATCGACTTCGACAAGATCGATCACACCCGCGGCATGGACATCACCATCGTGACCACCGCCCCAACTGACGAGGAGGGCAGGGCGCTCATCGCGGCCTTCCACTTCCCGTTCAAGAAGGACTAGTCAATATAGTTTGTCAAACACCCCGGCGGGGTGCCGGGGTCTCTTCCTGAAGGAGGATTTGTGGCTAAGACATCGATGATCGTCAAGGCGAACCGCGAGCCGAAGTTTTCGACGCGCAAGCAGAACCGTTGCCAGCGCTGTGGCCGACCCCACTCCGTCTATCGCAAGTTCGGTCTCTGCCGTGTCTGCTTCCGCGAGATGGCGAGCAAGGGCGAGCTCCCTGGCGTCACCAAGGCTTCTTGGTAGCAAAGGGCTCTGGCGTTTAGGCATCCTTGCTACGGGCTTGGATGAACCAGACGCGCAGTTTCATCACTAACGAAGGAGAAGGAATCAATGAAGGTTACTGATCCCATCGCAGACATGCTGACGCGCATTCGCAACGCTAACTCTGCCGGCAAGTCCGAGGTCTCCATGCCCTCGAGCAAGGTCCTGGTTGAGATTGCCCGCGTCATCTGCGAAGAGGGCTACATCAAGGGCTACGAGGTCGAGGACACCAAGCCTCAGAAGACCCTCCACATCACGCTCAAGTATGGCGCCCGTCACGCCAAGGTCATCCGCGGCATCCGTCGCGTCTCCAAGCTTGGCCTTCGCATCTACACCACCGCAGCTGACATGCCGCGCGTCCAGGGTGGTCTCGGCACTGCCGTCATCTCCACCTCCAAGGGCATGATGTGCGACCGCGATGCTCGCAAGCTCGGCATCGGCGGCGAGGTCATCTGCTACATCTGGTAACCAACGGACGAATCTAGATAGGAGGAGACAATGTCTCGTATTGGTAAGAAGCCTGTCACGGTTCCCGCTGGTGTTACTGTGACCATCGATGGCGCCACCGTTACGGTCAAGGGCGGCAAGGGCGAGCTCACTCGCACTTTCTCCGACCTGGTGACCATCGCTCAGGAGGGTTCCGAGGTTCTCGTTACCCGCAACGACGAGTCCACTGAGTCTAACGCTCAGCAGGGCCTTACCCGCACCCTCATCCACAACATGGTGATCGGCGTCTCCGAAGGCTTCGCTAAGAAGCTCGAGCTGACCGGCGTCGGCTACCGTGTCGCTCTCAAGGGCACTGGTCTCGACCTCTCCCTCGGCTACTCTCATCCCGTCCTCGTTGATGCTCCCGAGGGCATCTCCTTCGAGGTTCCCGACAACACCCACATCGTTGTCAAGGGCATCTCCAAGGAGCAGGTCGGCCAGGTTGCCGCCGAGGTCCGCGCCAAGCGTCCGCCCGAGCCTTACAAGGGCAAGGGCATCCACTACGAAGGCGAACACATTCGTAGGAAGCTCGGCAAGGCTGGTAAGTAGTCTTCGCTAGGCCATAGATAAGACCATCACCCCGTCAGGTGATGGCGATTGAAGGAGAAGGTATGAACAAGAACCAGGCTAAGCGTGCGAGCCTTCAGCGCCGTAAGCGCCGCGTTCGCGCCAAGGTTTTCGGCACCGCCGAGCGTCCTCGTCTGAGCGTCCACCGCACTAACGCTCACATCTACGCCCAGGTCATCGACGACAAGGATGGCAAGACCATCTGCTCCGCCTCTACCCTGAGCCCCGAGTTCAAGGAGACTGGCAAGATCGGCTCCAACAAGGAGGCCGCGGAGTTCGTCGGCAAGCTCGTTGGTGAGCGCGCCGTCGCCAAGGGTGTTACCGAGGTCACGTTTGACCGCGGTGGCTTCATCTATCACGGCCGCGTCCAGGCTCTGGCAGACGGTGCCCGTGCCGCGGGCCTGAAGTTCTAGGAGGAATTTGAATGCCACGTGATCGTAAGCGCCAGAATGACTCCGATCTTCAGGAGCGCGTAGTCTACATCCACCGTGTTTCCAAGACCGTTAAGGGCGGCCACCGCATGTCGCTCGTCGCTCTCGTCGTCGTCGGTGACGGCAAGGGCAACATCGGCCTTGGTCAGGGTAAGTCCGCCGAGGTCCCTCTGGCCATCCAGAAGGGCGTCGAGGACGCAAAGAAGAACATGTTCCACGTCCCCGTTACCGCCGGCGGCTCGGTTCCTCATCCCGTTGACGGCCACTTCGGTGCTGGCCATGTTCTGATCAAGCCGGCTATCGAGGGTACCGGTGTCATCGCCGGTGGCCCCGTCCGTCCACTCTTCGAGCTCGCTGGTATCACCAACGTGCTGTCCAAGTCGCTCGGTACCGACAACGCTCTCAACATCATCAAGGCTGCCGCCGAGGGCCTCAAGTCCCTCTCCAGCCCTGAGGAGGCTGCTGAGCGTCGTGGCCTTACCGTCAGCGAGATGTTCAACGGTAAGGAGGACTAACTATGGCAGACGAGAAGAAG
The DNA here is from genome assembly GCF_900105025.1 of Parafannyhessea umbonata. Classification (GTDB taxonomy): domain Bacteria; phylum Actinomycetota; class Coriobacteriia; order Coriobacteriales; family Atopobiaceae; genus Parafannyhessea; species Parafannyhessea umbonata. Next base: position 1,897,385 of record NZ_LT629759.1, on the reverse strand, counting down.
CTCACTGTCAAGCTCGTCCGCAGCGCCGTCGCGTCGGTCAAGAAGGACCAGACGAGGACCTGCTTCGCTATGGGTCTCCGCAAGATCGGCGACGTCGCCGTGCTGCCCGACAACCCGAGCGTTCGTGGAATGATCTTCAAGGTCAAGCACCTTGTTGAGGTTGAAGAGAACTAAGGAGTCAACCAAATGCAGCTCAATGATCTTCGTCCCGCGGAAGGCTCCAAGAAGTCCCGCAAGCGCATCGGCCGCGGCAACTCTTCTGGCCACGGCACCACCGCTGGTCGCGGCACCAATGGTCAGCTCTCCCGCTCCGGTGGCGGTAAGGGCGCTGGCTTCGAGGGTGGTCAGACCCAGCTCGCGATGCGTCTTCCTAAGCTCCCTGGCTTCGTGAACCACAACCGCGTCGAGTACGCTCCCGTGAACGTCGCCCGACTTGAGGCTCTCTTCGCTGACGGCGAGACCGTCGACGGCGAGTCCCTTATGGCCAAGGGCGTCATCAAGCACGACTACATCCCCGTCAAGGTCCTCGGTGACGGCGAGATTACCAAGAAGCTCACCGTCAAGGTCGACAAGGTCTCTGCTTCCGCCAAGGCCAAGATTGAGGCGGCTGGAGGAAAGGTCGAGCAGGCGTGCTAAAGGGAATCGCAAATGCGTTCCGCATTCCGGAGCTCAGGAAGAAGATTCTGATTACCATCGGAATCCTCGCCCTGTATCGCTTTGGTGCCTATCTGCCCACCCCGGGCGTGCCGTTCGCGAGCATGCTCGAGGCGTTCCAGACGGCTGCCGCCGGTAGCGGTGCCATCGCGGTGCTCAACCTGTTCTCTGGTGGCGCTCTTTCCCGCGTCTCTGTCTTCAGCCTCGGAATCATGCCTTACATCACCGCGCAGATTATTCTGCAGATGTTCCAGGCTGTCATTCCCTCCCTTGGAGAGCTTGCAAAGGAAGGGGAGTCCGGCCAGCGCAAGATTACGCAGTACACGCGTTATCTTACGATTGGCCTCGCGCTCATCAACGCGATTGGCTACCTCTTCCTCTTCAAGAGCTACGGCATCGATTTCTCCCAGCTCGGCTTCCCCGAGTTCATCGAGGACATCGTGATCGTCGGAGTGCTTCTCACCGGAGCCATCATCATCATGTGGCTTGGCGAGGTCATCACGCAGCGTGGCATAGGCAACGGCATGTCGCTCATCATCTTTGCGAACATCATGGCCGGTCTTCCCTCTGCCCTGATCTCCTCGGTTAAGACCTCGAGCACGGGAACCGTCGTAACGCTGATTACCGTGCTGGTGATGATTGCGATCATTCCGGTGATCGTTTACATCGAGCGCGGACAGCGTCGCATCCCGGTTCAGTATGCGAAGAGGGTCGTTGGCAGAAGGATTATGGGTGGACAGTCCACCTATCTGCCGATCAAGGTGAACACGGCTGGTGTCGTGCCCATCATCTTTGCATCCGCCCTCCTCTACCTGCCGGCGCAGCTTGCGGTCTTCTTCCCCAACGTGGGATGGATTCAGTTCGTTGCGAACGCGCTTGCCTCCGGTTGGGTGAACTGGGTGCTCTCCGTTCTTCTCATCGTGTTCTTCGCGTACTTCTACACCTCCATGGTGTTCAACCCGGATGAGACCGCTGACCAGCTTCGCAAGGCGGGCGGCTTCATCCCGGGCGTACGCCCCGGCAACGCGACCGCCGAGTACATCAAGAGCGTGCTTGATCACATCACGCTTCCCGGTGCGCTCTTCATGGCGATTCTGGCCGTCGTTCCGTCCATCCTGTTCTCCATCACGGGCAACACCCTGATGCAGTCCTTTGGCGGTACTTCGGTCCTGATCATGGTCGGCGTGGCCATGGACACGATCTCTCAGCTCGAGAGCCAGCTGAAGATGCATAACTACGAGGGTTTCTTCAAGTAGCCTTCGGACTGCGTCGAACGCGCAACCACACGGGGAGGGGGCCTTCGGGCCCCCTCCTTTTTTGCAGGGCCTCTGTGCAACGGTTCCGTCCGCCAGAACGAAAGGGCAATTCCGGTGTTGCGAACGACAACGGCCTTGCTTAGGGGCTAGACTAGGGTTGTTGGTGCGTCGAGAGAGGTACGGCGCAAGGCAATGCGAAAGGTGGAAACCCATGAAGATCGTCCTTCTCGGCGCCCCGGGTGCTGGCAAGGGAACCCAGGCACAGAAGCTCGTTGCGGACTACGGCGTGGCCCACATCTCTACGGGCGACCTGCTCCGTGCGGCCGTCAAGGCCCAGTCCAAGCTTGGCATCGAGGCCAAGGGGTATATGGATGCGGGCAAGCTCGTTCCCGACCAGCTGGTTATCGACCTGGTGAAGGAGCGTCTTGCGCAGGATGACGCGCAGAAGGGCTTCATCCTCGATGGCTTCCCGCGCAACAACGCACAGGCCGAGGTGCTTGACAAGGAGCTCTCGGGCATGGGCATAGCGCTTGATGCGGCGCTTCTTGTTGACGTGAAGGCAGACGTGATAATCAACCGCCTGAGCTCGAGGCGCACGTGCCGATCCTGTGGCTATACCGCAGGCGCCGGTGTCGACGTCTGCCCCCGCTGCGGTGGCGAGATGTACCAGCGCGACGACGACAAGCCCGAGACCATCAAGAAGCGTCTGGACACCTACGAGAGCCAAACGGCTCCGCTCGTTGGATACTACCGCGAGCATGGCATCCTGAAGGAGGTTGACGGAGACCGCCCCGTCGACGAGGTGTACGCCGACGTCAAGGCGCTCCTTGGACTATGATCCACATCAAGTCCCAGCTAGACATGGACACGTACCGCGCAAGTGCCGGGGACCTCTCCAAGAGGGCCCTGCGCCTTGCGGGGTCTCTTGCCAAGCCTGGAACGAGCACGAAGCAGATTGACCTGGCGGTAGAGGGCTTCATCAGGCAGAACGGTGCCAAGCCCGGCTTTAAGGGCTACGGCGGCTTCCCTGGTAGCATATGCGCCTCCATCAACGACGAGGTCGTGCACGGCATTCCCTCGCCGGAGGTGTACCTGCGCGACGGCGACATCATTTCCGTGGACGTGGGCGCAAACAAGGCCGGCTGGGCGGGCGACAACGCGTGGACGTTCTACGTGGGCACGGTATCCGATCAGGTCAAGGGGCTGTGCGAGTGCGCACGCGACTGCCTCAAGGACGCCATAGAGCAGGCAGTCCCTGGGAATTGCCTTGGTGACGTTGGCTACGCCGTCCAGTCTAAGGCCGAGAAGAACGGCTACGGCGTTGTGCGTGACTACGTGGGCCATGGCGTAGGCCACTCGATGCACGAGGACCCGAACGTGCCAAACTATGGCAAGAAGGGCAGGGGAGTGCTGCTGCAGGTGGGCATGATGATAGCCATAGAGCCCATGCTTACGCTGGGGCTTGCCCAGACCCACGTGCGGCGGAACGGTTGGACCGTGGTGACGGACGACGGTCTGCCTGCCGCCCACTACGAGAACACGATTGGCATCACCAAGGATGGTCCCGTCATCCTGACGCAGGACTCGTTTGGCCCATGGTGTCGCATGCAAGGCGGCAAGGTGGGCTCAGAGGAATAGCGGAGCGCGGCGCCAGGCTATTCTCGCCTGGCGATATGTGCACCAAAGATGAATCGGCCGGCATGTCATGGACGTGCTGTGTTGATTTATGTATGATATTCAGTCGCTGTGATTCACAGGGAGAAAGTAGGCAAGGTGGCAAAGCAAAGCGGAATCGAGCTGGAGGGAAAGGTCATCGAACCCCTTCCCAACGCAATGTTCAACGTTGAGCTTGAGAATGGAAAGACGATCCTCTGCACCATCTCGGGCAAGATCAGGATGAACTACATCCGCATCCTGCCGGGAGACAAGGTCGTGGTGGAGATTTCCCCGTACGACCTCACGAAGGGTCGCATCACCTATCGCTACAAGTAGTCCCTTGTGGACGTGCGTCCGTATGGGCGCATCCAGCCTTGGATATTCACGCCTGCGGCTGGGCGAGTACATAGAGGCGTCTTAGCACCACCTGAGGCGTCGAGCAACACCAGTTCGTGTTAGAACTACCGAAAGGAAACGCAAAATGAAGGTACGTCCTTCGGTCAAGAAGATGTGCGACAAGTGCAAGATCATTCGTCGCCATGGCAAGGTTTACGTGATCTGCGAGAACCCTCGCCACAAGCAGCGTCAGGGCTAAGAGAGGAGCTCGAAGTTGGCACGTATCAACGGCGTTGACCTTCCCCGCGAGAAGCGCGTTGAGGTTGGTCTTACGTATCTCTATGGCATCGGTCAGACCAGCGCAACCAAGATCTGCGCTGAGACTGGCGTGAATCCCGACACCCGCGTCAAGGACCTCACCGAGGACGACGTGACGAAGATTCGCGACTACATTGACGCGAACTTCACCACCGAGGGCGATCTCCGTCGCGAGGTTCGTCAGAACGTTGCCCGCCTGATGGAGATTGGCTGCTACCGCGGCCTCCGTCACCGCAAGGGCCTTCCTGTCCACGGCCAGCGCACCCACACCAACGCTCGTACCCGCAAGGGCAAGAAGCGTCAGATCGGTGCAAAGAAGCGCGGGTAGGGAGTAGATAAATGGCACAGAAGAAGAACCAGCGCGGCACCCAGCGCGTCCGTCGCGCCGACCGCAAGAACATCGCTGTGGGCCAGGCTCACATCAAGAGCACGTTCAACAACACGATCATCTCCATCACCGATCCCCAGGGCAACGTCATCGCCTGGCAGTCCGGTGGCACCGTCGGCTTCAAGGGCTCCCGCAAGTCCACCCCGTTTGCCGCCCAGGTCGCGGCTGAGGCCTGCGCCAAGGCAGCCATGGAGCACGGCCTTCACAGGGTCGCTGTGTTCGTGAAGGGTCCCGGCTCCGGCCGCGAGACCGCAATCCGTTCCCTCCAGGCCGCGGGCCTCGAGGTTTCGGGCATCCAGGACAAGACCCCCATTCCGCACAACGGTTGCCGTCCGTGCAAGCGTCGTCGCGTGTAGTAAGGAAGGACAGTAGCAATGGCAGTTGATAGGACCCCTGTCCTCAAGAGGTGCCGCCAGCTCGGCATCGAGCCCGTTACCATGGGCTACAACAAGAAGAGCAATCGCGGTGAGCACCAGCGTCGTCGTCGCCAGGAGAGCGAGTACGGCCAGCAGCTCCGCGAGAAGCAGAAGGCCAAGTTCATCTACGGCGTTCTGGAGAAGCAGTTCCGCGGCTACTATGACAAGGCCAAGAAGGTCGAGGGCATCACGGGCGACAACCTGATGACCATCCTCGAGTCCCGCCTGGACAACGTCATCTTCCGCCTTGGTTTTGCGCGCACCCGCAAGGAGGCCCGTCAGACCGTCCGTCACGGCCACATCACCGTGAACGGCCACCGCGTCGACATCCCCTCCTACCAGGTGAAGGCCGGCGACGTCGTTGCCGTCGCTCCCAAGTACAAGGACCTTCTCCCCATCAAGGAGGCCCTGATCTCCTCCGAGCACGTCGCGGTTCCCGCGTGGCTCGAGGTGGACATCGAGAAGCTCCAGGGTACCGTCCTGCAGCTCCCCGTCCGCGACCAGATCGACCTTGACATTGACGCTCAGCTCATCGTCGAGCTCTACTCCAAGTAAGTCTGGACCGGTAGGAGGTTTTCATGTCCGAATTCATCCGACCGCAGGTGTCGGTCGAGGAGATTTCCGAGAATCTCGCCCGCGTTACCGCGGAGCCGCTGGAGCGTGGCTACGGAGATACCCTCGGAAACTCTCTTCGCCGCGTTCTCCTGTCGTCCCTTGAGGGAGCGGCAGTCGAGGCCATCCAGATTGATGGCGTGCAGCACGAGTTCACGACCGTCGAGGGCGCCTACGAGGACGTCACCGACATCGTCCTGAACGTCAAGGGCCTGGTGTTCAAGAGTATGGGCACTGGCGACGAGGCTACTGCGACCGTCAGCATCGACGGCCCGTGCACCGTCACCGGCGGCGACTTCCACGTCCCGGCAGAGTTCGAGCTCGTGAACAAGGACCACGTCATCTGCACGCTGGGCGAGGGTGCTCACCTGACGATGCAGATGCGCATCGGCGTCGGCCGCGGCTACGTGTCCGGCGACGACAACGAGCGCGAGGGCGACCCCATCGGCATCATCCACGTGGACTCGCTCTTCTCGCCCGTGCGCCGCTGCGCCAAGACGGTCGAGCCCTGCCGTGTTGGCCAGCACACCAACTATGACCGTCTGATCCTCGAGGTCGAGACGGACGGCTCCGTTTCGCCGCGTGATGCGGTGGTCGAGGCCGCAAACATCGTAGACCAGCACATGAACGCATTCATGAGCCTGGCCGACGAGGAGGAGCCCGCCGAGGACACCTCCATCTTCGCCACCGGCGAGGTCGAGGACAACACGGAGCTTGACAAGCAGATCGAGGATCTGGACCTTTCCGTCCGCTCCTACAACTGCCTCAAGCGCGCCGGGATTCACTCCGTCCGCCAGCTGGTGGAGTTCTCCGAGAACGACCTGCTCAACATCCGCAACTTTGGCGTCAAGTCCATCGAGGAAGTCAAGGACAAGCTCGAATCCATGGGTCTTAGCCTCAAGGCCTAGGACTAGTCGCAAGTTTTACTTAGGAGTATCTAGACCATGAGACACAACAAGAAGCGTGGCATGAAGCTTGGCACCGATGCCAGCCACACCAAGGCCATGAAGAGGAGCCTCGTCGCTTCCCTCCTCGCCAACGACCGCATCAAGACCCTCGATGTGCGCGCCAAGGCCATTCGTCCTGACGTGGACAAGGTCATCACCTGGGCCAAGAAGGGCGACCTGCACTCTCGCCGTCTTGCCATTGCCAAGGTGGGCGACAAGGAGATCGTCCGCGAGGTCTTCGAGAAGGCCGCTCAGGGCATGTGGGCAGACCGCAACGGCGGCTATACCCGCATCATGAAGCTTGGTCCCCGCAAGGGCGACGCCGCCGAGGTCGTCATCATCGAGCTCGTGACCGAGCCGGTGAAGGGCGCCAAGGCCGAGACCACCGTCACCAAGGTGGAGCCGGTCGAGGAGGCTGCTGCCGAGGAGACCACCGAGGAGTAGGCTCTTGCCACTTCGCACATAGCTTTGCCAGGGGCTCGCACGTGCGGGCCCCTTTTTAATACCTCGCCTATGGGCGAGAAGTGCTTGGCGTGTGGCTTGACGGCGCCACTTGGATCGACGGAAGCCTGTCTTACGGCCCACTGGCTTGCCCTGATGCCGGATTTGGGGCGTTTTGCGTTGCGGGCGAGTTGTCTTTACGTCAACTTTGAAACGGGCCGAATATGGCCTTACAATCGCTTGGATAGCTGATGGGGCAGCACACGCTGCGTGGAGAGCGATGACGCCCTCTGGACGAAACGGAGCCTTACGTGGAACGTCAAGACATGGTGTGCGGTGACATTCGCGAAGGTGCCGTCGGGCCCGTAAGGGAACTCGCGCTGCCCGAGGACCTTGTTGCCGGAACCCTTGCGATTACGATTGGCTACCGTGGCGAGGGATTTGCGGGCTATGCGGAGCAGCCCGGCCAGCGTACCGTGGCTGGCGAGCTTCGGGGGGCGCTGGAAACGCTGCTGCGGCGCGACGTTGACATGGAGTGCGCTGGCCGTACGGATGCGGGGGTGAGCGCGCTTGGACAGGTCGTGAGCGTGCCCGTCGCCGCGGAGGAGGTGCAACGGCCGCCACGCCGTCTGACGGCGTCGCTCGTTGCGCTCACGCCGGACGACCTTTCCGTACGCGGGCTTCGACTGGGAGGGCCGTCCTTCTCCGCCAGGTTTGACGCGACGCAGCGCTCGTACCGTTACCGCATCTGCTGCGGTCCGGTTCGGCCCGTGCTGGCGTGGGATCACGCGTGGTGGCTGCGCTGCGTGCCGGCTCTGGATGCGGACGCGATGAACGAGGCGGCGCAGGCGCTTGTGGGGGAGCATGACTTCCGCAGCTTCTGCAAGGCGACGTCCGCCCACCTGCTCGAGGCGGACGGGCGCTCCACGTGCCGCTGCCTTTCGAAAGTGCGCGTGAGTCGCGTGTGCGAGGCGGGCGAGGAGCTTGTGGCCGTGGACGTGACGGGCAACGCCTTCCTGCACAACATGGTTAGGATCATCGTGGGGTCGCTCGTGGAGGTTGGGCGCGGCCATCGCGACGCCGCGTGGCTCGAGGGTGCGCTTGCGGCGCGCGACCGTTCGGCCGCCGGGCCCACGGCGCCGGCGAAGGGGCTCGTGTTCGAGCGGGTCGACTACCCCGACGGGGCGCTCGAGGCGTGGGGGTAGCCATGCCGCCGCTTGCGACCGCCGCTTGCGGCCGCATGGACTCAAGTTAACGTGTGTGAATATTTTTAGCCCAAGGTGCACATTGTGTGCCTTGGGTATAATGCACTCCGCGTTTTACGACATAAGCGCAGGTAAATACATATGTTCATCTGCTCATATGTTGACGCTTGGCGATGTGGACGCCCGGCGCGACGGCACTAAACATAAAGGTGTAAACAGTTTGGAGCACACGTGACACCAAGCGTCATATTGGATGTACTTCTTGACAGCGTGCACGACACGCTGGAGCTGATTCCGTTCCTCTTTCTCACCTACCTTGCGATGGAGGCGCTCGAGCACACGGCCGGCGGCCGCACGGAGCGTATCATCGCGCGTGCGGACAAGTCCGGCCCCGTCGTGGGCGCGCTGCTGGGCGCGCTGCCTCAGTGCGGCTTCTCCGCGATGGCCGGCACGCTGTACGCGGCGCGCGTCGTGTCGGCCGGCACGCTCGTCTCCGTCATCCTCGCGACGTCCGACGAGATGATTCCCGTCTTCGTGGCGCATGCGGAGCCGGCGGGCCGCATGCTCGCGATCATCGGCTTCAAGGTGGTCGCGGGCATGGCCGTCGGCCTTGCGGTCGACATGGTGCTGCGCGCGCTGCACCGCGCGGGCGATGGTCACGCGCACATCGCAGAGCTGTGCGAGGCCGCCCACTGCGATTGCGGGGAGATTGACGCAGAGCCGGATTGCGCGCCCTTCTCGCCCGAAGCGCCCACCGCGGGCGAGAAGAACACCGTCTTGGCTGCGGCGCATGGCGATGCCGACGGCCATGCGCACGGCCACGGGCACGCGCACGGCCACGGGCACGCGCACGGCCACGGCGCTTCGCGCGGGCGCCGCGCGTGGCACATCGTGCGCAGCGCGCTGGTGCACACGGCGGAGGTTACGTTCTTCATCTTCCTGGTAACGCTGGTGTTTGGCTTCGTGATCGAGGCAGCCGGAACCGATGCGATCGCCCATGCTCTGGGCAGCCACCCCGTGCGCGCCACCATGCTGGCCGCGCTCATCGGGCTCATCCCCAACTGCGGCGCCTCCGTGGCGATCACCCAGCTGTACCTGCAGGGCTCGCTGGCGGCGGGCCCCATGATGGCGGGCCTTCTGGTCTCTGGTGGCATGGGGCTGCTCGTGCTGTTCCGCACCAACCGCGACATGCGGCAGAACCTCATTATCACGGCGTTCGTGTACGTGGTGGGCGTAGTTCTGGGGCTTGTGGTCGCGGGATTAGGTATCATCTTCTGATAGGGCGCCCTCGGGCGCATTCGGCCCTGGGGAGGAAGCATGCCATTTAGACAGCGCGAGAGGTTCGAGCGTACGGACGTCCCTCGCTACAGCCCGTATCGCAACGCCATCGCCATAGGCGTGCTGGTGGCTGTGGGCGTGCTTCTGGTGGTGCTGGTGAGCACGCTGTGGGCGAAGGCGCAGAAGCCCATCAGCGTCGGCAACGAGTCCCTGAGCAAGTCGATTCAGGCGCAGGGCCAGGTGACGAGCCCGGACGGCTATACCGTGTCGCAGGACTCGTTCACGAACATCCTGGTGCTCACGGTAGACGACGTGAACGCGCAGTCGCCCAAGCTCACGAAGGCCCAGATCCTGAGCCTGGACGCCACGGCGCGCAAGGGCACGCTCGTGACCATCCCCCTGGACGCCAAGGTGAACGACGGCAAGGCGGACGTGCGCCTGCGGGACCTGTACTCCGGCTCCGGCGCGTCCGCGTGCATCGTGTCGCTGTCGAAGGCCGCGAACCTGCGCATGACCCACGCCATGCTGGCCTCGGACGACGTGTGGGACAAGATCGAGAGCTACAAGGGCGCCGGCGTGAGTGCGCTTTTGAGCCACGGCGCCGACCTGCTGTACAGCATCAACACGGACATGAGCACCGGCGACCTGATGGACGTGGCCGAGCTGGTGCAGTCCATCGGCGTGAACAACCTGAAGCGCATGGACGCGCCGGCGAGCCAGGAGGCGGACGGTGCGGGCGGCAGCTGGTCGGTCCTCAACTCCGCGCAGCTTGGGGCGGACATCGGGATTATGGTGCCCGCGGCGTAGCGACGTTGCGGCGCCATCGCGCCCCGCGGTTTGTACAGTTGTTGAACTCCACCGCTCCATCACACGACACCGGGTACGGTAGGGGATAATTCGACCTGCAGCACTATCCGCCGCATCGCGCGGCACGGTCGCCCAATCGTCGTTTGGAGAGCTTGCGGAATGGTTCCTCACACGCCTGGAATATCGGTCATCATGCCGGCGTACAACGTGGACGGATATGTGCGGCGTGCCGTCGAGAGCCTGCAGCATCAGACGTTTGGCGACTTCGAGCTCCTGGTGGTGGACGATGGCTCGACGGACCGCACCGGGCAGATTCTGGACTCCATCGCAGACCGTGACATCCGCGTGACGGTGTACCACCGCCAGAACGGCGGCGCCCCGGCGGCCCGCAACTACGCGCTCGACCGCGCGCGCGGCACGTACGTCATGTTCATGGACGCGGACGACTGGGTCGAGCCGCGCATGCTGGAAGAGATGTACGAGTTTGCCCAGGCAAACCGCCTGGAGCTCGCTATTTCCGGCTTCTACATCGACACGTACTACGGCAGTGCGGACGAGCACACGACGGAGCTCAAGTCCTGCGCAGACGCCGTGTACCAGACGCAGGGGGAGTTCCGCGCGGCGGCGTTTCGCCTGTTCGACCAGAACCAGCTGTATCCGCCCTGGAACAAGCTGTTCCTGCGCGAGCGCATCGAGCGTCTGGGCATCCGCTTCCGCCCCACGTTCTGGGACGACTTTCCCTTCGTGCTCGACTTCATCCGCGACGTGCAGCGCGTCGGCGTCATGTCGCGCCCGTACTACCACTTCATCCGTCAGCGCAGCGAGTCCGAGACCGCCCGTTGGCGCCCGGACATGTACGCAAAGCGCGAGGAGGAGCACACCTGGATGCTCGACCTCTACAAGCACTGGGGCCTGTCCGGCGATGCCGCCAGCAACGAGATGATTCAGCGCCGCTACATCGAGCGTCTCGTCGGCTGCATCGAGAACGTGTGCAACCCCAAGTGCGAGCTGAGCGAGAAGGACAAGCTCTCCCAGATCGACGCCATGATCAACAGCGAGCGTGCGCAGATCGCGGTGGTTGCGGCGCGTCCGCGCTCCCGCATGATGGCCGCGATGCTCGTGCCCATCAAGCAGCGCAACGCCGTCCTGGCCTATCAGGAGGGCAAGTTCATCTCGTTCGTGAAGCGCCACAACACCAAGGTGTTCGCGACGCTGAAAGCCAACCGCTAGCGCCCATCCGCAAAACCCGTGGCTGCCGGGGGACCGTCCGCGCATGTGACCGGACGGTCCCCCGGCACCTTGCTATCTTGCGGCTGCCTGCGGGCGGGCGTACAGCGCCGCCAGCTCCTGCAGGACGTCCACCATGGCCTCGAGCTCCGGCACGGGCACAAACTCGCGCACCCCGTGCGCGTTGTAGTAGCACGCGGAGAGGTTCGCGCACGCAAAGCCCCTAAAGCTCAGCTGGCTGCCGTCGGTTCCGCCACGCATGGGCACGCAGCGCATCTGCTGCCCCACCTTCGCATACGCCGTCCGGGCGTTCTCTATCAGGTGTCGGTACTCGGGACGCGTCACCACGTTTGCCAGGTTGTGGTACTGGTCCTCGATCTGGATGGTCAGCACTTCTCGCCCGCCGCCGTACGTCTGGTTCACAAGGTCCACGGCGCGCCTCATCACGTCCTTGCGAGACTCCACCTTCGCCTGGTCGTGGTCGCGAATGATGTAGTCGGCACGCGCCTCCTCGCAGTTGCCTTCCATCCGCTCCAGGTAATAGAAGCCCTCGTAACCTTCGGTGTACTCCGGCCGCTCCTGCGCGGGGATCATCGCGTGGAACCTCATGACGGCCTCGGAAGCGTTCACCATGATGCCTTTCGCCGTGCCCGTGTGAACGGAGGTCCCGCTTGCACGTACCTTTGCCTCCGCGGCGTTGAACGTCTCGTAGCAGAACTCGCCCAGGGGACCGCCGTCGATGGTGTAGCCAAAGCTTGCGCCAAACTCCTCAAGGTCGAGAAGCGCCGCCCCGTGGCCGATCTCCTCGTCCGGCACAAAGGCAACCGCCAGCCGCGGGTGGGGGAGCGTGGGGTCCTGACGAAGCCGCGCAAGCAGCGACACCACCATGGCGACGCCGGCCTTGTCGTCGCCGCCCAGAAGCGACGTGCCGTCGCTCGTCACCAAATCCCAGCCCACCATGTGTTCAAGCTGCGGGTTCGTGGCGGGGCTTATGGCGACCTCGCGTCCGTCGCGCCCGCGACCGATGGTAAGGGTGCCGCCGTCGTAGTGCCTGACCTGCGGGCGCACGGGGTCGCCGTACGTCTGCCACGCGGTGTCCAGGTGGCAGCACAGGCCCAGCGCCGGCAGTCCCTCCGCGCCCGCGCTTGCCGGCCAGTGTGCCGTCACGTAGGCGTTTGGCGTCACCGTCACGTCCTGGGCGCCAAGTGCGCGCAGGTCCGCGGCCACCACGTTTGCCATGTCAAGCTGGCTTGCCGTGGAGGGCACGGCATCTGCCGTCAGGGGGTTCGATTGCGACGGCACCGCGCAGTAGCGCAGGAAGCGGTCGAGAACGTCGCTCATACGGGTTCCTTTCTTTCACATGGCTGCGGGGCGCATGCCGGCTCGTCGTGCGCCGGCCGCGCCCCGCCCAAGGCTTGCGGATGTCTTGCTACTCCTTGACGCCGTACTTCTCGTAGTATTCGTCGATTGCGGCCTTGAGCCCGTCGTCAATCACGACGCGCCCCTCTACCTCGTGGTCGTACAGCGCGTCCACCACCTCTGCCATGGTCACGATGGACGCCACGGGGAATCCGTAGCGCTCCTGGATCTCCTGCTGTGCGGTTACCTTGCCGCCCTTGCCCACCTCCATGCGGTTGAGCGAGACCATCAGGCCCACCACCTGCACGTCCGCGGCGGCCTTCAGCTTGGGGTACGTCTCGTCGATGGACTTGCCGGACGTGGTCACGTCCTCCACGATCACCACGCGGTCGCCGTCGTGAAGGTCGGCGCCCAGCAGCTGGCCCTTGTCTGCGCCGTGGTCCTTCGCCTCCTTGCGGTCGCTGCAGTAGCGGACCTCCTTGCCATACAGCTCGTGATACGCGATGGCCGTCACCACGGCCAGGGGGATGCCCTTGTACGCCGGGCCAAACACCACGTCGAAGTCGTCGCCAAAGTTGGCGTGGATCGCCTGCGCGTAGAACTTGCCCAGGCGGCTGAGCTGCTCGCCCGTCACATACGCGCCGGCGTTCATGAAGAACGGGGACTTGCGCCCGCTCTTGAGCGTGAAGTCGCCAAACTTTAGCACGTCGCTTTGGACCATGAAATCGATGAACTCCTGCTTGTAGGCCTCCATTGGCCTCTCCTCTCGTCGATGGCGTCGCATTCATGGTAGCGCAGGGATGCCTGCGAGGCGCCCGCAACCGGCGTTGCCGCACCTCGCAGGCTTCAAGGCGGCGAGGTACGTCCCTCGCCGCTTCGCATCAACAGCATGGTTGGAATGCCGTCAGAATCGGTGGCTTGCACCTGCCGGCCCTATTCCTCGAGCGACCAGTTCTCCTTCAACTCGCGTTCCAGTTCCTGGAAGATTGAGATGTACTTCTCGCGCGTCTTACTGATCGAGGGCCTACTTCGAGAAGTTCTCAAGCTTTCTGTTGCTCAAAGAGGACCACCCCATCGCGACGAATGTCCTGGATAAGTTCCTGCCTTACGGGTCGGTCGAGGTCGACGACGTCGTATGAAAGCAGCGCGGGCGTCTCCTCGTCAACGTCCAAGGCAAACTTTGCGACATTCCCACCGGATGCCGCAAAGTCGATGTCGCTTCTCGCAGAGTTGTCGCCACGCGCGCGGGACCCAAAGAGTATGACCTTGCAAACCCCGTTCCGCTTTGCGAGGGTGCGGATGCTCTCGATGACGTTCTGTCTCAGGTCCATCGTCTCCGCCTTGTCGCCATGGGGGAGGTTTGGTACGCCGCGCTCCCACGCCTTGGACGAGAAGAGCCCCGGCCGCGCGTTGAACTGCCTCCCATTTCTTGGACAGGGAAATAGAAGTCCGAGAGATGGGAGGCTTTCCATGTCCGTCGACCTGAGATTGAGGCACGACCGGTCGCTGCGCGAGCGCGCAGCCGAGATGTTCGAGAGGGGCCTCGGCTACGGGTCCGTCGCAAGGGGGCTTGGCGTGCCCGCCGAGGCTGTGAGAAACTGGCAGAAGACGTACCGCGCGACCGGGAGGGACGGCCTGCTGAAAATGGGCGAGAAGCACGCGAGATACGACTTCGAGACCAAGGTCGCCGCAGCCAGGGCCGTGGTCGACGACGGGATGGCCAAGCCCGAGGCGATGGAGCGCTTCGGCATCGCGAGCGCGACGCCGCTGAAGCAGTGGTGCAGGCTGTACCGCGGGGGCGGGGCCGAGGCCCTGAGGCCCAAGCCGAAGGGCAGGCCGAGGGGGTCGGGCGCGAAGGCCGCGCCGATGACCCGCGAGCAGGAGCTCGAGCGCGAGGTCAGGAGGCTCGAGGCGCAGGTGGCGTACCTAAAAAAATCGATAGCCCTGAAGGCGGAGCTGCGCTCCCGAACCGGGAGAAGGCCCTAGCGGTCGCCGAGCTTTCAGGGCGGCACGACCTCTCCGACCTCCTCGAGGCCGCCGGCCTCCCCAGGTCGAGCTACTACTACGCCGTCTCGCACCCCAAGGCCCCCACCAGGCCGGAGCTGCGCGCCAGGGTGACGGAGATCTTCGGCAGGCTCCCCAACGGCGTCGGCCACAGGCAGGTGGCGATGGAGCTGCGCGCCGTCGACGGCGCGCGGATAGCGGACAAGACCGTGCTCAAGATGATGAACGAGATGGGCCTCAGGTGCGGCATCCGCCGGGAGACCGACCACCACAGGTACAGCTCCTACAGGGGGAAGGTCGGCGAGACCTTCGAGAACGTGCTCGGCCGCGACTTCGCCGCCGACGGCCCCTGGCAGAAGATGGGCACCGACGTCACCGAGTTCAAGTGCGGGTTCGGCAAGGCCTACCTCGCGCCCGTGTACGACTTCGGCAGCAAGGAGATCGTGGCCTGGTCGGTCTCGGAGCATCCGGACCTCGCTCAGCAGGAGGAGATGCTCTCAATGCTCGTGGCGGCGAAGCCGGAGGGCGCGGCGCCGGTCCTGCACTCCGACATGGGCTGGCAGTACCAGCACGTGTCCTACGTCGCGAAGCTCAGGGAGAACGGCTTCGTGCAGAGCATGTCGCGCAAGGGCAACTGCATCGACAACGGCGCCACCGAGCAGGTCTTCGGCCACCTGAAGGACGAGTTCTACAGGGGCAGGGACTGGGAGACGTTCGAGGAGTTCAAGCGCGACCTCGAGGCGTACATCCACCATTGGAACCATGCGAGGCGCCAGGCCAAGCTGAAGGGCCTGACCCCGATCGAGTTCCGGGACCAGGCCCTCCGGGGGGCCGCCTAGCGGTTATGATTTATCGCGTCCAAGTTTTGGGGCGCAGTTCACGTTGCGGTCGGGGCTCGGCTTCAGGCAGATGCCAGCTGGGGGCGTGCGGCTACTCGCCGTCCTTGCCCAGGAGCACCTTGGTCATGTCCGCGGCGGCCTTCTTGCCGGCGCCCATGGCCAGGATGACGGTCGCGGCACCGGTCACGATGTCGCCGCCAGCCCAGATCTTGGGGTTGGAGGTGCGGCCGGTCTCCTCGTCAGCCACGATGTAGCCCCACTTGTTCAGCTCCATGCCGCCGATCTTCTTCGCGAAGGGGTTGGCGTTGGTGCCGATGGCGGAAATCGCGACGTCGCAGGGGATTTCCTCGATGGCGCCCTCGATGGGAACGGGGCGACGGCGTCCGGAGGCGTCCGGCTCGCCAAGCTCCATGTCCTGCACCTTGACGGCACGCACGGCGCCGTCCTCGCCGGCGATGAACTCGAGCGGCGAGACGAGCTCGTGAATCTTTACGCCCTCTGCCTTGGCGTGAAGGACCTCGGCGCGACGCGCGGGCATCTCGGCCTCGGTGCGGCGGTAGCACAGGGTGACCTCCTCGGCACCCAGGCGCAGCGCGGTGCGGACGGAGTCCATGGCCACGTTGCCGCCGCCAAAGACCACGACGTGCTTGCCGTGCTTGGTGGGGGTGTCGTACTGCGGGAACTTGTTCGCCTTCATCAGGTTCACGCGCGTGAGGTACTCGTTCGCGAAGAACACGTTGGGGAGGTTCTCGCCCGGGATGTTGAGCAGCTTGGGGAGGCCGGCGCCGGTTGCCACGTAGATGGCATCAAAGCCCTTCTCGCCCAGAAGCTCCTCGGCGTTGGCAAGGTTGCCCATGACGGAGTTGAACTGGAACTTGACGCCCAGGTCCTTGAGGCCGTCGATCTCGCGCTTGACGACCGTCTTGGGCAGACGGAACTCGGGGATGCCGTACACGAGCACGCCGCCGCCGGTGAAGAACGCCTCGAACACGGTGACGTCAAAGCCGTTGCGGGCAAGCTCGCCGGCGCAGGTGATGCCGGACGGGCCGGAGCCGATGACGGCGACCTTCTTGCCGTTCTTGGGGGCGAGCTTGGGCTTGCTGGCAAGCTCGGGCTGGTCGCCCAGGAAGCGCTCGAGCTGGCCGATGGCGACCGGCTGGCTCTTGACGCCACGGATGCACTTGCCCTCGCACTGGGTCTCCTGCGGGCAGACGCGGCCGCAGATGGCGGGCAGCATGGACTGCTCGTGGATGATGTCGAGGCCCTCGCCAAACTTGTGCTCGTAGATCTTCTGGATGAACGCGGGGATGTTGATGTTGACGGGGCAGCCCTGCACGCAGAGGGGCTTCTTGCACCTCATGCAGCGCGCGGCCTCGGCCACGGCCATCTCCTCCGTGAAGCCCTTGTCGACGGGACGGAAGTCATGGGCGCGCTCGGCGGCGGGCTCCTCGTTATCTGGCGTGCGCGGAGCCTTCATGTCCGCGACCCAGCGACCGTTTACCTCTGGCATGCGCAGTTCGCCTCCTCATAGGCCTTGAGGGCCTGGCCCTCCTCGGTACGGTATGCAGCCTGACGCGCGCGAAGGTCGTTCCAGTCGACCTTGGTCGCGTCAAAGTCCGGACCGTCGACGCAGGCGAACTTGGTCTCGCCGCCAACCTCGACGCGGCAGCAGCCGCACATGCCCGTGCCGTCGACCATGATGGGGTTGAGCGACGCGGTGATGGGGGTGCCGTACTTCTCGGCCGTGAGGGACGAGAACTTCATCATCGGCACGGGGCCGACGCAGAAGACCTGGTCGACGGCCTTGGCCTGGAGCAGGCGCTCCAGCGGGGCGGTGACCACGCCCTTCTCGCCGTAGGAACCGTCATCCGTGGTGATGTGGATGTGGTCCTCCGGCAGCAGGCTGCGGAACTGCTCCTCGAGCAGCAGCAGGTCCTTGGTGCGGGCGCCCATGATGGCGTGCACCTCGTGGCCGGTCGCGACAAGCTGGCGCGCGACGGGGTAGGCGATGGCCAGGCCAACGCCGCCGCCGATGACGCACCAGGCGCCCTCGCCGCTCATGTCCGTGGGCTGGCCCAGGGGACCGGTGAGGTCCTCGATCTCGTCGCCGGCCTCGTACTTAGAGAGCATCTCCGTGGTCTTGCCGACCACCATGAAGATGAACTCGACCCAGCCCTCCTCGGCGTTCCAGTCCGCGAAGGTAAACGGCACGCGCTCGCCGCACTCGTTGGCGCGAACCATGAGGAACTGGCCCGCATGCGCGTGCTTTGCCATCTCGGGCGCCTCTACGCGAAACTCGAACACCTTCTCGGAGAACTGCGTCTTTTCGAGGATCTTGTACATTAACGAACTCCTCTCCTGAAGCCCCATCCTCGGGCGCGCCCCGCAGAAGCGGACGCGCCGGCATAACGTCCCCAGTATACAGCGATGAAATTGGGCGAGAAGGACAATGCCATCCGGCTGTTCCCAAGTTTGGGCCTGCGCCCATGCGCGGCCCCTAGCCGTTGGCCGCGGCCTGCACCCCGCGTTCGACGACGCGCTCCGCAAGCGATGCCGCATCCTGCGCCTCGAGCTCGAACTCCTGCAGGTAGCTGCCCTTGAGCGTGCGCAGCACGTAGTCGGCCACCTGCATCTTTCCCGGCGGGCGGCCAATGCCAAAGCGCAGCCGGGCAAAGTCGCGCGTGCCCAGCTTGTTGGCGATGGAACGCAGTCCGTTGTGCGCGTTGAGGCCGCCGCCAAACTTGACGTCGACGGCCCCGGCGGGACGGTCCACCTCGTCGTGGATGACGAGCACCTCCTGCGGCGTGGCCCTCTCTTGGCGCAGCAGTTTGGAAAGCGGGCCGCCGCTCGTGTTCATGAAGTCCTGCGGCTTGGCCAGGATGACCTCGCGCGTCCCTTCGGGCGCACGCATCCGCACGCGGGCAACCATGCAGCCCGCCTCGCTCTTCCAGTAGCGGGCGCCGTGGCGCTCCGCGAGCGCGTCCACAGTGGCGAAGCCCGCGTTGTGCCGCGTGGCGGCGTAGTCCGCCCCGGGGTTTCCCAGCCCGCAGATGATGCGGACGTCCTTCGGTCGTGCCTGCTGGGCCATGGTGCCTCCGTCTAGCCTTGGGTCTTCCTAAGGTGGTCAGCCAGATACGGGGCGCCGGCGCCCGCGGAGTGGCCCTTTCCTTTTTTTCCTAATTTTTCCTTTTTTTCCTAAACGGCGCAAGCCAAAGCGTCGCAGGTCTGCTCCCATGGCGCCTGAACTGCACGTTTGTGTGATTAGAGGGGCTTGGGCGCCGCCTCTACGCCTGCGGCCCCACGTATCTGGACGAGCCAAAGCCCAGCACGAGCGTGGCCACGTTGGGGAAGAACAGCAGCGCGAGCGCCATGCCAATACCGTGCCCAAACGCGAGAGACGTCTTGTACAGCATCACGAGCCCCACCACCGCGATGGCGCAGTACAGAAGCGCCACCAGCATGCCGAGCGCGGGGTAGTCGGCCGGGGCGCTGGTGCCGGCAAACGCCCCGGCAAACGCCGCCATCGCAATGAGCGCCCAGAACGGCGCCGTGCCCCAGCAGATCTTGAACGAGATGTAGGTTGAGTACACGGGGATGATCGACTTCCACCCGGCCTCCCCGGCCTTCTGGAACATCTTCCACCGCGCGATCACCAGCAGCGCCCACACGATGAAGCCAGGCAGCGCGATCGTGGTTGCGTAGAGCGCAAACAGTGCGACGAGGCCGGTCAAGGCGACCCCTCCCTTCGGTCGGGGAATGGCGAGAAGTTCGTGCGCCAGCGGGTGGACGCACGCTCCCCAGCATAAGGCCCGCGCGGTGCCGAGGGGGCTGCCGCGCGGGCCGAGGGTTCTTCTCGCCCCGCGGACGGGGCTCTGCGTGTTGCGTCGCGAGCGTCGCGCGGGATGGCGCGAGCTCTGAGGCGGGTGGGGCTACATCTCGGAATTGCCGCCGGCAAGCCCGCTGACCGAGAAGTTCGCGTACACCGCGAAGATGGCGTCCGCCAGCTCCTTGGCCACGGAGATCTGCTTGATCTTCGAGCCCTCGGTGTTTGCGACGGCGCAGGGGATGGAGTCCGTCACGACGCACTCCTCGATGGGGGCGTCCTCGAGCAGCTGGATGGCCTGCTTGCTGAAGATGCCGTGCGTGGCGCTGATGTAGATGTCGCCGGCGCCCATCTCCTTCAGCTTGTGGATGGAGCCCACCAGGGTGCCGCCCGTGTCGATCATGTCGTCGTTCACGATGCAGGTCTTGCCCTTGATGTTGCCGATGATGCCCATGACCTCGGCTGCGTTGTGCTTCGGGCGGCTCTTGTGGGCGATGGCGACCTCGCAGCCCAGGTAGTCGGACAGCTTCTTCGCGACCTTGGCGCGGCCCATGTCCGGGCTCACGACCACGGTGTTGTTGAGGTCGAAGTTCTTGGCCTTGAAGTAGTCGCCAAACTGGTACAGCGCGGTGAGGTGCGTGACCGGGATGTCGAAGAAGCCCTGGATCTGGTTGGAGTGCAGGTCGAGCGTGATGACGCGGTCCACGCCGGCGGCCTCGAGCAGGTTCGCGACCAGGCGCGCGGTGATGGGCTCGCGCGAGGCGGCCTTGCGGTCCTGGCGGGCGTAGCCGTAGTGGGGGATGACCGCCGTGAAGCTGGCCGCGGAGGCGCGTGTGGCGGCGTCGGCCACGATGAGGGTCTCCATCAGCAGGTCGTTCACGTTCTTGCCGGCGATGGACTGCACGAAGAACACCTCGCAGCCGCGCACGGTCTCCTCGAAGCGGGCGTAGATCTCGCCGTTGGCGAACTTCGTGATCATGAGGCCGGAAAGCTCCAGGTGAAGCACGTTCGCGATGCGCTGCGCCAGCGCGGGGTTGCCGGTTCCCGTGTAGAGGCGGATGTTCTTCTCGACGTTAAGGGGCTTGCAAAGGTCCTCGTACATTGTGTGCTAGTCCTCTCTTTTCAGACGGTCCCAATAGCGGTCTGCCCAACCCTCGATCACAGTCTGCTTCGAGCGCTCCAGCGCGAGGGCACCAGCCGGAACGTCCTTCGTTATGCACGAGCTTGCGCCCACGAGCGCGTTGTCGCCAATGGTGACGGGTGCGACCATCATGGTGTCGGACCCCACGAACACGTGGTCGCCGATCTCCGTGTGGCTCTTGTGCTTGCCGTCGTAGTTGCAGGTGATGGAGCCGCCGCCGATGTTGACGCCCTTGCCCAGGCGCGCGTCGCCGATGTAGCTGAGGTGCGGGACCTTGGAGCCCTCGCCGACCTCCGATCCCTTGATCTCCACGTGCGTGCCGGCCTTCGCGCCCTTGTGGAAGTGGGCGCCGCCGCGCAGGTAGGCGCGCGGGCCGCAGTTGACGTCGTCGTCGATGGCGGAGTCCACGATCACGGTCTCGTCCACGATGCAGTTGTCGCCCACGGTCGCGTTGACCAGGCGGCTGTTGGGGCCGATAGTGCAGGCCTCGCCCACGACGGTCTTGCCCCAGACGATGGTCTGGGGGAGAAGGACGGTGTCCATGCCGATGGTCGCCTCCGGCCCAACCCAGACCTGATCCGGGTCGAGCATCGACACGCCGGAGCGCATGAGGCCCTCGTTGATGCGACGCTGCATGATCTTGGTGACCTGCGAGAGCTGCACGCGGTCGTTCACGCCCAAGAGCTCCCGGTAGTCGTCGCAGTGGACGGCGGTGACGGGCTCGCCCATGCCCACGTAGATGCCGACCATGTCCGTGAGGTAGTACTCGCCCTGGACGTTGTCGTTCGTGAGCTTGTCGATGTTGGCGGAAAGGCGCTCGCCGCAGAAGCAGTACGCTCCGGCGTTGCACTCCAGGAGTGTGGCGCGCTGCTCCGGCGTGCAGTCCTTGTGCTCGATGATGGCCTGGACCTGGCCGGAGTCGTCCAGAAGGACGCGGCCGTAGCCCGTGACGTCCGGCGGGGTCATGGTGAGGACTGTGCAGGCGTCGTGGTTGTTGCGCGTGCGGTCCACGAGGGCACGGACGGTCTCCGGGCGGACGAGCGGCAGGTCGCCGTTGAGCACGACGACGGGCCCGTCGAAGCTGCCGAGCGCGTCTCTCACGACGCGGACCGCGTGCCCGGTGCCAAGGCGCTGCGTCTGCTCGACGAACTCCACGTCCTTCTCGTCCGCGAAATAGGAGCGGACCTCCTGCGCGCCGTTGCCGATGACGAGCACGATGTGCTCGATCCCGGCCTGGCGCGCCGCGTTGACCACCCACCATGCGAGCGGCCGGTCCAGCACCTTGTGCATCACCTTGGGGTGGTGCGACTTCATGCGCGTTCCCTCGCCGGCGGCGAGGACGATCGCGGTTACTGGCATGTGATGCCTCCAGCGTTTGGGTCCAGCGCGCCGGCGGGCGTTTGCGTGGCGCGGCCGCATGGCGGTCGCCCGGGCATCCGGGCAGGCGTCGTAGCTGGACTGTTGCACGACGCTCCCCATGATAGCGCGGGTGCGCGCGCGTGTGCCAGCCGCCCGCGCGCGAGGACGAGAAATACAAGACACGATAAAGTACATCTGTGGGATCGGGGAGCCTCTCTGCGGCCGCCCGGCACGGAAGCGCCGTCTAGCGCGGAAGGGAACGAACGATGCTGCATCTTACGACAGGCGCCTTCGACCAGATGGCCTCGTGGGCCCGGGAGCACCTTCCGGAAGGGGCGTGCGGGCTTCTCGCCGGAAGGCGACGGGAAGACGAGGCCTGGGCGGAGCGCGTGTTCTGCCTCGAGAGCGAGGGCCCCGACTGGCCCTCGATCGTGGCGTATGCGCAGGACGAGAAGCGCGCGGTGCGCCGGCTGATGATCACCCATGACGCGTAGGGGGCTGGTGCTCGCGAGCTATGGGACGACGCGGCAGGACGCCCGCCGGCGCGACATCGAGCCGCTCGCGCGCGATCTTTGCGCCGCAGCGCCTGGCGCGCCGTTTTGCGAGGCGTACCTCAGCGCGCCCGTGAGGCGCATGCTGCGGCGCAAGGGGGTGTCCGCGCCGGGCGCGCTCGGCGACGCGCTTGCCGCCCTCGCGGACGCCGGCGCGGAGCGCGCCTGCGTGCAGCCCGCGCTAATCGTCGCGGGCTCGACGCTCGACGCCCTTCTCGCCGAGGCCTCTGGCTGGGAGGGCGCCTTCCCCGGCGGCGTCGCCGTCGGCGAGCCGCTCCTGTCGTCCGCGCGCGACCTGCGCGACGTGGCCCGCGCGATCGCAGAGGCGCATCCCGTGCGGCCGGGACGCGCCTTGGTGCTCGTTGGCCACGGCGCAACCGGCGGCGCAAACCAGCCGTACCTTGCCCTGCTTGACGAGCTGCGGGCACAGGGGAGGGCGGACGCGTTTCTCGGCCTGCTCGACGGGGCGCCCGGGGTCGACGAGGTCACCGGTGGCATCAAGGCGGCCGGCCTCGGCACGGCCACGCTCGTGCCCCTCATGCTCACGGCGGGAAGCCACGTGTCGCGCCAGCTTGCGGCCGGCGCGCCAGACGGCTGGCAGGCCCGGCTCCGCGCGGCGGGGGTCGAGGCAGATCTCGACATGCGCGGCCTCGGCTCCCTTCCCGCCATCCGAACGGTATTCTTAAACCACGCGCGCGTGGCCCTGCGGCCATGACGCAACGCGGCGGCCCCAGGCCAGCCCCATCCACCAACAGAAGCGAGGATTCACGATCATGATGCAGCCCTCTTCCCGACGTCGCCTTTTGGCCCTGCCGCTCGCGGCCCTTCTTGCGGCGTCGCTTCTTGCCCTGCCCGCCTGTGGCTCGGCTTCCGGCGCGGGCAACGACGCGTCGACGTCGAGCGCCGCGTCCAGTGCGGCGAAGCCTGGCAAGGCAAAGGCCGGCAAGGCCGAGAAGGGCAAGGCGTACACCTTCACGGACGACCTTGGCCGCAAGGTGACCGTCAAGAGACACAAGCGCGTCGTGGCGTGCATGGGAAGCCTTGCCGACGCATGGCAGCTGGCGGGCGGCACCCTCGTCGGCGCCTCGGACGACGCGTTCGGCCACTACCCCGTCGATTCCTCCAAGGTCTCGGGCGTCGGCAGGTCCACCTCGCTCAACCTCGAGAGCATCCTCGCCCTCAAGCCCGACTTCGTCATCATGACCGGCATCGCGGACGGAAAGCACTCGACCGGCGTCTCCCAGGCAGATGCCAAGTCCGCGCTCACCGAGGCCGGCGTGCCCGTCGCGTTCTTCAAGGTGACCACGTTTGCCGACTACAAGCGCATGATGGGCACCCTCTGCGCGATCACCGGCCGCAACGACCTGTACAAGAAGAACGTGACCAAGGTGGGCGAGAAGATCAAGTCTGCCGTCAGCAGGTATTCCGTGGCGAGCAAGTCTCCCTCCGTCCTTGTCGTGAGCGCGTTCTCCAAGGGGCTCGTGGTGCAGAACTCCTCCGGCATGGCCGGCGCCATCGTGAAGGACCTCGGCGCGGTCAACGTGGCCGACGAGCACCCGAGCCTCCTTTCGGACTTCAGTCTCGAGGCTGCCGTCGAGGCCAACCCCGACTACGTCCTCGTCCTCGCGGCAAGCGACGACGCGGCGACCGCCCAGAGGTACTACGACCAGGTGGCCGGTTCCAGCTCTGCCTGGCAGGGGATGGATGCCGTAAAGGAGGGGCGCGTCACGATGCTCGATGCGGCGCACTTCCTGTACAAGCCAAACGCGGACTGGGCCGAGTCCTACGTGCTCGCGGGCAAGGCGCTCAACAAGTAGTGAACGCTGCGACGGAAAACGCTGCGAAGGAAAGCGCTGCGAAGGGGAGCGAGCCAATGGGGAGGTCGGGGTCCAACATGACGGAAGCGGCACGCTCCCGCGGCGGTCGGCTGCCCGCGCTCGTGCTCTTCTCGCTCGCGGCACTGCTTGCCGCGTCCCTCGTCGGCCTCGTGCTCGGCGCGTCCGGCGTCGGCGTCGCGGACGTGTTCGCCCTGCTCTCTGGCGGCCGCCTGACGGGCACCGCACGGAGCATCCTCGTCTCGATCCGCATTCCGCGCGTGCTTGGCGGGCTGCTCGCGGGCGCCGCGTTCGCATCGTCCGGCGCGCTCATTCAGGCCGTGCTCGACAACCCGCTTGCCAGCCCCAACGTCATTGGCGTCAACTCCGGGGCCGGGATGGCGGTCCTTCTCGTCGCGGCGCTCGCGTCGGCGGGCGTGCGCGTCGCCGTGCCCCTGCCCGTGGCGGCGTTTCTGGGGGCGCTTGCCGCGTCGGGGCTGATACTCGCGGTGTCGTCGCGCGCCGGCGTGTCGCGCCTCACGGTCGTGCTTGCGGGCGTCGCGGTGAACGCCGTGTTCGGAGCGGGCATGAACCTCGTGCTCACAGTCTCGCCCAACGCGTACGTCGGCTCGTCCTCCTACCTGGTGGGCGGCCTCTCGGGCGTCGTGCTGGGCAGCCTGGCAGCCCCCGCGGCTCTCATCGCGGCGGGTCTCGCCCTGGCGCTCGCCCTCGCGGCCCG
The DNA here is from genome assembly GCF_900105025.1 of Parafannyhessea umbonata. Lineage (GTDB taxonomy): Bacteria > Actinomycetota > Coriobacteriia > Coriobacteriales > Atopobiaceae > Parafannyhessea > Parafannyhessea umbonata. The sequence goes on along the minus strand of NZ_LT629759.1, from coordinate 1,872,215 downwards.
CATCAACGTGCTCGCGCTGGGGCGCGAGACCGCCCACGCGCTTGGCGTGCGCGTGGGGGCGCTCCGAGCCGCCGGCCTGGCGTGCGCGTCGCTGCTTGCGGGTGCCGCCGTCAGCTTCTGCGGCCTCATCGGATTTGTCGGTCTCATGGTCCCGCACGTGGCAAAGCGCTTCGTCGGCCACGACCTGCGCCGGGTCATCCCCATCGCGGCCCTCTGGGGCGCCACGTTCACCGTCCTCGCCGACGTGGTGGCGCGCACGGCGTTCGCGCCGTACGAGCTGCCGGTCGGCATCCTCATGGCGCTCATGGGAGGGCCGTTCTTCGTCTGGCTCCTCATGCGCGGAAGGGGGTATCGCGATGAGTGACGCCGGCCCGGCGCTCGAGTTTCGCGACATAGCGTGCCTCTGCGGCCCGCGTCCGCTCTTCGACGGCTTCGACCTCGCGGTTCCCAGGGGGAAGGTGCTTGGCGTCCTTGGCCCCAACGGCTGCGGAAAGTCGACGCTCCTTGGCCTTGCGGACGGCCTTGGGATGCCGGCGCGCGGGACGGTGCTCGTGGGCGGCAGGCCGGTGGCCGGGCTCTCCGCCCGGGAGCGGGCCGGGCGCATCGCGCTTCTGCCGCAGGTGCACAGGACCCCGTCCATGCGGGTAAGGGACCTCGTGGCCTGCGGGCGCTACGCGCACATGGGTCCGTTTGGGCAACTGGGCGAGAAGGACGAGCGTGCCGTGGACGATGCCCTCTCGCTCATGGGGCTCCAGGCGCTGGCGCACCGCAACGCGCGCCGGCTCTCTGGCGGCGAGCGGCAGCGGGCCTTCATCGCGATGGCGCTTGCGCAGGAGGCGGACGTCCTTCTCCTTGACGAGCCGACCACGTACCTCGACGTGAGCGCTGCGCACGAGCTGATGTCGCTCGTGCGGCGCCTTGTGGCCGAGCGAGGCACGACCGTCGTGGCCGTGCTGCATGACATCGACCTGGCCCTGCGCTTCTGCGACGAGGTGGCGGTGCTGGGGCGCGAGCGGCCCACGCGGCTTCTGGCCCAGGGCTCGCCCGGGGCAGTCGCGGGCGGCCCCGCGCTTCCCGCCGCGTTTGGCGTCACGGCCGTGCCGTGCGAGAAGGACGGCGTGCGCGCGTACGGCCTGTTTGCGGCCGAGCCGCCGGCGGGGATGGTGGCGGAACCTTCCGCGGGGGCGCCTGGCAGGCCGTAGGGCGGGACGCATCAGGCAACAAAAAGCCGGAGGGCCCGCGTGGGCCCTCCGGCATGTGTGCGTTGGCTGGGGTAGTAGGATTCGAACCCACATTCCAGGCACCAAAAACCCGTGTCCTAACCCTTGGACGATACCCCAATGTAGTCGCTACGTTGGGCCGCCGCCAACCGGGCGCGCGTGCGCGCCGCTGGATAAGTGTATCAGATGTGCGCCCGCCGCGGTTGCCGGGGACGCCCTCCGCGCTACAGGTTGAACGCGGAGCAGATGGCGTCCAGCAGCATGACGGCGAACGTCTGCGCGTCGCTCACCGTGAACGTGCCGTCGTAGGACAGGCCGTGCGGCAGCTCCAGGCGGACGACCGGGCGCACGCCGTTGGCGCGGGCGCTCTCGACGGTGGTGCGCAGGCGCTGGGGCAGGGTCTCCACCTCGTCGGTCGAGAGGTTCGCGAGCTTGCTGCCCTCCGGCAGGTCCGTCGTGCCAAGGACTATCACCACGTCGTCGTCCGGGCGGGCAGAGGCGACGCTCTCCACAATGTCCAGCCCGCTCTTCTCGCTCGTGGCCGAGGCGAGGTTCCAGATGCGTCCCGCGACGTTGCGGCTGATGGGGTCCTCCGCGGTGAGCGAGATCTGCACGCTCTCCAGCACGCCGGCCGCGCGCGCGAAGCCCATGCCGCCCATGGGGTGTGGGCCCGCCGCGGGCTTGCCGGCCCACACGTGGTGCAGGCGCTCGATGGCGTCAAACGTGTCCGGGAACGCCATGCCGTCGGCAAGCATGCCCTGGCTCTCCTGGAACTGCTTCACGGCGGCCTCCGTGTACACGCCGTAGCAGCCGTCGGGCTTGCCGCACGAGAATCCCAGGATGTTCAGGCACTTTTGCAGCTCGAGCACGTCGTTGCCGTGCAGGTTGGGCAGACGCAGGTATAGCGTGCGGTCGCCCATCTTGTAGCACGCGTCCACCAGAGCGGACCACGTGGCGCCGTCCACCTCGCTGCCCAGCGGGATGTCCTGGTCTATCCTGAAGCGCCCGACCGCCGTTGCGGTCGAGGGGCCAAAGCTCTTCTCGCCCAGCTCGCCGGCGTCGATCTTGTAGCCCAGCGATGCGAGGCGCTCTTGTATGTCTTCGACAGCGGCGCCGACGGCGCCCTCTCGGATTGGTTCCATGTGGTCTCCTGTTTACGCGGGTATGCGCGGCGCCTAGCCCAGGCGCTCAACAAAGAAGTCTGCCATAGCGAGAAGCACTTTGTGCGCCTCAGGCAAAAAGTCCGCAGACGAGAGGTGGGACTTCGCCTCGTCCACGAGGTCGCGCGCGAAGGCGCGGGTGTGGTCGATCGCCCCGGACTGGCGCATGAGCTCGACGGCGCGCGCCAGTTGGGCCTCGTCCGTCGCGTGGGACGAGAGGATCTGCGACAGCTCGGCCGCGGGCCCCTCTGGCAGGTGAGATAGCGCCCAGACTGCGACGAGCGTGCGCTTGCCCTCCGTCACGTCGCTTCGGAAGTCCTTGCCCTGGGCGGCGGCATCGCCCACCAGGTTCAGCAGGTCGTCCTGCAGCTGGAAGGCGAGGCCGGCTTTCATGCCAAACGCGCGCAGGGCGTCCACCTGCGCGTCCGAGGCGCCGGCGCAGATGGCGCCCGTGGCGAGCGGCACGGCGGCGCTGTAGTAGGCCGTCTTGTGGCTCGCCATGCACAGGTAGTCGTCCACGGAGATGTCCCAGCGGCCGTCGCGCGCCCAGCCAAGGTCGAGCGCCTGGCCCTCCAGCGTGCGCTCCTCCATGGCGACGACCTCGTCCAGCACGCGCAGGCGCACGTCCGGCGCAAGGCCGCGATCGTCCAGGACGAGCCGCGCCACGGTGGTGAGCGCGAGGTCGCCCACGTTGACGGCGACGCCCGTGCCCTCCGTCACGTACACGCACGGCTCGCCGCGGCGCAGCTCGCTCTTGTCCGCGATGTCATCGTGGATGAGCGCCGCGGACTGGAAGTACTCGATGGCGCACGCGACGGACAGCGCGTCCTGCGCGCGCCCGCCCACGGCCTCGGCCCCCAGCAGGCACAGCGCCGGCCGCGTGCGCTTGCCGCCCGACTTGGTGAAGCGGGCGAGAGGAGCGTAGAGGTAGCGGTCGAGGTCCGCCTGCTCCGCGCGGGCGTGATCCGGCTGAGGGCGCGGGCACTTCTCGGCCAGGGCGCCCTCGATGAGGGGGCGCTGCCTGGCGAGGTAGGTCACGAACGGGTTGGCCGCGGCCGGCGCGGTCTGGTCCTGGGACATGATGGCCCCTAGTCCTCGTAGCCGTTGGGGTTCTTGGACTGCCAGTTCCAGGAGTCGCGGCACATGTCGTCGATGGTGTACTTGGCCTCCCAGCCCATCTCGCGCTTTGCCTTGGAGCAGTCGGCGTAGTTGGCGTCGACGTCGCCCGGGCGGCGCGGGTCGATCTGGTAGGGGAGGTCCTTGCCGCAGGCCTTGCCGAAGGCCTTGATGATTTCGAGCACGCTGGTGCCACGGCCGGTGCCCAGGTTGAAGATCTCGACGCCGGTGCGGCCGTTCATCCAGTTGAGGGCTGCCGCGTGGCCGGTCGCGAGGTCGCACACGTGGATGTAGTCGCGCACGCCGGTGCCGTCGGGCGTGTTGTAGTCGTTGCCAAAGACGTGCACGCACTCGCGCTTGCCGATGGCGACCTGCGCCACGTAGGGCAGCAGGTTATTGGGGATGCCCTTGGGGTCCTCGCCCATGAGTCCGGAGGGGTGCGCGCCGATGGGGTTGAAGTAGCGGAGCAGCACGACGTTCCACTCCGGGTCCGCGGTGTTAAGGTCGGTCAGGATCTGCTCGATCATCCACTTGGTCCAGCCATACGGGTTGGTCGCGGGCTTCTTGGGCGACTCCTCCGTGAGGGGCAGGCTGTCGGGCGCGCCGTAGACCGTGGCGGAGCTGCTGAAGATGATGTCCTTGCAGCCGTGGTTGCGCATCACGTCCACGAGCGTGAGGGTGTTGCCCAGGTTGTTGGTGTAGTACTCGATGGGCTTGCTGACGGACTCGCCCACGGCCTTGAAGCCGGCGAAGTGGATGACGCGGTCGATGTCGTTCTGGTCGAAGATGGCCTCCATGGCCTCGCGGTCGTTCACGTCCGCCTTGTAGAACGTGAGGTTCTGGGCCGCCTCCTCGCCGACGATGGTGTCGATGCGGTCGATGACCTTCTCGCTTGCGTTGGAGAGGTCGTCCACCACGACGACCTGGTAGCCGTCCTGCAGAAGCTCGACCACGGTGTGGCTGCCGATGAAGCCCGCGCCGCCGGTGACGAGCACGCAGGTGTCCTTGGGGTCCTTCTTCTGGCTCATGTGAGTCTCCTTGTCCGAGGTTGTGGGCGTCGTCGGCCGGCCCCTGGGCCCGCGTGGCGGCGCACATCCTTTAAAGTATAGCGCCAGGGTGTGTATGTCTGGTGCCAGGGGCGCACGAGGGGGTGCGTCGTGGCACCCCCGGCTGCCCGCCTCGCTCCGCCTGCGATATCATGTGCGCTGTTAAGACAGGGGCCGGCGCCCCAGCCCGGCGCCGCGATCACGCGGGAGGCGACCGATGAGAGCGCCAGCGGTCGATGCGGACGGAACGGCGATCACCAAGAGGTGGCTCGCGCTGACGTCCGCCTGGACGGAGGGCCCCATGCCGCGCCGCATCCTCGCGGAGCTGGCCATCGTCGCCGTCGACCTTGCGCTCGCGACGCTCGTCGGCGCCGTGCTCGACCGCCTGGGCCTCGGGGCGGACGCCATCGTGATCGTCTACGTGCTCGCGGTGCAGGTCGTGTCGCTCGCCACGGCCAGCCACGTGGTCTGCGGCGTGGCCACGGCGCTGTCCGCCGCGCTCTTCTGCTTCTTCTTCACGGAGCCGCGTTACCACCTTGTTGCGTGGGGCAGCGAGTATCCCGGCACGTTCGCGGTCATGTGCGTCGTGGCATTCGTTTCAAGCATGATATCCGTGCGCCTGCGCCGCAACGCGCGTGAAAGCCAGGCGGCAAGCCACATGATGCGCGTGCTGCTGCAGACAAACCACGCGCTGCAGCGCTGCGACTCCGTCCAGTCCGTCATGGGCGAGGCCGGCCGCCAGCTTGCGCGGCTGGTCAGCGGCACCGTCGTGCTCTACCTGCCCAACGCCTCCGGCCTGCTCGAGCCCGGAGCGCTCTTCCTGCCGGACGGCACGGACGCGCCTCTGCCGGACGCGGGCGCCCTCGACGGCACCGGTGTCATCGCCGGCCCCCGCGCGCCGCGCCAGCCCAACGTCCCCGTCGAGGTCACGGTCGCCATGCGCGCGTTCGAAAACGGAGAGCCCGCCGGCAACGGCACCTCGCTCTTCTCGTCCGCATCTGGTTTTTATCTGCCCGTGGGCGAGAAGGACGGCCCCCTTGGCGTGTTCGCGGTGCTGAGCCTGGGCGAGCCGCTCTCGCAGGGCGAGCGCGACATGGCGCGTGCCGTCGCGGGCGAGACGAGCCTGGCCCTGGGCCGCGAGCTTGCGGCGCAGAAGCGCGAGCAGGCCATGGTCCTGGCCAAGAACGAGCAGCTCAGGGCCAATCTTTTGCGCTCGATCTCGCACGATTTGCGCACGCCGCTCACGTCCATTGGCGGCGCGGCCGACGTGCTGCTCGAGGCGGATGACCCCGCGCCGGCGGCTCCGGCCTCGCCCGCACTTGCGCCGGAGCGCCGCATCCGGCTGGAGCGCTCCATCCGCGACGACGCGCGCTGGCTTGCCGCGACGGTCGAGAACCTGCTCGCGATGACCCGCCTCGCGGGCGGGGGTGTGCACCTGACGCGCACGCTGGAGCTCATGGACGACGTCGTGGAGGAGGCCCTGCGCCACGTGGACCCCAAGGTCGCGGAGCACGTCCTCGCGGCAGAGCCCTCGCGCGGCCTCTGCCTGGTGAGCGTCGACGCGCGCCTTATGGTGCAGGTGCTGGTCAACCTGGTCAACAACGCCGTCAAGTACACCCCGGCCGGCAGCCGCATCACCGTTCGCGTGGAGCGTCACACCCCCGTGGAGGGGTTGGGGTGCGCTTCCGGCCAGGCTTCCGCCACGGGCGAGAAGGACGTGGTCACCACGAGCGTGGCCGACGATGGCCCCGGCATCGCCCCAGCGGACCGCGACCGCGTGTTCGACACGTTCTATACTGTGGGCCATGGGCTCGCGGACGGGCGCCGCAGCTTTGGGCTGGGGCTCGCGCTCTGCAAGTCCATCGTCGAGGCGCATGGCGGCACCATCCGCCTCGAGCCAAACCGGGCGGACGGCCACGGCTGCGTGTTCAGCTTCGACCTTCCGGCCTGCGACCTAGAGAGCGACCTTGGGGGAGGCGGCCTTGATGAGTAGCGACGCCACACCGATCGAGCCGTCCGCGCCCGCCGCACCTGCGACGTCCGCCGCATCCGCCGCGTCTGGCGCGCCTGCGCCCACCATCCTCGTGGTCGAGGATGACCCGGAGGTCCGCGCCTTCGTTGCGGCCACGCTTGACGCGCACGGCTACGCGCACCGGGGCGCGTCCACGGGTCGCGAGGCCATTGCGCTCGCCGCGACGTCCGCGCCGGACATCATCCTGCTTGACCTTGGGCTTCCCGACATAGACGGCATCGAGGTCGTTCGCGCCATCCGCGCGTGGTCCGTCGTGCCCATCATCGTGGTCAGCGCGCGCAGCGAGGACGCGGACAAGATCGGCGCGCTGGACGCCGGCGCCGACGACTACGTGTGCAAGCCCTTCTCGGTCGGCGAGCTTCTCGCGCGCATCCGCGCCACGGAGCGCCACCTGGCCATTGCGACGGCCGCTCGCGCCGCCGACCCCGCGGGCGCGCGCCCTGCGTCGCCCGCCGGCGCCCCCGGCGCGGCTGCCGCTCCCGGCGCCACGTCCTTCTCGGCATCCGCCGCGCCCGCGCCGGCGGTGTTTCGCGACGGGGGACTTGCCATCGACTACTCCGCGGGCGTCGTCACGCTCGACGGCGCGGAGGTCCACCTCACGCCCATCGAGTACCGCCTGCTGTGCCTTCTGTCGCGCAACGTGGGCAAGGTCCTCACGCACCGCTACATCCTGGACCAGGTCTGGGGCTCGCGCGACGATTCCGCGGCTGCGGGCGCGGGCGGGGCGGGACGTCCTTCCGGACAGGCGGGCGACCTTGCGACGCTGCGCGTGTACATGGGGTCTCTGCGCAAGAAGATAGAGCGCGACACGGCGCACCCGCGCTACATCCAGACGCACGTGGGCGTGGGGTACCGCATGATGAGCGTGTAGGCGCGGCCTTTCGCGCGCTTTGCGCCCGTCCGCGATCCTCACTATCCGACAGATCTCGCTTGTGTCAGATAGTGAGCGGGAAATCCTGGGAAAACGCGGTCCTGCGCCCTATTGCCGCCTCACTTTCTGACAAATCCTGCATCTGTCAGAAAGTGAGGCGGCTGTGTGTGCCGCGGGACGCCCGCTGGCTGCCGTGCCAGCCGCGCACGTGCGTTGACCTGCCTTTTTTATGCCGCATTTATACCAGTCTTAACGTTACTTTATGCCGCTGACGTGGCGATTTGCGCCCGTGCGCCAACGTGCGCATGCATGGTCGTCGCAACGGATATTCTTCCCTCCGGACCGGGCGAACCCGGCCCTGGCCGGCGCGTGCCGGCCGTGGTTGGCCCCGGCGGGTGCCGAGGCCGCTCCGTTAGGAAAGGAGGGCCTTCGTGGAGGATTCCAAGGAGGGCGCCGCCGTGCGGGTGGCGCAGATTCCCCGGCTCACGAGCGACAAGGTCTTCTCGGCCTTGGGCACGTCCGCCGCGGGCCTCAGCGCGCAGGAGGCGGAGGCCAGGCAGCGGCGCTATGGCAAGAACGTCATCCAGTCTGGCAAGAAGAAGTCCAGGGTGCTGGTGTTCCTGTCGAACTTCACGCACATGATGGCCATTCTGCTGTGGGTGGCCGGCGTGATCGCCTTCGCGGCAGGCATGCCGGAGCTGGGCGTGGCCGTGTGGCTGGTCAACGTGATCAACGGCTGCTTCAGCTACTGGCAGGAGAGCAAGGCCGACAAGGCGACCGAGGCGCTCAAGAAGATGCTGCCGTCCTACGTGAACGTCATTCGTGACGGGCAGGAGCAGAAGGTCCTGGCAGAGGACCTCGTGCCCGGTGACGTGCTCACGCTGGAGGAAGGCGACAAGGTCCCGGCCGACGGGCGCGTGGTGCGCTCCAGCGACCTGCAGGTGGACCAGTCCACGCTCACGGGCGAGTCAAACCCCGTGCGCAAGACGGCCGACGCGGTGCTCGAGGAGAACCTCACCAACGCCGAGATGCCCAACCTCGTGTTCGAGGGCACCAGCGTGTCGGAGGGCAACGGCCGCGTCGTCGTGACGCAGACGGGCATGGCCACGGAGTTTGGCAAGATCGCGAGCCTGACGCAGAACATGGAGCAGAAGGAGAGCCCGCTGCAAAGGCAGCTCGACCACCTGACCAAGCAGATCACGGCGTTCGCGCTGTGCATGGGCGTGGCGTTCTTCCTGCTGGACGTGCTCTTCGTGCACAACGGGCTCGCGGCGTCGTTCATCTTCGCGCTCGGCATGGTCGTCGCGTTCATCCCAGAGGGGCTGCTCCCCACCGTGACGCTGTCCCTGGCCATGGCCGTGCAGCGCATGAGCAAGCGCAACGCCCTCGTGAAGTCGCTCTCGTCCGTGGAGGCGCTGGGCTCAACCAGCGTCATCTGCACGGACAAGACCGGCACCCTCACGCAGAACGAGATGACGGTCAACCACCTGTGGACCCCGGCGCGCGAGTACGAGGTCACCGGCGTGGGCTATGCGCCCAAGGGCGAGGTCCGGGCGGAGGGCAAGTCCTTCTCGGCCGCAGACGATGAGGAGCTGGAGCTGCTGCTCGAGGGCGGTGCCCTCTGCTCCAACGCGCGCCTGCTCCCTCCGGAGGAGGACGGTGGCCGCTACACGGTGCTCGGCGACCCGACGGAGGCGTGCCTCCTGGTAAGCGCCCAGAAGGCCGGCCTCGACCCCAAGGACGTGGAGCGCCGCATGCCGCGCGTGCGCGAGCTGCCGTTCGAGAGCCGCCGCAAGCGCATGTCCACCATCCACCAGCTGGAGGAGCCGCTCGACGGTGCCACGCGCGTGGCCTTTACCAAGGGCGCGCCCAACGAGGTCGTGCGCCTCTCCACCAAGGTCCGCATGAACGGCGAGGTCGTGCCCATGACCGACTCGCTGCGCAGCAAGATCATGAACGCGAACGACTCCTATGCGGCCGACGGCCTGCGCGTGCTTGCCGTGGCGTACCGTCCCATCCACAGGGACGAGCCGGGCGTGCCCGCTTCCGTGAGCCAGTACACCCCCGACGCAATCGAGAAGGACCTGACGTTCGTGGGTCTGGAGGTCATGCAGGACCCGCCGCGTCCCGAGGTCGCGGCCGCAGTGGCCGAGTGCCGCCGCGCCGGCATCCGCGTCATCATGATCACCGGCGACTACGGTCTGACCGCCGTCTCGATCGCACGCAAGATCGGCATCGTCAAGGGGGCGCACCCCAAGGTGTTCTCGGGCCTGGAGCTGGAGAAGACCTCCGACGAGGAGCTGCGCCGCGCCCTCAAGGGCGAGGTCGTGTTTGCCCGCATGGCGCCGGAGCAGAAGCTCCGCGTGGTCGAGAACCTGCAGGCCATGGGTGAGGTCGTGGCGGTGACGGGCGACGGCGTGAACGACTCGCCGGCGCTCAAGAAGGCCGACATCGGCGTTGCCATGGGCGTCACGGGCACGGACGTCGCCAAGGAGGCGGCGGACATGATCCTGACCGACGACAACTTTGCCTCCATCGTGCATGCGGTGGAGGAGGGCCGTGCGGTCTACGCCAACATCCGCAAGTTCATGCTCTACATCCTCAACTCCAACGTGCCCGAGGCCGTGCCCTCCGCCGTGTACCTGCTCTCTGGCGGTGCGGTGCCGCTGCCGCTGACCACGATGCAGATCCTTACCATCGACCTGGGAACGGACATGCTGCCTGCCCTGGGCCTGGGCTCCGAGCCGCCCGAGAGGGACGTGATGAACCGTCCGCCGCGCGACCCCCACGAGCACCTTCTGAACAAGGAGGTCATGCGCAAGGCGTTTCTGTGGTACGGCCTTCTGGGCGCGGCCGCCTCGCTTGCGGCGTTTGTGTTCGCGCAGGCGCAGGCCGGCTGGCACATGGGTACCGTCATGTTTGGCGTTGGCAAGGACCTGGATCCCACGTACGTCCGTGCCACGACCATGGCGCTCGCGGCCATCGTGTTTACGCAGATAGGCGAGGTCATGAACTGCCGCACGGAGCTTGCCTCGGTCTTCTCGGTTGGTCTGTTCTCTAACAGGCAGGTGAACAAGGGCATACTGTTCGAGGTGGCGCTCATCGTGCTCCTGACGGTGTTCCCGCCGTTCCAGGGCGTGTTCCACACCTGCCCGCTTGGCCTTGCGGACTATGGATTCCTCGTTCTTCTCCCTCCCATCGTGCTGGCGCTGGAAGAGGGCAGGAAGGCCATCGTGCGCAGGCACCTGGGGATCGACCGCAACGGCGTCCGCATCGAGCAGGAAAATGTCGAAAGGTAGGGCATCATGAACGTGATTGTCGTTGGACTGGGGCGCATGGGCACCGGGCTCGCGCGCAAGCTGGACCGCCAGGGCCACAACGTGTGCGCCGTCGACCAGGACCCGGAGCGCCTGGAGCTTCTGGGCGACGGGTTTGCCGGGCGCAAGGTGTGCGGCGTGGGAATCGATCGCGACGTGCTGGAGAAGGCCGGTATCGAGCGTGCGTCCGCCGTCGTGTCCTGCACCACCTCGGACGAGACGAACATCGTGATCGCGCGGATCGCGCGCGACTCGTACCGCGTGCCGCGCGTCATCGCGCGCATGTACGACGTGAGCAAGGCCGAGACGTACCGCCGCCTGGGCATACAGACCATATCGACGACGGACTGGGGCGTGCGCCGCGCGTGCGAGCTTCTGACGTACCACCAGCAGGACAGCGTGCTTGCCGTGGGCACCGGCGAGGTGCAGATAGTGCGTGCCGACGTGCCGACGCTGCTTGAGGGGCACCCCGTGCGCGAGATAAGCGCGATCGGCGAGGTGAAGATCGTCGCCGTGTCGCACAACAGCCAGACGTTCATCCCGACGGAGGGCACGGTGCTTGGACACGGCGACGTGGTGTACGCGGCCGTGGCGTCGAGCGCGCAGGAGAAGTTCGCCCACATGCTCGGTAAGAGCGAGTAGGAGGTTGCCATGAACATCATCATCGTAGGCGGCGGCAAGACCGGTCGCTACCTGGCGCCCATACTCACGGACGGAGGCTCGTCCGTCGTGGTGGTGGAGAGCAGGCGCGACGTGGTGCGCAAGCTGCAGGAGGAGCTGCCGGGCCAGAAGGTCGTGCTCGGGAGCGGTACGAGCCCGGAGGTGCTGGAGAGGTGCGGCGTGATGAGCGCGGACGTGCTCATAGCGGCGACGGGCTCCGACGAGGTGAACCTGGTGGCGTCGACTCTGGCGAAGATGGAGTACCAGGTGCCGCGCGTGGTCGCGCGCGTGAACAACCCGAAGAACTCGTGGATGTTCAACGAGTCGATGGGCGTGGACGTGGGGATCAACCAGGCGGACCTGCTGGCGCGCTCCGTGCAGGAGGGTCTGGACATGGAGGACGTGTTCACCATCATGCGCCTGGGCAAGGACGAGCATGCACTCGTGCAGCTTGAGGTGCGCCCGGGGTCGTCGGCGGCGGGGAGGAAGATCTCTGACCTGGCCCTGCCGGACGAGGCCGTCGTGATCGCGATCGACCGCGCGGGGGACATCATCATCCCTCGCGGCGACACGGGCCTCATCGCCGGCGACAACGTTCTGGCGTTTACGAGCGCCGCGGCAAAGCGCGAGCTGAAGCGGGCGTTTGCGTAGCGGGCCGGGAGGATGGCGCTTCTCGTCCGGAAGCGGTGGGCCTCATGGCCCTGCCGCTGCCGACGAGGGCCGATGGATAACGTGTTGATACGCCGCGTCGCGCCCGGGTAGGCGTGGCGCGGCGCTATCGTATTGGCCGGAGCGCCTGTGGGCGCGGGCGGACGCGGCGGAGGAGGCGCCTTGATCAAGCTCATACTTTCTGACATGGATAACACGCTGGTGCCGTTTGGCGCGTCGGCGGCATCGCGGCGGACGGTGGACGCGATTCACGCCTGCCAGGAGCAGGGCATCGACTTTGGGCCGGCGAGCGGCCGCGACCGCGGCGAGCTGTCGAGCTTCTTTAACAAGGACGCGAGCTGCTACAACACGGGCGTGCTGGTGAACGGCCAGAAGGTGTACTACCTGGGCGAGGTGGTGTACGAGAAGACCCTGCCCATGGACGAGCTGCGCCGCGCGGAGTCGATTGCGGCGCGGGTCGAGGGCTGCGCGTTCATCACGTATCGCGACGACAACTTTGGCGACTGGGTGGGTGCGACCCGCGAGGAGCTTGGGCCCATGTTCGAGCGCGTCTTCCTGTGCGGCGGCGAGCGCCACGAGCTGGGCGAGATGCCGGATTACCCTGTGGTGAAGGCCGGGATGGTGGTGATGGGCGACAACGAGCGCGCCGTGGAGCTTTCCCGTGTGCTTTCGGATGCGTGCCCGGGGCTGTCGTTTCCCAACACGGTGGTGAACTGGCTGGACGCGAGCCCGAAGGGCTGGGGCAAGGCGGACGGCGTCGCCATACTGCAGAAGATTCTGGGCCTGGCCGACGAGGAGGTCTGCGTGTTTGGCGACGCGGACAACGACCTGGACATGCTGCGGAGGTACCCCAACTCGTGCGCCGTGGCGAACGCGAATGAGGCGGCGACGCGGGCGGCCCGCTGGCACGTGGGCGCGAGCGCCGACGACGGCGTGGCGCGCGCGATGGAGCAGATAGCGGCTGCGGCTCGGGAGTCTTGTGAGCTTGGACGCGAGGTGGAGCCGGCGTTCATGCGCGCGTAGGGGAGTGGTGGGCGCGATCGCCGTGCTCGGGTGCGGCGTGCAACGCGGCGCGTAACGTGCAGCGTGTCGCGTAGCGAAGAACTATAATTCGCGCGGCTTGCACCAACTGGGAAAACGTGCCCCTAACGTAGAACTAAAAAATATAGTTCTACGTTAGGGGCATTGTTGTGTGGCGGGGAATGCGGCTCGGCCTCACTCCGAGGGGATGGATGACCGAACTTTGGGAATGAGAAGCGAGTGCTCTAGGCATTTACCGAAGAGGCAAAACCATTCCAGAAAAATCCTTGCATTTCTCCGTTGTTGTGTATAGGCTGTGTTTGTCAGGTAAATGTACGGACAACCACACAACCATATAACCGTATGGGTGTGAAGGAAAGGTGGGAGACAAACACATGTACACCACGCTTAAGAGTGTTCTGGAGGAAGCTTCCGAACTGAACATGGCCATTGGCGCTTTCAACACCCACAACCTCGAGATGGTGCAGGCAATCGTCAAGGCGGCAAACAACCAGAGGACTCCGGTAATCATCCAGACCTCTGAGGGGACTGCAAAGTATGTCGGCATGCGCACTCTTGTTGCAGTGTGCAAGTCGCTTGCTGAGGAGTACGGCGTAAACGTCGATCTCCACCTCGACCACGCCAAGAATTGGGACAACATCCGCGAGGCTGTTGACGCGGGTTTTGGCTCCGTCATGTTTGATGGCTCTGCACTGCCGTTCAAGGAGAACATCCTTGGAACGCGTCGCGTTGTCGAGTATGCACACGCTGCCGGTGCTTCCGTCGAGGCGGAGCTTGGCACCGTTGGCGGAACCGAGGATGGCGTGGCCGTCGCGTCTGACGCTGTGCGCCTGACCGACCCTGCGCAGGCGGTCGAGTTCATTGACAAGACCGACATCGATGCCCTTGCCGTGGCAATCGGCACCAATCACGGCCAGTACAAGTCGAAGACCAACATCAACTTCGACGTTCTGAAGTCGATTTACGAGGTTGCCCAGCGTCCGCTGGTTATTCATGGCGGCACTGGCGTGTCTGACAACGATATCCACCGCGTGATTGACCTTGGCATCCGAAAGTTCAACGTGGGCACCGAGCTTCTCGTGCAGTGGAACAGGAAGTCCAAGGAGCTTTACGACTCGAACAAGGAGAACACCTCTAACAGGAACAACGTTATGCCCGCGCTTGACGTTGTCCAGGAGGTCGTGGAGCACAAGATCAGCCTCTTCAAGAACATTTAAAGACCGCATCTGGAGCCAGAGAGGTGGTGGAGCATGCGCATTTTCTGTATCGGCCAAGCGGCCTATGACATAACTGCACGAGTCGACGAAGACATTGTCCCTGATAGGAAGTATCGTCTCACCGAGCATACTGAATGCCCCGGTGCGCCAGCCCTCAATGGCTCCTGTGTTTGCGGAAAGTGGGGAGCCAAGCCTTACTTGGTGGCCCGCATCGGAAGAGACGCCTATGGAGAGCAGATAAAGAAGGCCGTTGCAGACTGCGGAGTCAATCTTGACTATCTCCTTCGCGCCCCTGGCGTATCGACCTCTTTTAGCTTCATCGTGGCAAACGGAAAGACGGGCACAAGAACAATTTTCAACTTCCCGTCCCAGAACGTTGAAGCTGAAGTTGTGTATCCGGAGGCGTCGCCAGACATCATTCTCTGTGACGGGCATGAACCTGAAGCGACTGTTGAGTACAAGAGGCGCTTCCCCGACGCAAAGGTTGTGGTTGATGCCGGTACGTGTCGAGAGTCGACACTTCAGGTCGCTCGTGTTTCCGATTATATCGTCTGTTCTCAGGCGTTTGCCGAGCAGCATACGGGCCGTGTCCTGCCAGATACCGACAAGGGTCTTCTTGAGGCGCTGCTAGACATCGAAAGCATCAATCCCGGCTGCCGCGTAGCGATAACGCTCGGGTCCAAAGGGCTGGTGTACCTCGAAGGGGGAAAGGCTGTGCGTATGCCCGCGTTCGAGGTGGCGGCGATTGACTCGACGGGCGCGGGAGACATTTTCCACGGAGCTTTTACTTACGGATTGTCGCGTGGCCTTGAGTTCGTCGATTGTCTGACTCTTGGCTCTATGACTGCCGCCATTTCTACCACTCGCATGGGTAGCCAGCGCTCGATTCCTGAACTTAGTGAGGTGCTTGGAGCGCTTAAGTCTCTCGGAATTGATTTGCCCGAATCTGCATAGGGAACCCCACGCGTGGGATCGATTCAGTTAAGGAAGAACACATGGCTGACTCTCAGAAGTTTGCTTTTCAAGACATGCTCAAGGTTGAGAACATCCAGATACTCGACTCCGTCCAGGACTGGCGCGAAGGGGTAAGGGTAAGTCTTGACCCCCTGGTTAAGGGTGGCTACGCCGAGCAGAGGTATGCGGACAATGTCGTGAAAGACATTGAATCCGTGGGCCCCTATGTCGTGCTTACCGACGACATCGCGCTCATCCACGCACGTCCCGAAGAAGGAGCGATTAAGACCCAGATGGGACTTCTGTTACTGAGGAAGCCCGTTCAATTCGAGGGGTCGGACAGCTGCGTAACGTTGCTGTTTGCTCTGTCGGCAGAAGACCCGAACTCTCACGTAGACGCAATCAAGGTTCTTGCGACCTTCTGCATGGACGAGTCCAAGGTTGCTCGTCTGAAAGAGTCTGAAACGCCAGAAGAAATCTACCACCTGCTCATAGCCGAGTCAGAGGCAACTGACAGAGCAGGAGAATCCGTTCTGTCCGCATCCGAGTAAGAAGAGGGGAGGTAAACATGGTCAAGATCATCGCGGTGTGTGGCGCCGGCCTGGGCAGCAGCTTCGCCTGCCAGATGGCTATTGAGCAGGCAATGAAGGCTCTCAACGTGAACGCCAAGGTCAGCCATACCGACACGACTACGATTTCCGCAATCGTAAACGAGGCCGATATTGTCGTGTCTGGCAAGAACTACCAGAAGCTTATGGAGAAGAAGAATCTTCCTAAGCCGGTGGTTTTCCTCGATCGTTTGGTCGACAAGAAGGAGATCACCGAAAAGCTCACGCCAATCCTTAAGGAAATGGGCGAGCTGTAACAGAGGTGCCCCGTCCTTCTCGAGGAAATTAGTTTTTTAAGCAATAGAAAGAGGATGAAATGGCTGTCCTGAATTGGATTGTTAGCAACATTCTGACCCAGGCATCGATCATCATCGCCCTCATTGCCTTCCTTGGTCTTGCGCTTCAGAAGAAGCCGGCTAACGAGGTGTTTGCGGGAACGATGAAGACCCTGTTTGGCTTCATGATTCTTTCCGCCGGCTCCAGCGTTCTTCAGGGTTCGCTCCAGTACTTCGGCAATGTGTTCAACTCCGCCTTCCACATCGGTGCCGGCGGCGGCGCTGTTGTCGCCTCGATTGAGGGCATCAATGGCCAGGCTATGACTGACCTGGGGCTCGGCTCGGAGATTTCGATCGTCCTGCTCGGCATCTTCATCGTGAACCTCATCATTGCCCGCTTCACGAAGTTCAAGTACATCTTCCTGACCGGCCAGGCACTCCTTTGGGAGTCCACCCTTGCGGTCGTGTTCACTTACTTCCTCGGTCTTACCGGCGTGCCTCTGATTCTCCTCGCTTCGCTTGTTGGCGGCTGCTTCGCGACGTTTATGCCTGCCATTGCACAGCCTGTTGTGCGCAAGATTACTGGCAGTGACGATATCGCGCTCGGTCACTTCTGCACCATTGGCTACATGGTCACCGCCGGCGTTGCCAAGCTCGTGGGCAATCCCGAGGAGTCTGCCGAGGACGTGAAGATTCCTGAGAAGCTCGACTTCCTCAACGACACCTACCTTGCCGTCTTCACGGTCATGCTTCCCTTCTACATCATTGCGGCGATTATTGCTGGGCCCGCTGCGTGCCTCAAGGTCGCCAAGGGTCTCGGCATCTCGACCAGCGTTAACTACATCGTCGAGGCGTTCCTGCAGTGCTGCACCTTCGTGATCGGCCTTTACATCCTGATGATGGGCGTCCGCCAGCTTCTCGACAACATCGTTCCCGCCTTCCAGGGCATTTCGATGAAGCTCGTTCCTGGTGCCAAGCCTGCCCTCGACTGCCCCGTTCTCTTCCCCTACGCTCCTAACAGCGTTATTCTCGGCTTCATCTTCACCACCATCGGCTCGATTATCGGCATGCTCATTTCTCCGGTCACTGGATACTTTGTCATCCCCGGCGTTATGTCCAACTTCTTCGCTGGTGGTACTGCGGGTATCTTCGGCAACGCCGTGGGTGGTCGTCGTGGCCTGATCATCGGCTGCATCGTGCACGGCATCTTCATCATGATCATCCCCGCGCTTCTCACCCCCATGCTTGCGCAGATTGGCTTCGTCAACCTGACTTGCACCGACGTTGATACGGTCTTCACTGGTTTCGTGCTCTACGGCATCAAGTGCCTCGTTGGCCTTTTTGCATAGCGAACTGTGTGATGGGGGCTGGTCTTCTATGGGCCAGCCCCCTTTCTATCAGGGTTTAGGAGAATCGAGGCAACATGTTCCTCTTTCACAAGAAAGATAAGGCGGTAAAGTCTGAAAAGAAGGATAACGAGCCGTCTGCTAAGGTCGACCGAGAAGAGCTGCTTCGTAAGGCGAATGAGCTTTTGGAGCAAATAGACTCAGTCGATGGGGCCGAGAAGTGCGACCTTCTGGAGCGCCGCGGAAAGCTTTTGATGGATGCCGGAGAGGATGACGCGGCCATTGAGGCGTTTGAAGCCTGCGTCGCCAACGGAAGGCGCATGGGTGCCCCATATAGGTCACTGACCACCCTATACAACAGGAAGCGTAAGGCCGCAGCTGAGTCTGGCGACCAAGACGGAGCAAAGCTCTATTTGGACAAGCTCCAGTCCCTTATGCAGAACTCCAAGGACATGCTTCGCGGCAAGTAGCGTTCGTTGGAGTTTTGGACAAAGGTTAGGAAAGCGCAATCATGAAGAAAGTCATGGTGCTTCTCGCGGGCTATCCGGCAACTGGTAAGTCAACATTTTGCGGAGAGCTCCTCAAACGGCATCCGGATTTGCCTGTAATCGCTCCAGATGACATTAAAGAACAGGTTTGGGATGAGTTCGGGTTCGATTCCCTCCAGGAAAAGGATGAGCTCGAGAAGCTTGTTTGGAAAAGGTACTACTCTGAGCTCCGGCACCTAATGTCCGACGGGAAGGCATTCGTTACTGACTATCCGTTTTCTGACAAGCAGCGCCCCACGCTGGTCAAGTTGGTTGCGGAGTATGGCTATCGGGCCATTACTGTTAGGTTTGTCGGGGATCTCGATGTAATCTACAAGCGATCACTGGCTAGAGACCTGTCTCAATCAAGGCACCTTGGGCACCTCATGAATCACTATCACAAGGGTGACGTGCTTGCTGATCGCAGCAAGGCAGACGCACTGGTAACCAGGCAGCTTTTGGAAGAGCGCTGCGTCACAAAGGGATACGGGACATTTGTGCTCGGGGACCTCATTGAAGTTGATGCGACGAACATTGATGACGTCGACGAAGAGGCGATAGTCGATAGAGTGGATGAGCTTGCGAGGAGCTGACGCGTAGTTCGAAAGTTGTTTTGCAAGACAGGTACTTTATAACTTGTTGGCCCACTGGCTGGTTGTATGCCATTTGTATTCCTAAATTGGTCTCTATACCAGATTTAACCTTGGGTTCGATGCGATTTGGAGTATGAGTAGTGCGACGGTTGCATGCTCGTCATGCATCATTCGGCCAAAAGCGAGTTGTGCTGCATATGGGAATTGCAATTTTACAAACACGGAGACTCGATCCGAACTCTCATGAGCAGCTGTATTACCAGCTGTACGATATCCTGTTTCAGGAGATTACCGGAGGTTCATTTTCGGTTGGGGATCTTGTACCATCCGAAACGCGCCTGGTAGAGGAGTTCGGCATCAGTCGTGAGACCGCGCGTAAGGCGATGGGGATGCTCGTCGATGACGGCTTGGTAGAGAGGCGCCGCGGCGTGGGCTCAGTCGTAGTGGCTACTAGGCCAAAAACGGCACTGAACTGGACGAACTCAAGCTTGCGTCTTAGCGATGACCCAAGTATTGGCGTTGGGAAAGTAGAGAAGAGGGTCCTCGACGCGGGGGTAGTGCTTGCGGATCCAAAAGCTTCCGGAGCGCTCAATCTTCCGTTAGATACGCCACTTTTTCGACTTGACCGCGTTCGCTGTAAGGGAGAGACGCCGTACTATCGTGAGACGATCTTACTAGAGGCGAATTATGTCCCTGGCGCTACAGAAAGAGACTTTTCTAATGAGTCACTTCGTGCTTACTACAAGAACGTCTTGCATGTAACGTGGCCCCGTGCAACGCAGGTGATGAAATCGGTGGGGGCGGACGAGGAAACCGCGCGCGTGCTCCACGTCGAGAAGGGATTCCCCCTTCTCGAGATTACGCGTGTATCATTTGACGAGCGTGGAATTCCGCGTGAGTTTGGAGTGTGGCGCTATCGCTCCAACCTCTATTATCTCGAAATGTCACTGGTTAAATAGTATTTGTCTGGGTGCATGCGGCACCTAGCTTCTATGGGCGGGGTTCGTCACTTTGACAGTCTTCGACTCAGGTCCCTCGAGAGCACGGTATTGTTGGGAAACGCCTAAGACGACATGAGTGGTGACTCCGTCTGGAGCGCAAAGCGCCACGCTACCGAGGGGGCGCCCCCCTGCCGCGTAACGTAGAACTATAATTCGCGCGGTTTGCGCCAACTGGGAAAACGTGCCTGCAACGTAGAACTAAAAAATATAGTTCTACGTTGCGGGCATTGTTGTGCCGTGCGGAATGCAGCTGCAGTCACCCAGAAGCGACCAGGTAACCAGAATGATCCTAATTGTGCGTAAGACCTGCATCCCGTAAGGTCAATTTAGTCGAGAAGCAGAAATAAGTATCGAATGCGTACCACGGTAAATAGCTGGACTCGCAGGATGGAGGCCGACATGACGGTTTTCGAGAAGGTGCGGGGCAAGCGCGTGGACGTCGACTACGAGAGCGGCGACCACTACGTGAGTGACTACCTAAGCGAGAGCGAGCTTAGGTGGAACGCGCTTTCCGTGGTGGGGGAGGGCGAGCCTTCAAGTGAGGTCGACCCATATGATGCGGTCGCACTGGGCGAGGACGTGTACATGGTCAACTGGATTGAGGAGGCCGGAGTCGTTGCGTCCCAGGTTGCGGACTTCGGGAACAGTAGGGTTACCACGTTTCTGACCTGGCCGGAGGAGGGCGCTCACGGCGGCCGTGGCAAGATGGTGCTTGAGGGTAGGCTTACGCTGGTCGGCTAGGGCATCCGTCGCGTGCCGTCCGTAGTGTTTGACGGCGGGTCGGTGACGCGAACGTAGAACATATTTCCTACACATTTCTGCCAACTGAGAAAACGCGCCCCGAACGTCAACATCATATTGAATGTTGTACGTTCGGGGCGCTGGCTTGGACGCTGGCGCGGTGCGTGCCGCGGCGCTACGAGAGCAGCATGCGGTCGTTGTCGAGCTCGCCGCCGGCTGCCTCCTCGAACTTGTGCAGCAGGTCCGCGACCGTGAGCTTGCTCTTCTCGTCCCCGCGGACGTCGAAGATCACGTGGCCCTCGTGCATCATGATGAGGCGGTTGCCCAGGCGGATGGCGTCGTGCATGTTGTGCGTGACCATGAGCGTGGTGAGCGAGTCCTGCTGAACCAGGCGCTGCGTGAGCGAGAGCACCTTTGCGGCGGTCTTTGGGTCGAGCGCGGCGGTGTGCTCGTCCAGGAGCAGCAGCTTCGGGCGCTTGAGCACTGCCATCAGAAGCGTGAGCGCCTGGCGCTGGCCGCCGGAGAGCAGGCCGACCTTCGAGGTCATGCGGTCCTCCAGGCCAAGGTCCAGCATCTTCAGGCGCTCGTGGTAGTCCTCGCGCTCCTCGCGCGTGATGCCCCACGCGAGGCCGCGGTGGCCGCCGCGGCGCGCCGCGAGGGCGAGGTTCTCGTCTATCTGCATGTCTGCCGCGGTGCCGCGCATGGGGTCCTGGAACACGCGGCCCAGGTCGGCGGCGCGCTTGTGCTCTGGCAGGCGCGTGACGTCGCGGCCGTCGAGCTCGATTTTGCCGCCGTCGGGCGGGAAGACGCCTGCGATGCAGTTCAGCAGCGTTGACTTTCCGGCGCCGTTGCCGCCGATCACGGTGACGAAGTCACCGGGCTCAAGGTGGAGGTCCACCCCGGTGAGCGCGGGCTTCTCGTTGACCGTGCCCTTGTTGAACGTCTTGGTGACGTGGGAAAGCGTCAGCATCAGCGCTCGCCTCCCTTCCGCCACGCGCGGCGCGCCTGGCTGCGCTCCAGCACCACGGGCACCACGAGCGCGAGTGCGACGATGACGGCCGAGAAGAGCTTCATGTCGTTTGCGTCCATGCCCATCTGCAGCACGATGGCGCGGATGATGAAGTAGATGACGGAGCCGACGACGGCCGAGGTCAGGCGGCTGCCGAACGCCTGAAGCTTGCCCGGGGTCAGGCGGCCAAGCACCTCGCCGATCACTATGGCGGCCAGGCCGATCACGATGGCGCCCGTGCCCATGTTAATGTCGGCGTACTTCTGGCTCTGGCACACGAGGGCGCCGGACAGCCCGACGAGGCCGTTGGACAGGCTGAGCGCGAGCAGCTTCGTCACGCGCACGTCGATGCCCAGCGCGCGGCACATGTCCTCGTTCTGGCCGGTCGCGCGCATGGCCGAGCCGATCTCCGTGCCAAAGAACCAGTAGAGAAGCGCCACGCACAGCGCCGCGACGAGTGCGCCGATGACGAGGGTAGCGACGTTGTTGGACACGCCGAGGAGCGTCGCGACGCGCGAGAACACGGTATCGACGCCCAGAAGCGGCGTGTTCGACTTGCCCATGACGCGCAGGTTGACGGACCACAGCGATATCTGCGTGAGGATTCCCGCCAGGATCGCGGGGATGTCGAACAGCGTGTGCAGGAGTCCGGTGACCGCCCCGGCCACAAGGCCGGCGAGCATGCCGAGAAGGACCGAGACGAGCGGGTCGAGGCCCATGTTGACCGAGGCGACCGCTGCGACGCAGCCGCCAAGGGCGAAGCTGCCGTCCACGGTGAGGTCCGCGATGTCGAGCATGCGGAACGTGATGAAGACGCCCAGCACCATGATGCCCCACAGGATGCCCTGCGAGACGGCGCCGGTTAGTGATAGAAGCATGTGCTCCCCCCAAACTCGATGGCGCGCCCGCGACCGAGGCCGGCGGGTGCGCCCGTTTTCCGCCCTGTGGCGGCGTTGCTTGTTGCGCGGGCTCCGGCCGGCGGGGCCGGGGTCGCGGCTAGGCCTTGAGGACGGAGAGGTCCACGCCCACGGCGGCCGCGGCCTTCTCGTTCGTCGCAAGCGTGCACTCCTTGATGCTGAGGTGCTCGATCGGCATGTCGGCCGGCTTGGACGTTCCCTTCAGGATCTTGACGGCCATCTTGCCGGCCTTGTAGCCCAGGGCCTCGTAGTCGATGCCGTACGTGGCGAGGCCGCCGTTGTCGACCATGCCCTTCTCGCCGCAGATAACCGGAAGCTTGTTCTCGTTCGCGACCATCGAGACGGTCGACATGCCCGCGGCGATGGTGTTGTCCGTCGGCGCGTAGCAGGCGTCGACCTTGCCGACCATGGACTCCACGACCTGCTGGATCTCGTTCGAGCTCGAGACGGAGTAGCGCACGGCCTTCATCCCGCGCTTCTTGGCGGCCTTCTGGGCCATCTTCACCTGCACGTCGGAGTTGGACTCTGCGGTGCAGTACAGCACGCCGACGGTCTTTGCGTTGGGCAGCAGCTTCACCAGGAGGTCGAACTGCTCGTCCACGGGCGTGAGGTCCGATGTGCCGGTGACGTTGTTGCCGGGCTTCTTGTTGCTCTTTACCAGGCCGGATGCGGCAAAGTCCGTGATGGCCGTGCCGACGATGGGGATATCGGACGTGGCGCCGGCGACCGCCTGGGCGGCCGGCGTCGCGATGGCCAGGATCAGGTCGTCGCCGTCGTTCACGAGCTTGGTCGCGATGGTTTGGCAGGCGGACTGGTCGTTCTGGGCGTTCTGCTGGTCGATCTTGTACTTGAGGCCGGACTTCTTGAGGGCCTTCACGAAGCCCTTGTTCGCGGCGTCGAGGGCGTCGTGCTCCGTAAGCTGCAGAACGCCGATCTTGTACACCTTGTCCCCACCGTTCGAGCTGTTGCATCCGGCAAGGGTAAAGGCGGTCAGGCCCCCAAACAGCGCGATGGCATCGCGGCGGGTTACGCACCTGGTCATATCTGACAGCCTCCTTCTTTGGTTGGGCCGCGCGTGCGCGGCGTGACGTGTGACAAAATATCGTATTGGTATGCGCGCGCGATGTGGGTGCTGCCTGAAAAACGCTTACAAGTTTGTAACTGCGACTGTCGCATATGAGCCTGGGCCGGGCATGTGAGGCGCCCGCGGAGGGAGGGACCCCGCGGGCGAGAAGAACAGTCCTTTTTCTTGCGGCTCTCTGCGCGTGCGGCCGGGTGCGCGCGTCCAGTCGGGCGCGTTTGCAGATGCCTGTTGCTACCAGGCAAGCGCCACGGCGCACCACGGCCCCAGTACGAGCGTCCCGTCCTGGATGCGATGGTCGTCGCAGTTCTCTATCAGCACCGTGCCGCCGTCGAGCGCGTCCGCCGGAAGCGCCGCCGCGTCCGCGCCGCTGAAGTTGCACGCCACGACCAGCCGCCGCGTTCCGCTGGCGGCACCTTCAAGCGTGCGCTCGTACGCGATGACCTTGTCGGACGCCGCGTCCAGGAAGCGCACGTCGCCCGCCTGGACAACCGGACACTCCTTCCGCAGCGCGATGATTCGCCGGTAGAAGCTCCACACGGAGTCCGGGTCTGCCATCTCGTCCGCCGCGTTCACGTACGCGTGGTTCGCGGGGATGCCTATCCACGGCGTGCCGCTGGTGAAGCCCGCGTTCGCGCTGCCGTCCCACTGCACGGGCGTGCGCGAGTCGTCGCGCGAGCGCTCGCGCACGATGTGGAACGCCTCCTCGGGCGTGGCCCCCTCGTCCTGCAGGATCTTGTAGTAGTTGAGCGACTCCACGTCGCGGTACTGGTCGATGCTCGTGAAGTCGGGGTTCGTCATCCCCAGCTCCTCGCCCTGGTACACGTACGGCGTGCCGCGCAGCAGGTGGGTGCACACGGGCAGAAGCTCGCTGGAGCGCCGCCACAGCTCCCGGGTGGAGCAGTCGCCAAAGCGCGAGTTCGGGCGCGGCTGGTCGTGGTTGGACCAAAAGAGCGCGTTCCAGCCGCCACCGGCCGTCATTCTCTCCTGCCAGTCGCGCAGCAGCCCCCTCAGCCGGGGGATGTCCGGCTCCGCGAGTGCCCACTTGTCGCCACCGGCATAGTCGACCTTCAGATGGTGGAACGAAAATGCCTGCGTCAGCTCGTGGTAGCGCGGCGCCGTGTAGCGAATGCAGTTCTCGATCGAGGTGGAGCTCATCTCGCCCACGGTCACCATGTCCTCGATCCCGCCCTCGCGCACCAGCTCCTGCAGGTACTCGTGCACGTGCGGTCCGTCGGTATAGAAGCGCCGGCCGTCGCCCTCGAAGTCGTCCTCCAGGCGTTCCGGCTTCGAGATCAGGTTCACCACGTCGAAGCGAAATCCGCTCACGCCCTTTGCCTTCCAGAACCGCACCACGTTGGCAAGCTCGGCCCGCACCTCGGGGTTGTCCCAGTTCAGGTCCGCCTGGCTCACGTCAAACAGGTGCAGATACCACTTGTGGAGCGCGGGCACGTACTCCCACGCGCTCCCGCCAAACTTCGACACCCAGTTCGTGGGCGGCTCGCCGGGCTTGGCGGCCGTCGCGTCGGGCGCCGCGTCCACAAACTTGTAGTACGCCAGGTACTTGGGGTCGCCGCTCAGCGCGCGCCTGAACCACTCGTGGCTCGTGGACGTGTGGTTGAACACCATGTCGAGCATGAGCCCGATCCCGCGCGCCTTCGCCTCGCGCGAAAGCTCGTCGAAGTCCGCCATCGTGCCGAACATGGGCTCCACGGAGCGGTAGTCCGCCACGTCGTACCCGTTGTCGTTTTGCGGGGACGAGAAGAACGGGGTGATCCAGAGGTAGTCGACTCCCAGCTTCTTCAGGTAGTCCAGCCGTTGCGTTATGCCTCGGAGGTCGCCGATGCCGTCCCCGTTGGAGTCATTGAAGCTGCGGACGTAGATTTGGTAGACGACCTTGTCACCAAGCCGCGCTGCGCGGTCCTGCATGTTGGCATCTCTCTTTCTATACGGGGAGGGGCCGGGGTCTCCCTCGGTCCCTCCCGCGCCTTCGCTTGCGCCTGCCTGCCATCGTAGGACAGCGGGCGCTCCTGTGGTCGCTAGTAGCGGATGACGGGGGTGACGCCTGCCACGGCCGCGCCGGAGGTGGTGAGGTCGATCTTCTCGGCGGAGCCCTTGTCCGTCACGACCATGAGCACGGTGTCCTTGTGGCCGGCGGCCGCGACCTTCTTGCGATCGAACGTCACGAGCGGGTCGCCGCGGTGCACGATGGAGCCCTTGCGCACGTGCGCCTGGAAGCCGTCCCCGTTCATCTCGACGGTGTCAAGGCCGATGTGGATGAGCAGCTCGAGGCCAGAGGCGAGCGTCAGCCCGACCGCGTGGCCCGTCTCCTCCATCATGACGGTGACGGACGCGTCGCACGGGGCCACGACCTCGCCGGCGGACGGCTCGATGGCAACGCCCTCGCCCATGGTGCCGGACGCGAAGACGGCGTCGTCCACCTGGGACAGCGGGATTACGGTGCCGGAGACCGCGGCGCAGAGCGCGCCGTCCTCCGTGAGCTCGCCCATGGCCTCTGCGCTGGTGACGGCGGCCACGGCGGCGCCGACGCCAGACTCGGACGCGCCGGCCGAGATGCTGGCGGCGACGACGTTGGAGCCGTCGAGCGTGACGTCCTCGACGCCGACGCCGCGGTCGATGCCCTTGGACTTGCCGACGATGTAGGTGAGCACAAACGGGATGACGACGGCGACGAGCATGCACAGCGCAAAGGACAGGAAGTACTTGGAGTTGATGGAGAGGATGCCGGGCAGGCCGCCGACGCCGATGGCGTTGGCCGCGGTTGAGGTGGCGGTGCAGATGACGCCGGCGACGGCGGAGCCGATCATGGCGCACACGAACGGGAAGACGTACTTGAGGTTGACGCCGAACATGGCGGGCTCGGTGACGCCGAGGTAGCACGAGAGGCAGGAGGGGATGTTGACCTGCTGCGCCTTGTCGTCGTTGCGCTGCAGCACGATCATGGCGAGGACGGCGGAGCCCTGGGCGATGTTGGACAGCGCGATCATGGGCCAGAGCATGGTGGTGCCGGTGTCCGCGATGAGCTGCAGGTCAATGGCGTTGGTCATGTGGTGCAGGCCGGTGATAACGAGCGGCGCGTACAGGCCGCCGAAGATGGCGCCAAACAGCACGCGGAACGGACCGGAGATGCCGGCCATCACGACGTTGCCGACCGCGGTGCCGAGCGTCCAGCCGATGGGGCCGACGATGAAGTGAGCGGTCATGACGCCCAGGAGTAGCGAGCAGAACGGGACGACGATCATCTGAACGATGGACGGGGTGATCTTCTTGAAGAAGCGCTCGTAGTAGTTGAAGCAGATGGCCGCGAGGATGGCCGGGATGACCTGGGCCTGGTAGCCGATCATGTGGACCTGGGCAAAGCCGAAGTTCCACGTGTGGGTTGCCCAGTCCTTCGCGGTGGCGCCGGGGACGGCGTACGCGTTCATGAGCTGGCCCGAGACGAGCGTGAGGCCGAGCACGATGCCGAGCATGGGGGTGCCGCCCATCTTCTTGGTGATGGAGTAGCAGATGCCCACGGGGATTCCCAGGTGGAAGACGGCCTCGCCGATGAGCCACAGGAAGTTGTACACGCCGGTCCAGAACACGGACAGCGACGCGAGCGTCTGCGTGCCGTCGGGCCCGAAGTAGGGCATGTCGCCCAAAACGTTGCGGAAGCCAAGGATGAGGCCGCCCGTGATGATGGCGGGGATGAGAGGGGCGAAGACCTCGGCGATGGCGCCCATGGCCTTCTGCAGTGGGTTCTGGTTTCCGACGGCGGCTTTCTTCACGTCCGCCTTGGACGCCTCGCTCACGCCGGAGATGGCGACGAAGTCGTCGTAGAAGTCCGCGACGTCGCTGCCGATGATGACCTGGAACTGGCCTGCCTGCGTGAAGCTGCCCTTCACGGACGCGAGCGCCTCGATGGCGGGGACGTCCGCCTTGCCGGGGTCAGCCAGTGCGAAGCGCATCCTCGTGATGCAGTGGGTCACCGCGACGATGTTGTCCTTGCCGCCGACGAGCCTTAGCAGCTCTTGCGCGTCCTCCCGATACTTTCCCATGTTTCCTCCGTCCGATTGGGCCTGCGCCCTTCTTCCAAACCTATTTGAATAGGCTCTTGAGATGAGGATACGATGCGCCTATTCAAATAGGTATGAGAACGGCGTTTGCGCAGCGAGCGGTGGGTAAACGTCGGCAAGTGGCGGATGGGTGCGTGCGGGGTGACCGCGGTGCGGGCAGGGCTGGAGACAGGGGAGTGGCGGCGCTGGAGAGCTTTGGTTTTTTTGGGGCACGACGGGCCGGCATCGTGGCACGGGTACCATCGAAACGATGGCTAACGCGGATGGGAGCGCCGGCGCATGAGGGCGGTATACGGGCAGATATACGAGGATCTTCTCGCCCAGATCGAGAGCGGGGAGTATCCGTACCAGGGCTTCATACCCTCCGAGGCGGAGCTGTGCGAACGCTACCAGTGCTCGCACAACACGGCGCGGCGCGCGGTGAGGCTGCTGGCGCAGGAGGGGTACGTCCAGCCCATCAACGGCAAGGGCGTGCGCGTCATCTACCTGCCGACCGAGCGCGAGGACTTCTCCATGGGCGGGATCGAGACGTTCAAGGAGGCGGCGCGGCGCAGCGGCATCGAGGTGGTCACGAAGGTGATTGGCATCGAGCGGGAGGTCGTGACGCCGGCGTTTGCGCGCGAGAGCGGGTTTCCGGAGGGCTCGACCGTCACACACGTGGACCGCGTGCGCATGATTGACGGGCATGCCCAGATTCTGGACCGCAACTGGTACCTGACCGAGCTGGTGCCTGACATCACGCCCGAGATCGCGGCGGACTCGATCTACGCGTACATCGAGGGCACGTTGGGCATGCGCGTGACCACGAGCAAACGCACGTATCTGGCCGAGAAGGCCAACTCGATGGATCGTAGGCTACTTGACCTGCGCGGATACGACTTTGTGGCCGTGGTGGTGAACCACACGTTCAACGACGACGGCATCATGCTCGAGTACACGTGCTCGCGCCACCACCCGAAGCGGTTCTCGTTCACGACCGTCGCGCTGCGCGACCAGCGCTAGGGGGCATGCCGGCGGGGCGGCTAATCGGCCAGCTCCTCTTGGGCGAATGCTTTGAATTCCGGGAGGGCGAAGCGCGCGATGCCGCGCTTTGCAGCTTCGGCCGAAATGATTCCGCTCAGATTTGATGCCTGCCAGCATCTGAGCCCCACAAGTTGAAGCATGTAAGGGTATCCGCCTATTGCGCTGACGCAAGCCTTAGGGGCGTCGCTTGCAACCTCCCCGCCGCCGATGGCGGCCGTCTCCCTGAACGCCTCCCTAACGTCGGGGTCGGGAATGGCGCCTATCCGCGAGGACCTACGAGATGGAGTCATCGCCGTACCCCGACGTGTGACGAAAGCACTGCGGGCCGACGGCGCACGAACGTAGAACATATTTTCGACACATTTTCGCGACCTGCGGAAACGAGGCCCGAACGTCAACAAAATTTTGAGTGTTTGACGTTTGGGCCCGCGCTACCCAACCACGCTGCACGCCAGGCGCGAAAGCACGGCGCGCACGCGCACGAGGTCCGCCACGGGGACGTGCTCGTTCGGCTTGTGTGCAACCTCCAGACTGCCCGGACCGTACGACAGGCACTCTCGGTTGCGGCAGATGCCTGCGACCACCGCGGTGTCCGTGTAGCCCGTGAACGTGCCGGTCCCCACGTCGTACCCCTCGCCGCGCGCCGCGTCGCGCAGGGCGGCCAGCAGCTCGGAGTCCGGGTTCGGCTCGATGGCGGGCCGGTCGCCCGTCACGCGATAGCTGCCGTGCACGCCGGGCACGCTTTCCTCCGCGTGCGCGATCGCCTGCTCCACAAGGCGCCGCGCCCAGGCCGTGTCGTAGGGCGGCACAAGCCGCATGTCAATCCACACGCGCGCGAAATCCGGTACCACATACGGGCTGTAACCGCCTTCCACCTGCCCAAACGTGACCGTCGACGTGCCAAGCGACGCATGCGGAGCAAGCGTCTGGAACCCGCGGCGCACATGGCAGATCGCCTCGCTCAGCGCGGCTACCGCGTCCGCGCCCTTCCACGGGGTGCTCGCGTGCGCCGTCACGCCGGACATGTCCAGCTCAAACCACGTGCGGCCCTTGTGCGCGTCGCGCGCGAGCGAGTCCGTGGGCTCTGTGTCCAGCACCCATCCGCGACTGCCCAGCCAGCCTGCGCGGATGGCGGCCTCGCAGCCGCGCATCACGTCCTCCTCGTCGACGGTGCACAGCAGAGAAACGCTGCGCTCGGGCGCGCATCCGCGCCTTCGCACCGCGTCGAGCGCGTCGCTGAAGGCAAGCATCGCGCAGGCGAGTCCGCCTTTCATGTCGCAGGAGCCGCGCCCCCATAGCTCCCCGTCGCGCACGACGCCGCCAAGCGCCGGCGTGTCGACGGACCATCCGTCGCCCAGCTGCACGGTGTCCATGTGGCAGCACAGCGTCAGGTCGGCCGGGCCGGGGCCGGCGACACCGGCACCCGCCGCGCCCGCCGCCAGAATCGTCGCGCGCAGGCACGTGCGACCGGGAAGCGCCTCCAGCTCCTCCAGCGTCGCAAGCGGCGTGCCGTCGGCGGCGCGCGCCGCGTCCACGCGCGGCGCAAGCCACGCCCGCACAAAGCGCTCCAGCTCGCCCTCGTATGCACCTGGGTCAGAGCTGTCAATCCGTACCAACTCCGCAGCCAGCCGCGTGGCCTCGTCCTCTACGCTCGCGTCGCAATCCATTGCCGCTCGCCCCCAAAATCTGCCGATGGCCGAATTTCTCAGCCCGTTGCATATTCTCCGCTCCTACTCTACACTCATCAGCAAACAAAAAAGGTGGAAGCCAAACAAAAAAGAAGTTTGGCAAAGCCCGACCCAGAACAGAGGAGAAGAACATGGCAGAGGCCCAAGGTTCATCCGCACTGTTTAGTCGAGACGGAAAGCTCTCGGCGCAGGAACTCGTCCCCATGGCGCTGCAGCACGTGGTCGCAGCGGTCGTGGGCATCATCACGCCCGCAATCATCGTGGCAAACCTGTGCCACCTGCCGGCAGACCAGAAGACCCTGCTCATCCAGGTGTCCCTCGTGATGTCCGGCCTGGTCACGCTCGTACAGGCGCACCCGCTGTTCGGCGGCCGCTTCGGCTCGGGCCTGCCCGTGATCATGGGCACGTCGTTCGCGTACGTGCCCACGCTCTCCGCCGTCGGCGTCCAGTTCGGCATCGGCGCCATCCTCGGAGCAGAGATTATCGGCGGCGCCGTCGCGGTCGTGTTCGCGCTGTGCTTCCGCAAGATCAAGTCGCTGTTTCCCAGCGTCGTCACCGGCACCGTCGTCCTGTGCATCGGCATCTCGCTCTACACCGTCGCCGTGGGCTACATGGCCGGCGGCTCCAGCTCGCCCACGTTCGGCAGCGCGCAGAACTGGCTCGTCGCGCTCGTAACGCTCGTGGCGTGCGTGTACTTTGCCAACTTCGGCAAGGGCGTCTTCAAGCTCGGCTCGCTCCTGTTCGGCATGCTCGTGGGCTACGTGCTCGCCCTCGCGCTCGGCATGGTCAGCTACGACGCCGTCGTCGCGTCCAGCTGGTTCGAGCTCCCGCACTTCGTGCCGTTCGCCATCAAGTTCGTCCCCGCGTCCATCGCCAGCATCACCATCGTGTTCATCGTCGCCTCGCTCGAGACCATCGGCAACTTCACCGGCGCCACCGTCGGCGGCATGGACCGCGAGCCCAACGTGCAGGAGCTCACGGGCGGCCTGGTTTCCCAGGGCATCATGACCATGGTCGGCGCGTTCTTCGGCGCCATGCCCACGTCGTCCTTCGGCCAGAACGTCGGCATCGTCACCCAGACCCGCGTCATCAACCGCCGCGTGTTCTCCACCGCCGCCATCATCCTCATCGCCGCCGGCCTCATGCCCAAGCTCGCCGCGGTGCTCTCCGGCATCCCGCAGGCCGTCATCGGCGGCGCCACCATCAACGTGTTCGGCACCATCAGCATGACCGGCATCCGCATGCTCACGAAGGACGGCCTCACGCCGCGCCGCGCGTCCATCGCGGGACTCTCCGTCGCGCTCGGCATGGGCGTGTCCCTCACGAGCGGCGCCCTCACCGGCCCCGGCATGCCCGGCTGGGTCAACCAGGTCTTCGGCGGCTCCGCCATCGTGATCGCGGCCATCACGGCCATCATCCTCAATCTCGTGCTGCCCAAGGGTGGCGCCGACCAGGATGTCGTGGAGGCCATCGAGGGCGCGTCCGAGATCGCGGCCGAGGGCGTGAGCGCGCTGTACCAGAGCGCCGCGACCGGCGTCCCCGCAGTCGAGCACGTCGCCGACGCGGACATCCACGTCGCCGCTCCCGCCAACGTCGCGCAGGATGGCGAGAAGAACGACAACGCGTAGTCGCCGCCCAAGGCCAAACGCAAGCTAGACGCAATCCAAACGCTACTCAAACGCAAGCGGTGCGGTCGCGCAACAACGCGGCCGCGCCGCTTCTCTGTCTCGCGCCCGCGCTCCCGCGCCCCACGCAAAGGGCCCCGCGCACCACGCGCGAGGCCCCCAGTCCCAACATCCGTGCCGCCCGCCGCCAGCCGGCGCCCGCCGCCGCTCGCTACTCCTGGCCCGCGGCGCGCTTCGCCTCGTCCATGTAGCTGTACAGCGTGTACTTCGAAATCCCAAAGTAGTTGCAGACCTTCTGTCCGCTCTTCGTAACCAGGAACGCACCGGAGTCGTTCAAGAAGCCAATGGCCTTCACCTTGTCTTCCTTGCTCATCAGCGCCACGGGTTTGCCCACGATGCGCACGCTCTGCTCTATGAGCTCGTCCAGAAGGTCGGTCACGTTGTGCGGGATGGTCTCGGGGTTCGGGTCCGGCGCGTCCGTCAGCGCCGTGAACCCCTTCAAGACCTCCTGCATCGCCATGAACAGCGTCGTGTCATAGTTGATCGCGAAGATCGCGGACGGCTCGCCGTCCTCGTCGCGAAAGAAGATCGTGCTCGACTTCAGGACCTTGCCGTCCTCGGTCTTCGTAAGGTACGCAAGCTTGTCGTGAAGCTTGCTCGGGTCCGTGCGCAGCGCCTTCAGCACCACGTTCGAGGGACCGTCTCCCACCTTGCGGCCGGTAATCTGGCCGTTCTCTATCGCCACGATGGTGCTGTCCGGGTCGCTCGACTTCAGGTCGTGCACAACCACCTCACAGTTGTCGCCAAACTGCGCGGCCACGCCGCGCGCCAGGCGCTTCAAGAAGTCAATCTGCTGCTGATGCATGGTCTGTTGCATATAAATGTCTCACGTTCTTCTCGCCGTCCGCGGCGCGTCTCGCTGGGCGAGAAGGGCGGCGGCCTTAGCTGCTAACAAAAATTAATGCCATAATAGCATTCTGTTTGGAGGCACTGCCGCCGACGCCGCGCGCACATGCCGCTCGCGCGGCAAATCGACCGTACGCCGACAGCCGGCCGCGCCGCGCCCGCGCTGTGACACTATGGAAACTAACGATTTGTTAGGTAGCCAACTAATGATTTGTTAGAATCGTTACGAAGCCGCGGCGCACGCGGCGGGGCGGCCGGGGCCCGCGTTGGCAAAGTCCGGCCGGCGCGGTAATAGAGGCCGCGTCCGTACTCATACGACGTCGTAGCTGATCTTCGACACGTGCCAGGGAGCAGCCATGCTACTTGTGGAGAACGGGCGCGTGGTCACGCGCAGCAACGCAAACCCCTACATCGAGGACGGCGCCGTCGCAATCGACGGCACCAAGATCGTCGCAGTCGGCGGGCGAGAAGAGCTTCGCCGCGCATACCCCGAGGCTACCCGCCTCGACGCCCACGGCGGGCTCATCATGCCGGGCCTCATCAACTGCCACACCCACATCTACTCCGGCCTGGCGCGCGGCCTTGCCATCAAGGGCTGCAACCCTACCAACTTCCTGGAGAACCTCGAGCAGCAGTGGTGGAACATCGACCGCCACCTCACGCTCGACGGCACGCGCGCCTGCGCATACGTCACCATGATGGAGTCGTTCCGCAACGGCGTCACCACCATCTTCGACCACCACGCGAGCTTCCGCCAGATTCCCGGGTCGCTCTTCGCCATCAAGGACGTTGCGCAGGAGATGGGCATGCGCGCGTGCCTGTGCTACGAGGTCTCGGACCGCGACGGCAAGCAGAAGCTGCAGGAGTCCATCCAGGAGAACGCGGACTTCGCCCGTTGGGCCGCCGAGCAGGACTCCGACATGATCGCCGCCATGTTCGGCGGGCACGCGCTCTTCACGCTGCCCGACGAGGCGCTCGACGCCATGGTCAAGGCGAACGACGGCCTGACCGGCTTCCACGTGCACGTGTGCGAGGGAATGAATGACGTGTACGACTCCGCCCAGAAGCACGGCTGCACGTCGATCCACCGCCTCCTCGACCACGGAATCCTGGGCGAGAAGACCATGCTCGGCCACTGCATCCACATCACGCCCGCCGACATGGACATCGTTGCCGAGACCCACACCAAGATTGTCAACAACCCGCAGTCCAACGCCAACAACGCCGTCGGCACGGCGCCCGTGCTCGAGTTCTTCAAGCGCGGCATTACGGTGACCATGGGAACGGACGCCTACACGCACGACATGCTCCAGTCCCTCAAGGCGTTCGTGCCGCTGCAGCGCCTCAACTCCGCGCTGCCCAACGTCGCCTGGGGCGAGGCCATGACCATGCTGTTCAAGAACAACGCCGAGGTCGCAAACATGTACTTCTCGACGAAGCCGCAGGGCAAGACGCTCGGCGTGCTCGAGCCCGGCGCCGCCGCGGATGTCGCGATCTTCGACTACCCGGCGCCCACGCCGCTTGGCGCGGACAACATCGACGGCCACATCCTGTTTGGCGTCGAGGGCCACGACTGCCGCACCACCATCGTGAACGGCCGCGTCGTCTACCGCGACCGCGAGCTCGTGGACTGCGACAAGGAGAAGATCGACGCCTTCGTGATGCAGCAGGCCAAGGAGCTCTGGGGGGAGCTCAACGGCCGCGCATACTAGGCGCCATCTCCACAAAATCCCGGGCGGCGGACCCATGCGTCCCGCCGCTCGGCGCTCTTCGTCGTCCCGCGGACGCTAAGTGCGGGAACCATACGCGCGTGCCCGCGAGGGCACCTTCGGAGAGGAAACAGCACTATGAGCGACATCATGCGCCCCATGTCCTTCGACCACCTCATGACGTGGATCCTGGACGAGTACGAGTCCCAGCAGACCATCTTCGGCCAGCGCCGCCTTGCCCGCACGGAGCCGGCGGCGGCCCGTCCCATCTTTGGCGAGAAGATCGAGACCCCGTTTGGCCCGGCAGCCGGTCCCAACACCCAGCTCGCCCAGAACATCATCGCGAGCTACGTGACGGGTGCCCGCTTCTTCGAGCTGAAGACCGTCCAGAAGATGGACGGCGCCGAGCTTTCCGCCTGCGTCAACAAGCCGTGCATCCTCGCGTCCGACGAGGGCTACAACTGCGAGTGGTCCACGGAGCTCACCGTGCCGCAGGCGTTTGGCGAGTACGTCAAGGCATGGGTCGCATGCAAGCTGCTCGCGCGCGAGTTTGGCTTTGGCGACCCGGACGGCTTCGTGTTCAACATGTCCGTCGGCTACGACCTCGAGGGCATCAAGACCCCTAAGGTCGACTCGTTCATCAACGGCATGAAGGACGCGTCCGCGACGCCGGAGTTCAAGGAGGCCATCGCCTGGGCGCACGCGAACGTCGACCGCTTCCGCTACGTGGACGCCGCGTTTGTCGACTCCATCACGCCGCACATCAGCGACTCCATCACCGAGTCCACGCTCCACGGCTGCCCGCCCGCAGAGATCGAGCGCATCGCGACCCACCTCATCTGCGAGAAGGGCCTGAACACCTACATCAAGTGCAACCCGACGCTTCTGGGCTACGAGTACGCGCGCAAGACGCTCGACTCCCTCGGCTTCGGCTACATCGCGTTCGACTCGCACCACTTCGACGAGGACCTGCAGTGGGCGGACGCCGTCCCCATGATGGAGCGCCTGCAGAGGCTCAGCGCCGAGCGCGGCGTCGAGTTCGGCGTCAAGCTCACGAACACCTTCCCGGTCGACGTCACCCGCGGCGAGCTCCCGAGCGAAGAGATGTACATGTCCGGTCGCGCGCTGTACCCGCTGTCGCTCACGCTCGCGAAGCGCATCGCCGAGCAGTTCGACGGCAAGGTCCGCATCTCGTACTCCGGCGGCGCCACCGCAAACAACATCTTCGGCCTCGTGGACGCGGGTATCTGGCCCGTCACCATGGCCACCAACGAGCTGAAGCCCGGCGGCTACGCGCGCTTCGTCCAGGTCGCGGAGGTGCTCTCGCACCAGGGCGACGCCGGCAAGCCGTTCGCGGGCGTCGACGCGGCGAAGGTCTCGGCCCTCGTGGACGCGGCGCTCACCGGTGGAGACTACCGCAAGCCCATCAAGCCGGAGCCCGACCGCCACGTCCTGGGCGAGCTGCCGCTCACGGACTGCTTCGTCGCGCCGTGCCGCGAGGACTGCCCCATCCGCCAGGACATCCCCGGCTACGTGCAGGCCGTGGGCGAGGGCCGCTACGCCGACGCGCTGAACATCATCCTCGAGCGCAACGCCCTTCCGTTCACCACGGGCACCATCTGCCCGCACACCTGCGGAAACTCCTGCATGCGCAACTACTACGAGGAGCACGTGCACATCCGCGACCTCAAGCTCAAGGCTGCCGAGAAGGCCTTTGACGACGTGCTCGGCACCCTCTCGGCGCGCGGCCACGTCACAGGTCGCAAGGTCGCCATCATCGGCGGCGGCCCGGCCGGTCTTTCTGCTGCGTCCTTCCTGAGCCGCGCCGGCGTGGACGTCACCGTCTTCGAGCGCACAAGCAGCCTCGGCGGCGTCGTGCGCCACGTGATCCCCGGCTTCCGCATCTCCGACGAGGCTATCGACCACGACGTCGAGCTCTGCTCGGCGTACGGCGCAAAGTTCGAGCTCGGCCGCGAGGTCGCAAGCGCGGGCGAGCTGCTGGCCCAGGGCTACACGGACGTCGTCGTCGCCGTCGGCGCCTGGGCGCCGGGACGCCCCGCGCTCAAGAGTGGCAAGGCGCTGGACGCGCTCGAGTTCCTCGAGGCGTTCAAGAGCGACCCCGCCTCGCTCAAGCTGGGAACGGACGTCGTCGTCGTGGGCGGCGGCAACACCGCCATGGACGTCGCGCGCGCCGCGAAGCGCGTGCCGGGCGTGAAGAACGTGCGTCTTGCGTACCGCCGCACCAGCCGCTACATGCCCGCCGACGAGGAGGAGCTCACGATGGCGCTTGCGGACGGCGTGGAGTTCCTTGAGCTCCTTGCGCCGGACACGCTGGCAGACGGCGTCCTGACCTGCGACGTCATGGAGCTTGGCGAGCCTGACGCATCCGGCCGCCGTCGCCCCGTCGCCACGGGCCAGACCCGCGAGGTCCCCGCGACCGCCGTCATCGCGGCGGTGGGCGAGCGCGTGGACGGCGGCGTGTACGCGGCCTCCGGCTGCGAGCTGGACGAGAAGGGCCTGCCCGTGGTCGACGCCACGCTGCAGACGAGCGTCCCCCACGTGTTTGCGGTGGGAGACTGCCGCCGCGGCCCCGCGACCGTGGTGAAGGCCATCGCCGACGCGCAGGTCGTCGCCCGCGCGATCGCGAACGCCAGCTTCGACGCGCAGGAGGCAACAAACATCGCGGCCGAGGTTGCCAAGGTCTTCTCGCAGCGCGGAAACCTGTGCGCGGACTGCGCCAGCACGGACAAGACGCGCTGCCTGAGCTGCGCCGCCGTGTGCGAGACCTGCGTCGAGGTCTGCCCGAACCGCGCGAACGTGGCCGTGCGCGTGCCCGGCATGCGCCAGGCGCAGATCGTCCACGTGGACGGCATGTGCAACGAGTGCGGCAACTGCGCCGTGTTCTGCCCGTACTCCCAGGGTCGCCCGTACAAGGACAAGCTCACGCTGTTCTGGAGCCGCGAGGACTTCGACGACTCCGCAAACGAGGGCTGGCTGCCCACCAAGGACGGCGTGCTCGTGCGCCTTGGCGGCACCGTCGCCACCTACGACGTGGAGGACCCGGCGTGCGGACTTCCGGAAGACGTTCGCAAGATCATCGTGACGGTGCGCGACAAGTACGCGTACCTGCAGGGATAGGAGGGCTTCTCTATGGCCAAGCGTATGCCCAGGGTCGCGTGCGTCCACTGCGTGGGCGGCACCGCGCTGCTTGACGGCATCGTGCGGGAAGGGCTGCCGCACGACTGCGCCGCAATCAAGGCGGCGCACCCGGAGGGAATCGGCGTGTGCTCGTGGGGGTGCCTCGGCGGCGGCAGCTGCGAGGCCGCCTGCCCGTTTGGCGCCATCCACGTGGACGCGGAGCGCCACGTGGCGCAGGTTGACCGCAAGAAGTGCCGCGGCTGCGGCAAGTGCGTCGCGGCGTGCCCGCAGCACCTCATCAGCCTGGCGCCCGCCGCAAACGTGATTCAGGTGCGGTGCTCCAACCAGGACCGGGGGCCCGCGGCGCGCAAGGCCTGCCCCAACAGCTGCATTGGCTGCGGCGTGTGCGAGCGCGTGTGCCCCATGGGCGCGGTGCACGTGATCGACGGCCGTGCGGTTATAGACGACGAGAAGTGCGTGGCATGTGGCATGTGCGCGACGAAGTGCCCGCGCGGCGCCATACACGATGCCAACGGCATCATGGCCGTGAGGTAGGGAAGACATGGCAGAGCAGTTTACGTTCACCGTCAACGGAAAGACGGTCACCACCAGCCAGGACAAGCCGCTGCTGCGCTTCCTGCGCGACGATATGGGCCTCACGTCCGTGAAGGACGGCTGCAGCGAGGGCGCGTGCGGAACGTGCACCGTGGGCGTCGACGGCATCGCCACCAAGGGGTGCGTCATCACCACGAGGCTGGCCGAGGGCCGCACGATTGAGACCGTGGAGGGCCTTTCGCACGAGGAGCAGGAGGCGTTTGTGTACGCGTTCGGCGCCGTGGGCGCCGTGCAGTGCGGCTTCTGCATCCCCGGCATGGTCATGAGCGGCGCCATGCTGGTGCGTCGCAACCCCGACCCCTCTGAGGAGGAGGTCAAGTGGGCCATCCGCGGCAACATCTGCCGCTGCACCGGCTACAAGAAGATCGTGGAGGGCATCCTGAAGGCCGCGGCCATCCTGCGCGGCGACGAGCAGATGGACGACGCGCTCGAGAAGGGCGATGCGTACGGGGTTGGCGAGCGCGCCTTCCGCGTGGACGTGCGTCGCAAGGTGCTGGGGTACGGCAAGTACCCGGACGACCTCAACCGCGAGGACTATCCGGACATGTGCTACGCGAGCGCGGTGCGCTCGAAGTACCCGCGCGCACGCGTGAAGAGCATCGACACGTCGAAGGCCGAGGCGCTGCCGGGCGTGGTGGGCGTTCTTCTCGCCCGCGACGTGCCCGTGAACCAGGTGGGTCACCTGATCCAGGACTGGGACGTGATGATTGCGGAGGGCGACGTCACGCGCTGCGTGGGCGACGCCATCTGCCTGGTGGTGGCCGAGGACGAGGA
Organism: Parafannyhessea umbonata; assembly: GCF_900105025.1. Classification (GTDB taxonomy): domain Bacteria; phylum Actinomycetota; class Coriobacteriia; order Coriobacteriales; family Atopobiaceae; genus Parafannyhessea; species Parafannyhessea umbonata. Next base: position 1,833,260 of record NZ_LT629759.1, on the reverse strand, counting down.
GACGCTCGCGAAGGCGAAGCGCCTGGTGAAGGTTGACTACGAGGTGCTGGAGCCCGTGCGCAACATCGCGGAGGCGAAGGCCGAGGGCGCGCCCCTGGTGCACGAGAGCTTCAACGCGTTTGGCAACCACGTGGTGCTTCACGACAACGTGTGCCAGAGTCGCCACATCACGCGCGGCGACGCGAAGGCCGCGCTGGCCGCGTCCGCGCATGTGGTGACGCACGACTTCGAGACGCCGTTCACGGAGCACGCGTTTCTGGAGCCAGAGTGCGCCGTCGCGTTTCCGTACAAGAACGGCGTGAAGGTGTGCAGCACCGACCAGGGCGCCTACGACACCCGCAAGGAAGTCGCGCACATGTTTGGCTGGGACGCGGAGCCCGAGCGCGTGGTGGTGCAGACCATGCTGGTGGGCGGCGGCTTTGGCGGCAAGGAGGACGTCTCTGTGCAGCACCTGGCCGCGCTGGCGGCCGTGCGCTTTGGGCGCACCGTCAAGTGCAAGCTCACGCGCCAGGAGTCGCTGGCCTTCCACCCGAAGCGCCATTACATGTACGGCACGTTCACGCTGGGCTGCGACGAGGACGGGCACCTGACCGGCCTTGACTGCGAGGTCAACTTTGACACCGGCGCGTACGCGAGCCTGTGCGGCCCCGTGCTGGAGCGCGCGTGCACGCACGCCGTCGGCCCGTACACGTACCAGAACACGGACATCCGCGGCTTTGGCTACTACACCAACAACCCGCCGGCCGGGGCGTTTCGCGGCTTTGGCGTGTGCCAGACGGAGTTCGCGCTCGAGTCGTGCATTGACCTGCTCGCGAGCGAGGTGGGCATCAGCCCGTGGGAGATACGCTGGCGCAACGCCGTGGAGCCGGGCAAGGTCCTGCCAAACGGCCAGATCGCGGACTGCTCGACCGCGCTGAAGGAGACGCTGCTCGCCGTGAAGGACGTGTACGAGAAGAACGCCTCCCATGCCGGCATCGCGTGCGCCATGAAGAACTCCGGCGTGGGCGTGGGGCTTCCCGACGCCGGCCGCGCGAACATCCGCGTCGAGGGCGGGCGCGCGGTGGTGTACTCCGCCACGTCCGACATCGGCCAGGGCTGCAACACCGTCTTTTTGCAGGACGTGGCCGAGGCCACGGGGCTTCCGCTCGAGGCACTCGCGAACGGCGAGTGCTCCACGGAGGCGGCGCCGGACTCCGGCACCACGTCCGGATCGCGACAGACCGTCGTGACCGGCGAGGCCGTGCGCGGGGCTGCGTTCCTGCTGCGCGACGCCATGCTCGCCGTGGAGGCCGGCCGCGCCGTGCCGGAGGGCCCGGTGCGCGCCAAGGGCGACGGCAAGACCATCACCTACGAGGACGGCACCCCGTACGAGGGCCTTGGCTACGCGGACGGCAGCGCGCTCGTCGCGGGCCACGGCATCCATCCCGCGGACCCGAGGGCGGCTCTTCTCGCCCTGGAGGGCCACGAGTTTGGCTACGTGTACTTCGAGCCCACGGACAAGCTGGGCGCGGACAAGCCGAACCCGAAGAGCCACATCTGCTACGGCTTCAGCACCACGGTCGTCGTTTTGGAGGAGAAGGGCCCCAACCGCGGCAAGATAAAGGAGATCTACGCGGCGCACGACTCCGGCAAGGTCGTGAACCCCATCGCTATCCAGGGCCAGATCGAGGGCGGCGTGCTCATGGGCATGGGCTACGCGCTGACGGAGGACTTCCCGCTGAAGGACGGCGTGCCGCAGGCGAAGTACGGCACGCTCGGCCTGCTGCACGCCACGCAGATTCCCAACATCCACGCGATCTACGTGGAGAAGGAGCACCTGCTGCCCGTGAGCTACGGCGGCAAGGGCATTGGCGAGATCGCCACCATTGGCACCGCGCCCGCCGTGCAGAACGCCTACCACCAGCTGGACGGCGAGCTGCGCTGGAGGCTGCCGCTGGACGGCACGCCGTACACGCGCAAGCGCGTATGGGGAGACGAGCGGCTCTCCGTGTTGAAGGAGGACGCGGGAAAGTAGCCCGCGGCGCGCGGTAACCGCGCGGACCGCCATAGTGCCAGACGCTGCGGCGCCCGTGGGTCCAGGTGACCTGCGGGCGCCGCGCCCTACGCCTGGGGCAGCCGCAGTGCCCTTGGCAGGCGGGGCCTCCGCGGGTGCCAGCCGTCCAGTGCCGTCACGGTGGCCGCAAGGTCCAGCGCATACGCGGCGCACACCAGCCCGGCCGCCGCCAGGACGGAGCCGTGGTCCATCGTCGCGAGCCCGCCTAGGATCGTTGGCTGCAAGAGCTTGACGTCTATCACCGCAAACACGCCAAACACGCAGCTGGCCTGCGGGCACACCAGCCCGCGAAAGTTGAGCGGGAACATGGAGTAGTCCCACCACCTGCGCCCAAAGCGTCGCTCGAGCAGGGCGCCGGCACAGTACTCCAGCGCCGTCGACAGCACAAAGCCCAGCGCAAACAGCGCGGGCGTGTTGTGCACGCCGCCAAGGACAAACCACACCACGATGGCGCACACGCCGTAGATCGGGCAGCTCGGCCCAAACAGCATGCCGCGCCTCGCAAGACGACGCTCCACCACGCTGCAATAGCACGTCTCCCACACCCATCCGCCCATGCTGATGATCGTGCAGCTCAACGCAAGGCATGCAAGGCTCATCACGAGTCCGTGCGGCACGCTACATCACCGTCCCCTCAAGCGGCGCATACGGCCTTCGCATGAACACCTCGCGCAGCGTGCAGTACTTGTCCGCCAGCGTGACCACCCACCCCTCGCGATGGCGGGGCGGCGCGGGCACAAACGGGAACATGTGGTGCGCGATCAGGTCGCGCTCGATGCCGTTCAGCGCAAAGTCGCGGTTCGCGTTCTCGAGCGCGCGTCGCGGGTGCGTGAATCCGTGCCAGCGGTCCGGCGCATGGTCGTGCCAGTCGTACAGAAAGTAGTCGTGCAGCAGCGCGCCGCGCACCAAAGACCGCTCGTCCAGCCTCAGGCGCATCGCGCGCGCAAACGCGAGCGAGAAGTACGCCACGGCCTCGCAGTGCTCCATCGTGGACGTGTCGCCGTGCTGCGTGAACGCCGCCATCTGCCTGAACTCCGCCGTCCGCACGACGGGCCCCGCAATCCGCGCGTACGACTTGGCAACGCCCCTCTCCCTTTCGTCTGCCTTTCCGCGCGTATGCCCGTCCCCCTCGGCGCCGCATCCCGCGGCCACAGTCATCCTTGGCGCCAAAGGCGCCCCTGTCCCATTATTTCCAAATATGGAAATAAGTGCAAATCGGGAAACAACTCTTCGTGGTAACCTTTCACAAAGGGACGGGGGAGAGGAGCGCGATGAGCCGGCCGCAGGATGGTTCCGCAAAGGGCGTCGATGCCAAGACGCAGGACAAGCGCGTCGCGCGCACCCGCCGTGCCATCCGCGAGGCGCTGCTCAACCTCATGGCCCAGCGCGGCGGTGCGGACATCACGCCCAAAGACGTCGCGGACGCGGCCCTCATCAACAAGAAGACGTTCATGGCGCACTACGCAAGCGTCGGCGCCGTCATCCAAGAGATGGAGGACGAGGCCGTCGGCTCCGTAAGCGAGGTCCTGGACGAGGCCGCGGCCGCCACGGACGAGGAGGGCCTCGCCCGCGCCATCGAGCGCCTGGGCGCCATGGTCACGGACGGCGCCTCCGGCCTCGGCCGCCTGCTGCGCACCGGCGCGCGCGAGGACGTCGTCGCCCGCATCCAGCTCGGCGTGCGCGAGCGTCTTGGCCGCATCGTCGGCGCCGCGGAGGACGACCTCGCCTGCGACTTCCTCGCCGGAGGCATCACCAGCGCGTTTCGTCGCTGGGTTGGTCAGGAGAACCGCCCCAGCGCCAGCGAGCTCAGTCGCAGGGTGTGCAAGCTCGTGCGCAGCGTCGCCGCTGAGCGCGGCGCTTCTCGCTAGCGCCCGTCGCGCGTGCCGTCCATCCGCCGCGCCACTCCTACCGCTCGCGGGACAAAACAAAAAGTTTGGATACCATACTTGTTATTTGTCTCCCACGCGTTACAGTAGGAACTGACAAAAAGTAATGGTTGCAGACAACATGTTTGCAAAGCGTCACGCGCGGGTGTGCCCGCAGGAAAGGATCGACCATGAGCTCGATGCAGCCTAAGATCAAGTGGGTCGCCAACCACATGCCCAAGAGCGAGGACAAGAACCTGCAGGTCATGAGTCTGGAGAACGTCGCAAAGGCCCGTGCGTTCCACAAGAGCTTCCCGCAGTACTCCGTGACCCCGCTCGCGGACCTCGTTGGCATGGCGAAGCGCCTCGGCCTCGGCGGCCTCTATGTCAAGGACGAGAGCTACCGCTTCGGCCTCAACGCGTTCAAGGTACTCGGCGGCTCGTTCGCCATGGCCCGCTACATCGCGGAGCAGACCGGTCGCGACGTCTCGGACTGCGACTTCGACTACCTCACGTCAGACCAGCTCGAGAAGGACTTCGGCCACGCCACGTTCTTCACCGCGACCGACGGCAACCACGGTCGTGGCGTCGCGTGGGCGGCCCACCGCCTGCACCAAAACGCGGTCGTCCACATGCCGAAGGGCTCCACGAAGACCCGCTTCGACAACATCGCCAAGGAGGGTGCCAAGGTCACGATTGAGGAGCTCAACTACGACGACTGCGTGCGCCTCGCGGCCAAGGAGGCCGACGAGACCGAGCACGGTGTGATCGTGCAGGACACCGCATGGGACGGCTACACCAAGATCCCGTCCTGGATCATGCAGGGCTACGGCACCATGGCCAACGAGGCTGCTGACCAGCTGCGCCAGCTCGAGGTCAACCGTCCCACCCACGTGTTCGTCCAGGCAGGCGTCGGCTCGCTCGCCAGCGCCATGGTCGGCTTCTTCACGAACCTCTTCCCCAGCAACCCGCCCAAGTTCGTGATCATGGAGGCCGGCGCTGCGGACTGCCTGTACCAGGGTGCCGTCGCGGCCGACGGCGACCCGCGCATCGTGGGCGGAGACCTTAAGACCATCATGGCCGGCCTCGCGTGCGGCGAGCCCAACACCATCGGCTGGGACATCCTGCGCAACCACGCGGACGCGTTCGTGAGCTGCCCGGACTGGGTCAGCGCCAAGGGCATGCGCATGCTGGCCGCCCCCGTCAAGGGCGACCCTTCGGTCACGTCTGGCGAGTCCGGCGCCGTCGGCATGGGCGTCATCTCCACCATCATGTCCGACCCCGCCTACGCCGAGTTCCGCGACACCCTCGAGCTCGGTCCCGATTCTCAGGTCCTGCTCTTCTCGACCGAGGGCGACACCGACCCCGTCCGCTACCGCCAGATCGTCTGGAACGGCGCATGGCAGAGCGAGAAGGACGAGTAGCCCTTACGGCAAACACCTCCCTGGCCCCCGCGACACCCCTGAGCCGCCGCGTGGCCAGCCCCCTGACAGCGCGCAAGTCGCGCCATAGACACAGTGCCCGGCATCGTATCCCACGGTGCCGGGCACTGCTGCGTCTTGCGGCCACCCGCGCGCACCTACCGTCTGACGCGCCACCCGTGCGTCGCGCGTAATAAAGAATTAACATTTTTTAGGCCATAAGAAAATTTGTACGAGAGGAGCAAGAATTGGAGAAGTACAGGGAGGTTGGAAGACAGGTCAAGCGCGTCGACGCCCGTGACAAGGTCACCGGTCGCGCCATGTTCACGGACGACCTGTGCCCGAAGCCGTGCCTCGTGGCCAAGATCCTCCACTCCACCATCGGAAACGGCCGCGTCGTCTCCATGGACGTGACGGAGGCGAAGGCGGTTCCGGGCGTCGTGGCCGTCTTCACCTGCTTCGACGTGCCCGACACCAAGTTCCCCGTCGCGGGGCACCCCTGGTACGCGGCCTCTGCCGCCGCAAAGCGCGACGTGGCAGACCGCAAGCTGCTCGATGACCGCGTGCGCATCTACGGCGACAACATCGCGGCCGTCGTCGCCGAGGACGAGGTCGCGGCAGACCGCGCGCTCCGCAAGATCAAGGTGGAGTACGAGGAGTATCCCGTCACGTACGACCCACGCGAGGCCATGCAGGGCACGAACCCGCCCGTGCAGGAGGGCAAGCCGGACAACGTCGTCGGCCACACCCTCGCCGTGACGCCGGAAGACAAGCTCAAGGCCATGGGCTACTCCAGCGTCGAGGACGCGGTACGCGACCCCAAGTACCACCACTTCGCCTTCCACGCGTTCACGGGCGAGCAGAGCCAGGCCCACATCGAGGTGTGCGTCTCGTACTGCTACGAGGAGAACGGCAAGCTCACCTGCGTCTCGTCCACGCAGATTCCGCACATCTGCAGGCGCATCATCGGCCAGGCGCTCGACATCCCCTGGGGCAGCGTCCGCGTGATCAAGCCCTACATCGGCGGCGGCTTCGGCACGAAGCAGGACATCCACTTCGAGCCCCTGAACGCTTGGCTGTGCCACCAGGTTGGCGGGCGCTGCGTGAAGCTGGAGCTTTCCCGCGAGGAGTGCTTCTGGGACACGTCCGGCCGCCAGCCCAAGGACTTCGAGGTCGAGGCGTCCGTGGGCGACGACATGCGCCTGCACGCGCGCTCCATCAAGGCGTGGTCCAACACGGGCGGCTACATCCACCACGGGCACGCGCTCGTCCTGAACTCCGTGAACACGTTCCGCTGGCTGTACCACACGCAGGAGGACGCGATCCGCTGCGAGGCGTGGACCGTCCACACCAACGGCCCGCACACCGGCGCCATGCGCGCGTACGGCGTGCCGGAGGGCATCTGGGCCGCAGAGTGCCTCATGGGCGACATCGCGCACGACATGGGCTGGGACGGCGTCGAGTTCCGCATGAAGAACGCCATCGCCCCAGGCTACGTGGACGAGTTCAGCCCCTCAAACACCATCTCGTACCGCACGGACGGCCTGCGCGCGTGCGTCGAGCGCGGAAAGCAGCTCATCGGGTGGGACGAGAAGCGCCGGGGGTACGCACAGCAGGATGGCCCCATACGCCACGGCGTCGGCGTGGCTTTTCTCGTCTACAAGACGGCGGTCGCGCCGTTTGCGCTCGAGACGTCCAACTGCCAGATAACGCTCAACCAGGACGGCACATTCCAGCTGCAGATGGGTGCGACCGAGATCGGCCAGGGCGCGGACACCGTGTTCTGCCAGATGGCTGCGGAGGCCATCGGCGTACGCACGGAGGACATCCACATCGTGAGCACGCAGGACACGGACGTGGCGCCGTACGACCCGGGCGCGTACGCGTCCCGGCAGACGTTTGTCTCTGGCGCGGCGTGCAAGGACGCCGGGCAGAAGATGCGCGGGCGCATCCTAGAGCTGGCGGCGCGGCTGTACCCGGACTATCAGGGCGAGCTTGACCTGCGCGACCACGCCGTGTGGGACGCGGCGGGCAACAAGGTCGTCGACCTGCCGGAGCTTGCGCTCGAGGCGTACTACAACCTGCACAAGACGGATCAGATCTCCACGCGCGGCCAGGCGACGGTGCACCAGAACGCGCTCGTCACGGGGTGCACGTTCTGCGACGTCACCGTGGACATGCCGCTGGCGCAGGTGACGGTCAACAAGATCGTGAGCGTGCAGGACAACGGCCGCCTCATGAACCCGAAGCTCGTGGAGCAGCAGATGCACGGCGGTATGGCACAGTCCATTGGCTTCGCGCTTTCCGAGGAGCTGCTGGTTGACCCCGCAACCGGCCGCGTGCGCAACGCGACGCTTCTGGACTACAAGGTCCCCACGGCGATGGACGTGCCGGAGCTCGTTGCGGAGAACGTCGAGACGCAGGACCCGATGGGCCCGTACGGCAACAAGGCGGTGGGCGAGACCCCGATCATCAGCCCGGCACCCGCCATCCGTGACGCCATCCTGAACGCGACGGGCGTCAAGTTCTACGAGATGCCCATGACGCCGCAGCGCCTGTTCGAGGGCTTCAAGAGGGAGGGACTCATCTGATGTACGACATCGAATCGCTGTACGAGGCCACAAGCGTGGACGACGCCTGCCGCGCGCTGGCGGAAGACCCGAAGGCCATCGTCGTTGCGGGCGGCACGGACGTGCTGGTGAAGTGCCGCGAGGGCAAGCTCGCCGGCGCGCACCTGGTGTCGATCCACAACCTGACAGACGAGCTTTCCGGCGTGCGCCTGGCGCAGGACGGCACGGTGGAGATTGGGCCGACCACGTGGTTTAACAGCGTGACCACGAGCCCGGTGGCCCAGCGCACCGTGCAGACGCTGTGCGACGCGTGCGACACGCCGGGAGGCCCGCAGCTGCGCGTGAGCGGCACGATTGGCGGCAACGTGTGCAACGCCGCGACCTCGGCGGACACGGCGTCCACGCTGCTTGCGTACGGCGCGCTTCTGGACGTGAGGTCGGCGCGCGGCACGCGCACCATTCCCATCGATCAGTGGTACACGGGGCCCGGAAGGTGCGTGCGCGAGCGCGACGAGGTGCTGGTGAACATCCGCATCCCGCGCGAGAACTACGAGGGCTGGACCGGCCACTACTTCAAGTACGGCAAGCGCCGCGCGCTCGAGATCGCGACCATGGGCTGCTGCTGCCTGGTCAAGCTCGCTGCCGACAAGTCCACGATCGAGGACATCCGCCTCGCCTTTGGCGTGGCCGCGCCCACGCCCATGCGGGCAACGGGTGCCGAGGACGCCGTGCGCGGGCTCACGGTCGCGGAGGCGGCCGAGAAGATTGGTCCTCTCGCCCAGCGGGACACCACCCCCCGCGACTCGTGGCGCGCGTCGCGGGAGTTCCGCCTGCAGCTTATCAAGGAGATGTCGCGGCGCTCGCTGATCATGGCGGCCCGCAGGGGAGGAGCAGATATCTGATGGACATGAGGATCCTGAAGTGCACGCTTAATGGCAGGCCCGTGCAGGTGGGCTACGACCCGCGCGAGTCGCTTTTGGACACGCTGCGCGACCGCCTGCACATGACGAGCGTGAAGCGCGGCTGCGAGGTGGGCGAGTGCGGCGCGTGCACCGTGCTGATAGACGGCGTGGCCACGGACACCTGCCTGTACCTGACGGACTGGGCGCAGGGAAAAGACATCGTGACCGTGGAGGGCCTGCAGGCGCCGGACGGCACGCTGAACCCCGTACAGCAGGCGTTTGTGGACGAGTTCGCCGTGCAGTGCGGGTTCTGCATCCCCGGCATCATCATGAGCGCGATGGAGATGGTGAACTCCGGCAAGACGTACACGCGGGACGAGATCCGCAAGAACCTGTCGGGCCACCTGTGCCGCTGCACCGGCTACATGAACGTGATCAACGGCGTGGAGAAGGCCGTGGACATCGTGAACGGCCACGTGGGCATAAGCGAGCAGGACGCCCCGGACGTGGACTGGTCGCAGCGCGTGAAGGACAGGCTGGAGGCCGACTGCGCGAAGTAGGCGCGGTGGCGAGAAGAACGTTCCCGGGCGGTCGGCGCGCGTGCGTGCCGGCCGCCCTGCCGTGGCGGCACGCACGCGCTACAGGGCGGCCAGGAACGCGCGCGCCGCGACGCTCAGGTCTGACGCGTGGCGGTGTACCAGGTACATGCTGCGCCACGCGGGCGTCTCGAGGCGGCGCACGTCCAGGCTGGTGTCGCCTCCCTCGAGGGCGAGGCTTGGCAGCAGCGATATCCCCAGCCCCGCCTCCACCATGGCCAGGATCGCCGTCGTGTTCGAGGTGACGCAGCGCACGTTGGAGTGGCGGAGCTCGCGTTGCAGAAGCGGGGCCGTCTCCGTGTCCGCCACGAACATCTCGTCCAGCAGCGACTCCACGGGTATGGCGCCCGGCTGCGCAAAGTGCCCCCGCGGTGCCACGATCACGAGCTCGTCCCGCTCGAACAGGGTGCACTCGAGCCCCTCCGCCTGCATGTGGTGGGGGACGAAGGCAAAGTCGACCGCGTCCTTCTCCATAAGGCTCTGCGCCTCGCCGTACGTGCTCTCGATGATGTTCACCTGGACGCCGGGATGGCTGCGCACGAACGCGCCCAGGGGCTTTGCCAGCCGCAGCGCGACGATGCTCGACGGGGCGGCGATGGCGATGGAGCCGGAGCTCAGCCCGCGCAGGGATTCCACGTGGCGAAACAGGTCGTCGTAGCTGCGGCACAGCCGGTCCGCGTCTTCCAGCACGGCCTCGCCGTCGCTCGTGAGCACCAGCGCGGTGCCGCGGCGGTGGAACAGCCTCAGCTGCCAGTCGGCCTCCAGGCTCGCGACCATGCGGCTCACGGTGGACTGCGTGCAGCCCAGATCCTCGGCGGCGCGCGTGAAGCTGCCAAGGCGGGCGCTCGTCACGAACGCCCGGAACTTGCGGATGTTTGCCTCCACGCCTGCCCCCTAATCCCCGCGACGCGTCGCGTGCGGACGCGCCGTCTGCCCAATGCAAAGCGCGCCCGCAACTTGCACATGCGCTGCGCGGCGCCTGACCGATTCTAGGTTTTATGTCCGGTGCACCACAGCGCAAATTAGGCCAGCGGCGCGTGGGGGCGCCGGGCGAGAAGGGCGCGGGCACAAAAATGGGAACCGGCCGCAAAGGCGAGGCCGGTTCCCGAAAGCGTTGGCACTGTTGCGCGCGGGGGTCGCGAGCTGGCGTGGCCGCGGCCCCTGGCGTGGGGGCGCCTACAGGGCGCCCTTGATCATCTGGTCGCCCTCCTTCATGATGACCTCCATCTTGTCGGGCGTGAGGTCGCGGATGTTGGCCAGCGGGTCGCCGTCGATAACGAGCAGGTCGGCAAACTTGCCCTTCTCGAGGGAGCCAAACTCGTCCTCGTGGTGAACCATCTTCGCGCCGTTGAGCGTGGCGGCCACGATCGCGTCCATCGCGGGGATGTCGCAGTGCTCGACCCACGCGTACACCTCGTCCAGCGTGGTGTAGCCGTACGGCGTGGAGAAGCTGAAGGAGTCGGAGCCCACGGTGAGGGTGACGCCGAGCTTGTACGCGCGGTTGAGGTTGGCGTACGAGCGCGCGATGCCCTTCTCGGCGTTGTCCTTGCCGGGCCACTTGTCCAGCTCCGGCGTCCACTCGGGAGGATACGTCGCGTACCAGCTGGGCAGGAAGCCAACGGTCGGCGTGAAGAACGTGCCCTTCTCCGCCATGAGGTCCATGGTCTTGTCGTCCAGCTCGAAGCCGTGGATGAGCTGCTCGCAGCCAAAGCGCACCGAGTCGTACGCGCCCGAGATGGAGTTGTAGGAGTGCGACCACACGGGGATGCCGACCATTGCGCACTCGTCGCAGACGGCCTTGATCTCCTCGGTGCTCATGAGCTGGGCGCGGCCGGAGTCCCAGCGCCAGATGCCGCCGCCGGTGACCCAGATTTTGATGGCGTCAGGGTTCTCACGCAGGCGCATGCGGATGGCGTGGCGGAGCTCCCACGGGCCGTCCACCTGGTCGCCCCAGGGGTGACCGGTCTTGGACATCTCGAACGGCAGCCTGTGGCAGTCGCCGTGGCCGGCGGTGCGGCAGAAGCCCAGGCCGGTCGCGAAGATGCGCGGCCCCTTCATGACGCCCATGTTCACGAGGTCGCGGATGGCGATGCCGTTGCGGCCGATCTCGCACACGGTGGTGAGGCCATGGGTGACGGCGTCGTACGCCTGCTTCACGGCGCAGGCCTGCTTCTGGGCGACGGTCTCGATGACCCAGTCGTTGTCGTTGTCGGTGAGGTTGCCCGAGAAGTGGATGTGCGTGTCGACGATGCCCGGCATGATGGTGCGGCCAGAGATGTCGCGCACCTCGTAGCCCTCGGGAATCTCGGTGGCGGGGCCGGCGTAGGCGATCTTCTTGTCGTCCACCAGCACCAGGCTGTCCTCAACCGGGGATGCTCCCGTACCGTCTACGAGCTTGCCACCCTTGAACGCGATCTTGCCCATAACAATACCTCCAATTCGCACAAGCCTTTGCATGTTGCGTATCGCTAGTCGCGCGTTGCGCGCGCTTTAGCCTTGCTTTGCGGCCGTCAGGCCTTCGCGACGCCGGCAGACGGATGCGTGTCCGCGGCGGCGTGCTTGTTTCCGTACAGTGCCAGGATCAGGATGCCAATGAGGACCCAGCCGGCGGTGATCGCCCACTCCACGCCGTTCAGGGCGGCGGGGCTGAACGGAAGCACCATCAGGCCGATCACGATGGCGCCGGCGGCGATGGCGCAGGCGATTCCGGCTTTGCCGCCGTTAACCTCGTACGGGCGCGGCAGGTCGGGCTCGGTCTTGCGCAGGCGCATGCAGGCGCAGGCGGCCATGGTGCACGCGAAGATGAAGCCGAGTGACGCCACGTTCGTGAGCGGCACGAGCATGTTGCGGCCGAGGAAGGGGCCAACGAGCGTCAGGACGGCCATCACGATGTTGCCGTTCTTCGGGGCGCCGGACTTGGGGTCGATCTCCGCAAAGGACTTCGGGAGCATCTCCTTGCGGCCCATGGCGAGCATCAGGCGGGTCGAGGCGCCAAAGAAGGAGTTCATGGGACCCATGGGCCCAAGCGTTGCGATGATGAGCATCGCGACGTAGAAGAAGAGGTTGATGCGCTCGAGCACCGCGAGCGCGGGGACGGACGAGCGCACGAACTCGTGCCAGTCGATGATGGTGCCGAACGAGTAGATGCAGATTAGGTAGAACGCGCCGGATGCGAGAAGGGCGATGGCCGGGACAAGCCCGAACTTCTTCCAGTCGAGGTTGTCGGACGCCTCCTCCGCCTGCTGCGGGATGGTATCGAAGCCCGCATAGAAGAACGGGGTCATGACCAGCACGGCCACGATGCCGCCCAGAAGCGACGTCGCCTCGGTGGCAGAGCCACCCGCCGCGTGCTTGACCTGAGAGAACACGGGAAGCGCGTTCGAGGGCGAGCCGGTGGCGATGGAGATGACCATCGCGAGGATCATGCCGGCCAGAAGCGCCTTCGCAAGGAAGCTCGAGAGCTTCGCCGCGGCGCCGGCGCCACGGAAGTTGAGGAAGATCACCAGCACGGCGAAGCCAAGCGCGATGAGGGTGGGCCACAGGTACACGTCGGCGCCCATGATGGTGTACAGCCTGACGGAGCGCAGCCACGCAAGCGCCGGGAACTCCGCAAAGCGGTCGGTCAGGAGCGTCGATATGGCGATGGCCTCCCAGGGGCACAGCGGGGCGTTGCCCAGAAGCAGCATCCAGCCCGTGAGAAATCCCATCTTGCGCCCGAAGGTGCGGTCGACGTACTCGATGATGCCGCCCGATATGGGGATCGCCGCGGTGAGCTCGCCAAAGCACATGCCGATGGGCACGAGGAATATCGCGCCGATGGCGAAGGCGATCATGGCCGGGATGGGTCCTCCGCCCAGCACCATCCAGTCGCCTACGAGCAGTACCCATCCGGTGCCGATGATGGCGCCAAATCCGATGGTGAAGAAGTTGAAGAGCGTAAGCTCCTTCTTCATTCCGCCGGAGGTGGGGGTGTCGTTGTCTGCCATTCCCTCTCCTCCCCGTGGCCGTCGTGCGGGCGTCTGGTGGGCGGCGTGCCGGTTGCCGCCGGGGTGCGCGCGGGCTTTGCGGGGCCGTTTGCGCAGGCGCTCCAGAACCGTCTGACGACCGATGTCCGAGTCCAAATGCGCGCGGTTCGTGCGCGCACGGAAGATGTTCGTTCTGGTGCGCCCGTGGGGAGAAGAGCTTCGCGCCCGGGTCGCCGCGAGCGGATGGGCGTCGGCCGCAAACGGGGTCGCGCCCGGTTCCAGGCGCGTGCATGGCGCGCGACATCTGAATCGGTTCCATGCATATTTCGAATTGTTTACGTACAGGTAACATTCGGCGCGGTCCCGGGGCGCCGTCGACAGGTCCCGGCGACGCATACCGTTGGCGTCTTCAAACCAACCGTTTGTAGCAAAAACAAAAAGTTAGGCATTCTCGCTTGAATCGGCTTCGCGCCGTGGTTTAATGGACTTGCCAAACAAAAAGTATGGCATACAGACAAAGCGTCATATCGCCAACGGGGCAACGCTCGCCTGCATGCCGCAAGGCCCGTGCAAGGAGGATCACATGAAGGACCTGGACTTCGACAAGATCAAGGCCGCGGCTAACGCCTACGGCAAGGACATGACGGCGTTCCTGCGCGCCATGATCTCTCACCCCAGCGAGTCCTGCGAGGAGGGCGAGGTCGTCGCCTGCATCAAGGCCGAGATGGAGAAGCTGGGCTTCGACGAGGTCAAGGTGGACGGCCTCGGCAACGTCATGGGCTTCATGGGCGAGGGCGAGAAGATCATCGCCATCGACTCCCACATCGACACCGTGGGCATCGGCAACCGCGACAACTGGGACTTCGACCCGTACGAGGGCTTCGAGGACGACCAGCTCATCGGCGGCCGCGGTGGATCCGACCAGGAGGGCGGCATGGCGAGCGCCACGTACGCCGCCAAGATGATGAAGGACATGGACCTCATCCCCGAGGGCTACAAGGTCATGGTCGTCGGCACCGTGCAGGAAGAGGACTGCGACGGCATGTGCTGGCAGTACATCTACAACGTCGACGGCATCAAGCCCGAGTTCGTCATCTCCACCGAGCCCACGGACGGCGGCATCTACCGCGGACACCGCGGCCGCATGGAGATCCGCGTGGACGTGAAGGGCGTCAGCTGCCACGGCTCTGCCCCCGAGCGCGGCGACAACGCGATCTACAAGATGGCCGACATCATCTCTGACGTGCGTGCGCTCAACAACAACGGCGCCGACGAGTCCACCTCCATCAAGGGCCTCGTCAAGATGCTCGACCCCAAGTACAACCCCGAGCACTACGAGGACGCCCGCTTCCTGGGCCGCGGCACCTGCACCGTCAGCCAGATCTTCTACACCAGCCCCTCCCGCTGCGCCGTCGCCGACTCCTGCGCCATCAGCATCGACCGCCGCATGACCGCAGGCGAGACCTACAAGTCCTGCCTGAAGGAGATCGAGGACCTGCCCTCCGTCAAGAAGTATGGTGACGACGTGAAGGTCTCCATGTACATGTACGACCGTCCCAGCTGGACCGGCGAGGTGTACGAGACCGAGGCCTACTTCCCGACGTGGATCAACAAGGAGACCGCTCCGCACGTCAAGGCCCTCGTCGACGCGCACAAGGCGCTCTTTGGCGACAAGCGCATCGGCTGCCCGAAGTCCATGGACAAGCGCGAGGGTCGTCCCCTGTGCGACAAGTGGACCTTCTCGACCAACTGCGTCTCCATCCAGGGCCGCTACGGCATCCCGTGCGTCGGCTTTGGCCCCGGCGCCGAGTCCCAGGCCCACGCGCCCAACGAGGTCACCTACAAGCAGGACCTGCCCACGTGCGCAGCGCTCTACGTCGCGGCCCTGAACCTGTACGACCCCAGCGCCGCCGACGGTGACGCGACCGAGTTCCGCGCCTCCCTCACGGACAACGACATCAAGTAGCATCACGACACAACAGTAAGGAGAAACGCCATGAGCGAGAAGACCATCAAGCCGTACCTGGAGCAGCTTGCGAAGCTCGACTTCAAGAACATGTACAACAACGACTTCCTGCACACGTGGGACAAGACGACCGACGAGCTGCGCGCCATGTACCTGGTTGCCGACGCCCTAAGGAACCTGCGCGAGCGCAACATCAGCACGCGCATCTTCCAGTCCGGCCTTGCGGTTTCCAACTTCCGTGACAACTCCACGCGCACGCGCTTCTCGTTTGCCTCCGGCACCAACCTGCTTGGCCTGCAGCTGCAGGACCTGGACGAGGCAAAGTCGCAGATCGCCCACGGCGAGACCGTGCGCGAGACCGCCACGATGATCAGCTTCATGGCCGACGTCATCGGCATCCGCGACGACAAGTTCATCGGCGAGGGCGACGCGTACATGAAGGAGGTCTCGGAGTCCGTGGAGCAGTCCTGGCGTGACGGCATCCTGGACCACCGCCCGACCCTGGTGAGCCTGCAGTCCGACTCCGACCACCCCACCCAGTCCTCCGCGGACATGCTGTACCTGATCAACGAGTTTGGCGGCCTCGATAACCTCAAGGGCAAGAAGGTTGCCGTGACCTGGGCGTACAGCCCCTCCTACGGCAAGCCGCTTTCCTGCCCGCAGTCGCTCATCATGCTGCTGACCCGCTTTGGCATGAACGTGACGCTCGCGCACCCCGAGGGCTACGACCTCATGCCCGAGCTCGTGAAGCAGGCGGGCGTCTATGCCAAGGAGTCCGGCGCCACCTTCACCCAGGCCCACACCATGGAGGAGGCCTTCGAGGGCGCCGACATCGTGATCCCCAAGAGCTGGGCTCCCTACGCCGCCATGGAGAAGCGCACGAAGCTCTACGCCGCCGGCGACCAGGAGGGCATCGACAAGCTCGAGAAGGAGCTCCTTGCCCAGAACGCCACGCACAAGGACTGGTGCTGCACCCAGAAGCTGATGGAGACCACCGCCAAGGGCCAGGACACCATCTACATGCACCCGCTGCCCGCCGACATCAACGGCGTGAGCTGCGAGCACGGCGAGGTGGAGAACGAGGTCTTCGACTACCACCGCGACGGCCTGTACAAGGAGGCCAGCTACAAGCCCTACGCCGTGGCCGCCATGGTCTTCCTGCAGAAGGCCAAGGACCCCATCGCCACGCTGCAGGCCCTCGAGGACGCGGCTACGCCGCGCTGGAACCAGGCATAGCGCACGCCAGCAGGCGGCGGGACGCGTGGCCGATTTGCGGCAGCGTTCCGCCGCCGACGTGTCACACTAGTGTCGTTGAGCAGCGGAAAGCGCCGCGGTTATAGCGCCGCGGCCGGGTGCCGTGGCACGAGGGGAGGCGACCGACATGGATCGTACGCGCGTGGGCGAGAAGGGCGACGCGGGCGAGAAGTGCGGTCGCCTTGGCTGCGTGGTCATGGCCAACGGCGAGGCGCGGCGCTTCGGCCGGCAGAAGCTGCTGGAGCCGCTGCACGGCAAGGCCGTGGTGCTGCATGCGCTGGACGCGCTCTTCTCGCCTGCGCTGGACGTGGTTGTCGTGAGCCGCTGGCCGGAGGTCAGGCGCGTGTGCGCGGAGAGCGGCGCCGCCGTGGCGGAGCCCGCGGGGGCGCTCCAGAGCGACACCGTGCGCGCGGGCGTGCGTGCGCTGGGCCCACGCGCGGGCTACCTGTTTGCCCAGGGTGATCAGCCGCTGCTTTCCGCCCAGAGCGTGGACGCGCTCGTGCGGGAGTTCTGGGCGCACCCGGGGTGCGTGACGCGGCTGGCGTGGCATGGCGAGGCGGGAAGCCCCGTGGTGTTTCCCGGTGCGCTGGCGAGTGCGCTGTGCGCGCTTTCCGGCGACGTGGGCGGCGGCGCGCTGCTGCGCCGGGACGCGGAGCTGGCGCGTGGCGTGCGCCTGGTAGAGGCGCGGCATGCGGCGGAGCTTATGGACGTTGACACCCCGGAGGACCTCGCACGCGTGGCGGGGGAGCTGGGGCGTCTTGCAAGGTCCTTGTGAGGGGGATGATGGCATGGCTGCCGTAACGAAGGTGCTGAGGGGCGGAAGCCTGGTGACGCCTGAGGGCGTGTTCGCGGGTGACGTGGTGCTCGAGGGCCAGCGCATCGCGGACGTGGTGCCGGGCGGCCTGGACGCGGCGCAGCTGGACGGCTGCGAGGTGTTCGACGTGGCCGGGTGCTGGGTGTTCCCGGGCTTTATAGACGCGCACACGCATATGCAGTGCTGGACCGGAATGGACTGGACGGCGGACAGCTTCGAGACGGGCACGCGCGCGGCTGCGTGTGGAGGCACCACCACGATCGTGGACTACGCCACGCAGGACCGCGGCATGACCCTGACGCAGGCGCTTGACGCGTGGCACGAGCGTGCGGACGGCACGTGCACCGCGAACTACGCGTTCCACATGGCGATCGCGGACTGGAACGAGCACACGCGCCAGGAGATTGACCTCATGCGCGACGCGGGCATCACCTCGTTCAAGACGTACTTTGCCTACGACCACCTGCGTCTGGACGATGCCCAGACCATGGAGGTGCTCGAGGCGATCAAGCCGTTCGACGGCATCCTGTGCGTGCACTGCGAGAACGGCACCCTGGTGAACGAGCTGCAGCGCCGCGTGTTCGAGCGCGGCATCACGGGGCCGGAGGGGCACCCGCTCAGCCGTCCCGCGGAGTGCGAGGCGGAGGCCATCGGGCGCCTGATGTACCTCTCGCACCTGACGGGGGCCCGCGTGAACGTGGTGCACTGCTCCACGGAGCTGGGGCTTGAGGAGGTGCGTGCCGCCCGCGAGCACGGCGTGCGTGCGATGCTGGAGACCTGCCCGCAGTACCTGCTGCTGGACGACACCCGCTACCTGGAGCGCGGCGAGGACGGCTTCGCGGGTGCGAAGTACGTGATGAGCCCGCCTTTGCGCAAGCCCACGGACGTGGCGGCGCTGCGCCGGGCCGTGCTTGCCGGCGAGGTTGACCAGATCTCCACGGACCACTGCAGCTTTAACCTGCACGGCCAGAAGGACCGGGGCCGCGCAGACTTCCGCAAGATCCCTAACGGCGGCCCCGGCGTGGAGCACCGTCCCGCGCTGGTGATGACCACGTTCGAGGACGACCTGGGCCCCATGGAGTTCTGCCGGCTGCTTTCGACCGGGGCGGCGCGGGAGTTTGGCATGTACCCGCGCAAGGGCGCGCTTGCAGCGGGCTCCGACGCGGACGTGTGCGTGTGGGACCCGGCGGCGCGCTGGACCATAGGCGCCGCCACCCAGCACCAGGCCGTGGACTACACGCCGTACGAGGGCTTTGAGGCGCACGGCCGCGCGCGGCTGGTCTTCGTGGGCGGCGAGCTCGTTGCGCGCGACGGCGAGCCCACGGGCGCAAAGCCCGGCACGTACGTGGCGCGCTCGTAGCGAGCTCGCGCCGAATGCCGGAGTGGGCCGCAAAGGCCGCAAAGGCCGGAGCCAGGCGCCAAGGCCCTTCTCGGCCGCAAGGCCGTTGGAGGGCAGACATACCAAAGGGTGCGCCGCCGCGCGTGGCGCATCGCGATCACGTAAGGAGAAGAACATGAAGAAGGCAATCGTTACCGATAAGGCACCTGCGGCTCTTGGTCCCTACAGCGCGGGCGTGGAGTCGAACGGCTCCATCAACGTGAGCGGCCAGCTGGGCATCGACCCCGCAACCGGCAAGCTTGCGGGCGACGACATCCAGTCCCAGACGCGCCAGAGCCTCACGAACCTGAAGAACATCCTGGCCGCGGCCGGCGCCACCATGGCGGACGTTGTGGAGACCACCGTCCTTTTGGCAGACATCAGCGAGTTTGGCGCCATGAACGAGGTGTACGCCGAGTTCTTCGAGGCTCCGTATCCCGCGCGCGCCGCGTTCCAGGTGGCGGCGCTTCCCGGCGGCGGCAAGGTCGAGATCAAGGCCGTCGCGAGGGTCTAGCGCGAATCTGGCACACGAGTTTTTGGGGCGGCGTCGGCTGTGGCTGGCGCCGCTTTTTTGCATGCGAGGTGCCGTGCCAGCGCGGAAATCGACACCGCAGAACGCGGAAATCGACACCATGAAGCGCGGAAATCGACACCTAAACTCGCGGATTCTGACAAACATGCAGGTAAAACGCTTGTAGATGATGCTGCTATCATGGGTGTGCGGGGACCGCGGCGTTCCCGCGATCGAACCCAAGGGAGGCTGTCCATGGGTGGCATTGCGTTTGAGCAGATGAGGCAGGGCCATTGGCTGATGGCGGCATGCTGCGCGCTGTACCTTTTGTGGTGGGCGATATTCTTCTGGCCCAAGGTGTGCGGCGGGTCTGCCCACGGGGCGCTCAGGGTCGTGGGCGTCGCGGCGATCTTGGGGGCCGTCGTCTGCGGCCTGTTGGGGGCGTCCCGCGTCTGTGGGGGAGCGGCAAGGCTCGCTGCCGCCTGGGTGTGTTATGTCAATAGTTCTTGAGCGAATATCGCATCGGGATTTGAGCGGATTTCTCACTTGACTTGGGCGGGCCCTGCGCAATTCTCGCGGGGCCCGCCCTCCGCCGCTTCGGGCGCGGCCGCCGGACCGCCTACTCCGCGCCGCCCCCGTCCGGGGACATCAGCGCGTGCCTCACGCGGTAGGACTCGCCCCTGAACTGGAGGAGCCTGCCGTGGTGGACGACGCGGTCGATCACGGCCGCGGCCATCTGGTCGTCGCCGAAGACGGACCCCCACCTCGAGAACTCCAGGTTGGTCGTGAAGACGACGGACTGCGTCTCGTAGGCCTGCGAGACCACCTGGAAGAGCAGCCTGGCCCCGTCGACGTCGAGCGGGAGGAACCCGAGCTCGTCGACGACCAGCAGCTCGGCACGGCCGACCTGGGCGAGCTCGCGGTCGAGCCTGCCCTCGTCGCGGGCCCGGCGCAGCCTGCCGACGAGCGAGGAGGCGGTGAAGAAGCGCGCGGGCCGCGCCGACTGGCACGCCAGCACGCAGAGCGCCTCGGCCATGTGGGTCTTGCCCGTGCCGACGTCGCCCATGAGCACGAGGTCCTCGCGGCCGCCCAGGAACGACAGCGAGAGCAGGTCGTCCCTGCCGAAGCCGTCCGGCCAGGACACGCACGACCAGTCGTAGCCCTCGAAGGTCTTGGCCTGCGGCAGGGCGCACCTCCTCAGGAGCTGCGCCCTCTTCGAGGCGTCCCTGCTCGCGCCCTCGGCCTCGAGGTAGCCGAGGAGGTACTCGACCTGCCTGGGCGTGCCCCTCCTGGCCCACTCCGCGAGCACGGACTTCGTGAGCGAGCACCTCTTGCCGGCCTCCACGACCGCGTCCGCCACGCTCGCGCTACTCTGCATCCCGCGCCGCCTCCCCGAGGAAGCCGTCGTAGACGGCGAGGTCGGCCTGCCCCGGCTCGGGGCCGCCCGCGGCCACGCGCCTCGCGAGCGCGTCGCAGGACGCGTCGTCCGGGACCCTGCCGCCCGCGAAGATCCTCGCGGCCGCCTCGCAGGCGGCGCCGAAGCCGGAGTGCTCGGACGCCCTCCCTATCGCCCTGAGGGCCTTCCTCCTCCCGGCCTTGTCGCAGCGGTCGAGCTCTCCCACGAGCGCCCCGGGCATGTCGCGCCTGATGGTCGACTCCCCGAAGGCCCTCGGCCTCGCCACCAGCGCCGGGATCAGCGACGCCGGGTTCCTCACGGTCTCGCCCTCACCGAAGCTGCGCGCGAGCGTGGCGACGCGCCTGCCCCGGTCGGCGAGGACCTCGACCGACCTGGCGCGCACGCCCACCACGAGCTCGCGGTCGTGCCAGGCGGGCCCGACGCAGTAGAGGTTGCCGTCCACGCGCACGTAGCCGCGCTTGTCGGCGCGCGCGTGCGTCCACCTGACCGCGTCGAAGGGCGCGCCCGGCAGGGCCAGCATCCCGGCGAGGTCCTCGCGGAGCGCCTCCGGCGTGGGCGCCCCGGCCCTGTTCCTCGCGCCGGCGTTGATCCGCTCGCAGCCGGCCCTGAGCCCCTCGTTGAGCTCGTCGACCGAGGCGGCCTCGGGCACGGGGACGAGCAGGTTCCGGCGGAGGAACCCCACGGCGTTCTCGACGGAGCCCTTCTCGTTGCCGGAGTGCGGGTTGCAGAAGCGGACCTCGCAGCGGTAGTGGGCCCTGAAGTGCGAGAACAGCTCGGACTCGGTGACGATGCCGCGGAGCATGCGCCCGGCCTCCGTGGCGTTGTCGAGCACGAGGACGCGCGGGGCCCGCCCGGCCCACTCGAAGACGAGGCGCAGGCCCCAGCAGAGGCACTCGGACCTCTCGAGCTCCATTGCCACGCAGAAGCGGGCGTTCGAGTGGGGCAGCGTCACGACGAGGAGCCTGAGGGTGCGCGGGACGCCCGCGACGACCGCGCGGAACGACCCGTAGTCGACCTGCGCGGTGCCGGGCTCCCAGGCGAGCTCGAGGTAGCCCTCGCGCGGGGAGCGCGAGTGCCCGCGCCTCCACTCGCCCACGTATCGGCACACGGTCGAGTAGGAGCCCGCGTAGCCGCGCTCCTCCACCAGCCTGTCGTAGATCCTCTTCGCCGTGTGGCGCTGCTTCCTGGGCGCGCCGAGGTCGGCCTCCAGGACGGAGTCCACCCACGCGGCGTCGGCGTCGATCGCGGGGTGCGGCCTCGCGCTCACGGGCGCGGCCGGCGACATGTCCTCCATGTCCGCGTACTTGCGGACGGTGTTGCGGCTCACATGGAGCTCGCGCGCTATCTGCGACCTGGACGCACCACCGGCGTCCAGTTCCCTGATAGCCTGTCTTGTGTCAAGGGGCACGGTCATCCTTCCTTCCTCTCCGGGCGGGCCTCGTCCGACTCATCATCAATCCCGCCCGGAGGAAACATAGCGGGGGCCGTGCCCCTTGCGCGGCCCGGGCACGGCCCCCATGCGAATACTGCTCAATTCCCGATGCGTACGGTGGTCAGGTCCCCGTGCGACATCCGCGCAGTTCCTATTGAAAATCAACAGCCTGGGCGCCCTGGGGGTTTGCGCTGGGGTCCGCGGCTCTCTACTTTGTGCTGCTTGCGGTGACGCAGCGCGCGTTCCAGCGGCAGCCCACCACGGAGCTCGTGCTCTTCGTGGCATGGCTCGGCATGGAGGCGTTCTGCGCGCTGGCGCTGGGGTGCGCCGGAGAGGCGGGCGCGGCCACGCTGGTGGCTCTTCTCGCCGTGGCGGGCTTTGCCGTGAGCCTAGTGTGCTACGTGCTGTACTACCGGCTGGGCGCGCTGGCCTCGTTCGTGGACGGGTGCGTGCCGCTGGTGCTCATCGGCGTGGTGAGCGCCGTCGTCGCGGGCTGCATCGCCGTCGTGGGGTGAGGCCTGGTCCCATCCCGGGCCCTTGTGGTCGAGTTGTGAGCGATTGGAACCGTCGCTGGACTTAAAGCTAGGTTTAGGTCCTATAACGGGCGTGTCGAACCATTCGAATGGAAGGAACGCGCATGCTTGGCGACTTTACCTACGAGAACCCCTGCCGGCTTCACTTTGGCCCCAACGCCCTGGACGAGCTTTCCGGCGAGCTGGCGAAGTTTGGCCCCAAGGTGCTGCTTACGTACGGCGGCGGCTCCATCAAGCGCAGCGGCCTGTACCAGAAGGTGATCGCGGCGCTCGAGGCCGCCGGAAAGACCGTGGTCGAGGTGCCGGGCGTCATGTCCAACCCCACGGCAGACAAGCTCCGCGAGGGCGCCAAGGTCGCGCGCGAAAACGACGTGGACCTGATCCTGGCCGTGGGCGGCGGATCGACCATCGACTACGCCAAGGGCGTGTCCGTCTCTGCCTGGACGGAGGGCGACCCCTGGGAGCACCTGTACCTCAACATGGAGCAGCCTACCGGCAAGATCATCCCCGTGGGCGACATCCTCACCATGAGCGGCACCGGCTCCGAGATGAACGCCGGTTCCGTCATCACCAACCACGAGGAGGGCCTCAAGATCGGCCACGTCTTCGGCAGCGACGTGATGCCCAAGTTCGCCATCGTGAACCCCGAGCTCACGTTCACCGTGCCCGACTACCAGATGCGCGCCGGCATCTTCGACGCGTTCAACCACATCCAGGAGCAGTACTTCTCGGGCACCGACGACAACACGAGCGACTACATCGCCGAGGGCCTCATGCGCAGCCTGGTGCACGCAAGCCGCATTGCCGTGAAGGACCCCACCAACTACGAGGCCCGCTCCAATATCAGCTGGGTGTGCACGTGGGCGCTCAACACGCTCATCGCGTGCGGCAAGTCCACGGACTGGGAGGTCCACATGCTGGGCCAGGCCATCGGCGCCGTCACGGACGCCACGCACGGCATGACGCTTTCGGCCGTGGCGCTGCCGTACTACCGCCTGGTCATGCCGTATGGCGTGAAGAAGTTCGCGCGCTTCGCCACGAGCGTGTTCGACGTCCCCGCGGACGGCAAGACGGACGAGCAGCTCGCCGAGGCCAGCCTCGCCGCCATGAGCGACTGGATGGACCAGATCGGCGTCGTGCGCCACGCCAGCGAGCTCGGCCTCACAAAGGAGAACATCCCCGCCGCGGTCAAGGCCACGATCATCCTGGACGGCGGCTACCACAAGCTCACGACCGAGGAGGTCGAGAAGATCTTCCGCCAGAGCCTGTAGGCGCGGCCGTTGGGCGTGGGCGGGCCTGGGTCGGATGCCGCGTGGGCACGCTGGCCCGCCCCGCCTCACGCTTTGCGTAAGCGGCTCTTTCACGGGGGAGGTCGTTTAACCGACGCTGGGCCTCGAGTGAGGCGGGGTAGTGAGGCTGGGGACCGACCCGCGATGCTCGTGGCTGGCCTCTCGAGGGAGGCGGGTCACCGGACTGGAGCCCCTTTGCCCCCCGGGGACTGGCTTAACCGAAATTAAGGAATCATCCGTTAGGCACTGCTTCAGCGCGCATGTTCGGTCTCGTTCGAGTGCTACTGGAAGAGTCGCCCCTCGTCCTCAAGCGCCTTTCTGCAGACCCCTCCGTACCCCAGGCTCATGGCATACCCCCTCGAACCCATTATCGCCCCCATTGTGACGGCATCTGATGATTCAGGCTGCGAGGCCATAGGCGACCCTCATGTCATCCACCTTGCACGACTTGAAGCCGGAGGGCACCGAGTCGCTCAGCTTGATGGAGCCGCCTCCCCCGCACCCCGCGAGCGTGACAGCCATGCCCACGGCCAGAAGGACGGCGAGACACGAGAGGGCGAGCCGGTGAGGGCCTAGTCCCTGGACTCAGCCTCGACGTACTCGGGAGCGAGGCGGGAGCCATCTGCAAGACCGGCGCCCACGGCGGGGTCGCTCGCCTGGTCGTGCATGCCCACGCGCGAGAAGAGCTTGCGGAACGCGAGCCTGGAGACTGGACCCGCGGCGAACAGGTTCCACAGCAGCGCCATGGGGAAGTTCTTGATGAGGGTCCCGACCCAGATGGCGGGAAGCTGCGCCATGGGCATGCCTGCGAGGATTACGTTGAAGAGGATCGATGCCACGAGGCTCATCGTGGGGCACATGATGAGCACGGTGCAGCACGAGCGGATGGTGCCCTGCACAAAGGCGCCGTCGCGCTCGGGGTCCACGATCTTCTCGGCCAGGGCAGCTCCGCCGCGCGTGCCCCAGAGGTTGGAGAACAGGAACACGAAGATCCACATGTAGGCCGCCTCGAGCAGCGCGTCCCAGAACACCACGTTCGTCATGTTGGAGAAGCCGCCGGGTATGGTGGGGATGCCCATCTTCCATGCGACGTTGTAGACCTCCATTCCGTAGGCCATGGTGACGGACATGAGGATTCCGAAGATGATTCCCTGGATGCGGTTCTTTGGCATGCTTGCCGGCTCCCTTCCGGCGCCGCGTGCGACGGCGCCACACAAAAAAGCGTGCGACCGCCCAATCCGGGCCGTCGCACGCTTTGCTGACTACACTGTATCGCTGCTCCTGGTGACGTTGTGGGGCACCTGGTCGCAGCAGCTTTGCGCTACACGCAAGGGCTACCTTAGCACCACGCGTGGAGGGTGGAACAAAATCAACACGTAGAGAGGGGGTTCGCGAGCGGGCCCCTCGTCCTTCTCCGCTCCTGTGGGTAAGCTGTTTTCTTACATTTCGACCCACGGCCATCGCGCGGACGCTCGTCTATAATTGCACACGTCAATGAGCTGCCCAACGGCGTAAGTCCAGTTGATATCTATGCCGCCCAGCCAGAGACGCCAGCAGCGCACATGGTGCCCGCGCGTGCCGACCATCGCGCCCGGTCGCACGGGAGCCGTGCAAGCCAGCTGCTTTCATGTCGAGCGTCCCGTCCGGAGCGATCCGGTCGTGCGCCAGAAGACTGCAATCCCTTGCCGGACGGTGGATGGAATCGTCTAGGAGGGATTTTTTCATGCAGGATTCCGTACAGAACGCAAAGCAGGCAGCACGGGGGGACGCGGCGGCCAAGGGCTCGCCCCACGCCCAGCCCAAGCTCTGGACGCGCGACCTCGTGCTCATCATCCTGGTGAACCTGTGCGTCTTCACCAACCACATCATGAGCCTCTAGACCTTCCCGTTCTACATCCAGAGCCTTGGCGGCACGGAGGCGGTCGCGGGCATGTGCGCCGCGGCCTTCTCGCTCATCGCCGTGGTCATCCGCCCGTTTGTGGGCTGGTGGCTCGATAACGGCGTGCGCCGCGCCGCGCTGGTGGCGGGGCTCCTGCTCATGGGCCTGGCGCCGCTTGGCTACATCATGGTCCCCACGCTGTCCGTGGCGATCGCGTTCCGCATGATGCACGGCGTGGGACTCTCGTTCTCTAACTCGACCACGGCCACGGTCGCGTCCGACGTCATCTGCCGCCCGCGCTTTGCAGAGGGCATGGGCTACTTTGGCATGGCCACGGCGCTTGCCTCCGCCATCGCGCCGGCGCTGGGTCTCTCGCTCATGGAGGGCCTCGGCTTCAAGGCGCTCTATGCGGCCGCGGCGATCATCGCGACGGTTGGCCTGGTGCTCTTCTCGTTCATCCACGCGCCCAAGATCGACGTGCCCAAGAAGAAGCTTGACCTGCGCACGATCATCAACCGGGATTCCCTGCCCGCCACGGTGACCATGCTCGTGTTCATGTTCACCTTTGGCGCGCTGGAGAACTTCGTGGCAATCTTCGCGTCCGAAAACGGCCTGCCCTCGGGCTCGATCTACTTCCTCGTGATGTCCGCCATGCTGCTGCTTGTGCGCGTCACGCTGGGCAAGCTTGTGGACGAGAAGGGCGAGGCGGCCTTTGTCTATACGTGCAACGGGGCGATGCTCGTCGCGTTCTTGCTGCTTGCCTTTGTGCCCAACACCGTGACGTACATCATCTCTGCCATGCTCGCGGGCTACGCCTTTGGCGGCCTCGAGCCGTCCCTGCAGTCCATGGCCGTCCACACCTCCACGGACCAGACGCGCGGATCGGCCAACTCCACGTTCCTGTGCGGCTACGACATTGGCTATGGCCTGGGCGGCGGCGTCGCGGGCTCACTCATCACGGGCCTGGGATATTCCGCCATGTGGTCCATCGTGTCGCTTGCCTGCGTGGTGAGCGTGCTGGTCTATGTGCTGTGGGCGCGCCATTCTGACACCTCCTTCACCAAGATGCTGCGCGAGCGCGCGTAGGGCGTGACGCTGCAGCGCCCGGGCTTCCCGTGCGACGTTGCTATCATGGGGCTTGCGGGTGCCGCCACGGGACGGCGCCGCAAGGGAGGCTGGCCATGGGTGGCGTCGCGTTTGAGCAGATGAGACAGGGCCATTGGCTGATGGCCGCGTGTTGTGCGCTGTACCTTGCATGGTGGGCGATATTTTTCTGGCCCAAGGTTGGCGGGGGCGAGGCGCAGGGCCCGCTGCGCGTTGTGGGCGTCGTGTCGATCCTGGGTGCCGTCGTCTGCGGCGTGTGGGGCGCCACGCGCGCCTGCGGGGGAGCGGCGACGCTTGCCCCAGGCGGCGCTGCGCTTGGCTGCACGGTTGGCTCCGTGGCTCTGTACCTGGTGCTTCTTGCGGTGACGCAGCGCGTCTTTGGGCGTCAGCCCACCACGGAGCTCGTGCTCTTTGTGGCGTGGCTGGGGATGGAGGCGCTCTGCGCGCTGGCACTGGGCCGTGCCGGGCAGGCGGGTGCAGCCACGCTGGTGGCCCTTCTCGCCGTGGTGGGCTTTGCCGTGAGCCTTGTGTGCTACGTGCTGTATTACCGGCTGGGTGCGCTGCCGTCCTTTGTAGATGGCTGCATCCCGCTCGCGCTCATCGGCGTGGCGAGCGTGGTCATCGCGGGCTGCTTGCCTGCCGTCGCGTGATTCTCCAGTCTTAGGAGCGTTGCACTTAGAGTATGGGTTAGATGGGTAATGATCGCTCCCTATGACTCTCCGTGCAGATGTCCCTCATAGTGGCCTTCTAGGAATTTAATAACGTCTGGCGATGTCTTTAAAAAGCTATCGTTAACTGGTTCTGCGATGTATAGATTCTCGACTCTCGTGAGGCGTGACAAAGCCGTATACAACTGTCCATAGTCCCAACACTCTGGAAACACTGTTGCCGAATCGAAAGTTTGGCCTTGCGACTTATGGATTGTTATTGCCCAGGCAAGCTTTAGAGGTACCTGTTTGTATGTACCGATCGGTTTGCTTCTCGTCTTTCCGTCGACCATTGTCGGCTTTGTTATGTTCCATGAATACAAAGGCACGAACTTAGTTTGTCCTCCATCGAACGCAACCGTAACGCCGTCTTTTTCGCACTCAATAACTGTTCCGAGGGTTCCATTCATATACGTGTCCTCGCGGTCGTTAATTAGTGACATGACGCGAGCACCTGGCTTAAGCGTCAGATGTTCTGGCGTTGGTATATCCCTCTCTTCAACTTCTCCGGTCTTTTCGCCGACGTACGTGGTAAACGGAGCATCTATCATTCTAAGCCGCTTGTTGTTTTCGCTATCTGCTTTTGAGTTGCGGCCACAGAGTACTATTGCGTTCTCTATCGGGCGTTTCGAAGAGTGCTCTGAAATCCAGTGCACCCCTCTTGTGTCTCCAACCCTACAGGCATTGAGCGCGGCAACAAAGCTTGAATCCCTTTGTCTTATCGCCTCAGTAAGCTCAACAGCTTCAAAGGACCACCTGTTCCAATAATTGCCCATAAACGCGTATGCGCCACCAACATCAAATCCATATTTTTGCTCAAGTATCGGGCGCTCGCTTTTTTGTACAACTGGCGGAAGTTGGCAGAAGTCTCCGACAACGACGAGCTGGCAGCAGGGTTTTCCCTCTTTCTTCCTCATTCGGGCAGCCATGAAAAGAACTTCAGAGAGGTAGTCGAACAGGTCCATTCTGCACATTGAGATTTCATCGATAATCATCAGGTCGCACTCGGGTATCGGCGAGCCGTCCTTGATTGCCGGAGATGGGTCCATCTGAAGCGTTTTATTTGGGCTTATGTCTAGCGCCCTGTGTATTGTCGAGCCTCCGATGTTCAGAGCAGCTATCCCGGTTGGTGCGCAAACAATCACGTTCTTGCCTGTTTTATCCGCCCACTCGATTATTTTATTTAGCACATAAGACTTTCCCGTTCCGCCAAGTCCTGTCAGGTATACGTTATGTCCGCTCTTTACTAGGTCGAACACTTTTTGTTGGCCATTGGTGAGCCCGGTAAAAGTATTCGAGACCACTTTGGCAGAATTCCATTGAGCGTCGAACCTTGCTTTTTGGTTATGCAGAACGTCCATTGCGTCTTGGCTGTTCCGCTTGAAATAGGCAAGCAGCGCGTTCTCCGAAACAATCTTTATTTGTGCTTTGCCGGTTAGATTAAGAGTCAGAGCTTTCTCAATCTTCGTTCCAAAGTTTCCGAATGACCAGGCCTCACTACCCTTGTTGCCACGTACGACGTACTGGACCTTTTTCGACGTGCTACTTTTTACGACGCCGCCAGCCGCGGAGATCATTTCCTCGATAGTTTGCTTACCACCTTGTATGTCGAAGTCTCCCGTGAGAACGAAGTTTTGGCCCGATACCTCCGTAATTGGCTCGTTAGATATAGGTTCGTCGAGTGTCTTCTCAAAGGACAGGAGTAGATTTCTTTCCACACTATCGACCCTCCCGTCTTTATCGATATCCCTTAATACGGCGACAAGCGAGCTTACAAACACGTCATCTTGTACGTCAGAGTATTCCGTCTCTATTAACTCGAGAAGTCCTCTCACATCGTCTATGTCGGCCTTTTGATGCTGACCCAGCGCAGTGACTTCTTTTATCAATTTACCGACGCGTCTTGTCTTTTCGCTTGTCTTTCCGAATTGCATCTTTGCCCCCTATATCGCGGATGACTTAAGCCATGTTCCGTACATAGTTCCCGAATCAAACATGTTGCTAGCATCGACCTCGCTTGATTGGAGCCTTTGGACTGCTTTGTCATTTACCAGTGCAAACGCAGGGGAATTTGAAAACATCGATGTTGCACACCTCAGGGAATTCATATCCCATTTGAGCATGTCAATGACTCGTAGTGACATACAGCCGAAGAACATCCCGCTCATGCTCGTCATGTTCGACGTGTCGAGGGACCCGATGTCAAGCAGAGTCTTGATGGAAGAGCATCCTCTAAACATGTTTGCCATCGAAGTTGCCTTTGACGAGTCGAGCTTCTGCAGATCGAACTCAGCACAGTATTGGAGGCCATCAAACAGATATGCACACGATTCGGGCGCATAGGCGTCTGCTATGACGACCTTGCCTATGAGATCCCTATAGTCGAGCTCATCGTCCGTCGCTGGAACGCGGCCCATGTCCTTTTTATCTGGCCTTGAGTACCAAGGCTGCGAGCCAAATTTGGGAAACCCACGCTCATCGAGCGGACCACAATCGATAATGTTCCAGCCGCCGTCGGTGGTTGACTTGATGGTCGTGTGCTGGATGAACAGCTTATACGGGGCTTTGTGGCCGTCCCATCCCGGTTCATTGCTGACATCGACTTTTCCGCCGGCGAGCTCGTCGTCCACGATGATCCACCTGTCGGCAACCCCACCATCTCCGGCTCTCATGCCAATCAAGTGCCAAAACTCGTCTTCACTGATGACATTGATGCCAGAACCAAGAGCATCTTTAACGTAGATGGGAACCTCATGACTTCCATTCACAGACGCCATGACGTCGTTGCTGACGACAAGGACCTCAGTTGACTTGGTGACGCTCTTCTGTGGTGTGCCACCACACAGTTCAACAACCTTAAGTCCCTCGGCCGTGTCCATTGTGCTCAGCTTCTTGCCAAAGGCTATGCTCCTCCCGGCAAGTTCGTTTCCCTCAAATTCGTAGCGACCGTTCATTCTTCTTCCTCGAAATCCAGTATTTTTAGTAGACGGATCCTCAGAGCAAGCGCAGCTTCTAAGAGTGGGAGACCCCCCTCAGGGTTCTTCCAGTCCAAGGTTTGCGCAGCTTAAGGTTCAGATTAGTATAGGCGACCCCCGGCCTCTTCAGCAGCGGTCGATTCCATACGTCTGCCCTTCGGGGAAAGGTTCCTGAGGGTCCCACTTGCGTTGTCGCCAGAGCCCTTCTCCGGCAGATATTTTCGCAAACACCATCGTAGGGACTCCGTGTTTCACATCGCCCTAGGAGCGTTGTACTTGGAGTATGGATTTGATTATTAGTACTTTTAAATAATGAATATGAATCGATAATTATATAACAAGTATTAATGTAATCGGTCACATATGAACAAGCTTGAGCAACGATGACCGAAAGCCCGATGGCGTGCCAGAACGCGCACAGGGAGCTTTTGGAGCAAGGGCAGAACAATGGGAGAAAAGTATTGCTCGCAGGCGAAAACCTCCTGATACGCCTGCCCATCATCCCGTATGTGAAAGGTTGCGTGCCCGCGCCCGCCGAGCATCCACCCGTAGTAGTCTGGTGCTCGTGAGCACAAGCGACGGGGAGGATCATGGTGCAACAAGAGGCTGGCACGGCGGCGGGGGAGGGTCCGCGCATCAGGATGGCGACGCCGGATGATGCCGCGGCCCTGCTTGCGATCTACGTGCCGTACGTGCGCGACACGGCCATAACCTTCGAGTGGGACGTCCCCAGCGTGGAAGACTTCCGCCAACGCATCGCGCACACGCTCGAGCGCTACCCCTACCTTGTGGCGGAGTCCACGGACGGCCGTGCGCTGGGCTACGCGTACGCCGGGCCGCTCAAGGAGCGCAAGGCGT
The DNA here is from genome assembly GCF_900105025.1 of Parafannyhessea umbonata. Classification (GTDB taxonomy): domain Bacteria; phylum Actinomycetota; class Coriobacteriia; order Coriobacteriales; family Atopobiaceae; genus Parafannyhessea; species Parafannyhessea umbonata. The sequence continues at coordinate 1,801,771 of NZ_LT629759.1, read as the reverse complement.
ATGATTGGGCCTGCGAGCTTTCCATCTATGTGGCGCAGGACGCGCACGGCCGCGGCGTGGGCGGCGCGCTGTACGCCACGCTCGAACGCCTGCTTGCGGCTATGGGCGTCACGAACCTCAACGCGTGCATAGGCTACCCCGCCGCGCCGGACGATCCCTACCTCACGCGCGCGAGCGTGGAGTTCCACACCCACCTGGGCTTTGAGTGGGTCGGTCGCTTCCACGGCTGTGGCTACAAGTTTGGTCGCTGGTATGACATGGTGTGGATGGAGAAGATCGTGGGCGGCCACCCCGCAAACGCCCGTCCGCTGCGGCCCGTGTCGCAGGTGGCGGCCCTGCTGGGGGAGTAGCCCCGTCCGCGCCCACTGCCGCGTTGGCCACGACCTTCTCGCCCGGTGCCTTCCCGCACATACATCCGCAAGACTTTGGAGAAGAACATGATCAAGCTTGCCCTGACCGATCTGGACGACACGCTCATTCCCGTTGGCGCGCCGCGCGCCTCGGACCGCGCGATCGCGGCCATGCACGCGATGGTCGACGCGGGGCTGCACGTTGGGCCTGTCACGGGTCGCGTGCCCTCGGCCATGGGCTGGATGTTTGCGGGCGACGCCACCTGCTTTGCCACGGGCGCGTTCTGCAACGGCCAGATGGTCTACATCGACGGCGAGCTTGCGCACCAGGAGGTGCTCGACCCCGCGTCGCTTGCTCGTGCGCAGGACGTGTTGGAAGATGTGGAGGGTGCGGCCCTTGCGGTGTACGACGTGTTTGGCGACGGCCAGGCGATTCTGGTAAAGCGCAACGTGGCGAGCCTGGAGGGTCACCCGGAGGTCATGAGCGAGGTTGGCCACCCCACGCGCGCCGAGCTTGGACCCACGCCGTGGATCAAGGCGAACGTGCACGTGTCCGGCCCGCGCGAGCGCCTGGTGCGCGTGCGCGACCTGCTGCGCGCGGAGTGCCCGGGCCTCGACTTCGTGTTCCCTAGTCCCACGGCCCCGCTCATCGACATCACGCCGCGTGGGTGGGACAAGGCGGCCGGCGTGCGCGAGCTTGCCCGCGAGCTGGGCGTGACGCTGGAAGAGGTGGCGACGTTTGGCGATTCGGAAAACGACCTGCCCATGATATCCGCGGTGCCAAATTCCGTTGCCGTTGCCAACGCGAGCGCGGACGTGGCCAAGGCAGCGCGCTGGCACATTGGCCCCTCGCGCGACGACAGCGTCGCGGCCGCGCTGGAGCAGATCGCGGCAGCGGCCCCCACGGGCGACATGCCGGCGTTCATGCGCTAGGGTTTGGCACGCGGCGGCCGTCGACCTCCACGGCCCATGGCGCTCACAGCCCGTGGCGTGCCGCGTCGCCGTGTCCGTGTCAGCCCAGCGCGGGCCACGTGACGAGCGGCGTCTGGTCTCCCTCTTCCCGAAGCGCCTGCTCAAAGGACCGCACGTTCTTCTCGCCCTGGGGCGTTACCTGGCTGACGAGAAGGACGTCCGCCCTAAGGCCGCCGGCGTGCTCGTGGGCGATGGCCCGTGCCACCAGCTCTGGCGTGGCCACGTCCGCATCGCCGTAGCCCGCAAGCTTGCAGAAGATTTCCGGCCGGTGCACGGCCTGCGCTACGGGCTGGCCAAAGCCGGAGGCACCCACCACCTGCACCACGCGGTCCGCCCCGGCGGGAATGACGGGCTCGTGGCTTGCGTGCGCCTTCAGCGGGTGGCGCGCGGCGCCGTCGGCCTCTACCAGCACGTAGTCTGCCAGGACGGAGAGCGTGCGCATCTTCAGG